>CALRVA020000142.1:0-6944 GCA_943371495.1 Archangium gephyra | reverse complement strand
TGGCGAGGATCATGTCGCGCACGATCGGCAGGCGGTCGGCTTCAAAGAACATGTGCTCTGTGCGGCAAAGGCCAATGCCCTGCGCGCCGAATTCCAGCGCCTGGCGGGCGTCACGCGGGTTGTCCGCGTTCGCGCGCACGTCTAGGCGGCGGTACTCGTCGCACCATTCCATCAGCGTGCCAAAGTGGCCGCTCACGTCCGGCGCGATCAGCGGAAGCTGCTGCAGGAACACGTCGCCCGTGCTGCCGTCCACGCTGATGATGTCGCCTTCATGGATCGTCTGGCCGTCCACCGTGAACGAGCGCGTGCGGAGGTCCACATGGAGCGATTCGCAGCCCGCCACACACGGGATACCGAAGCCACGGGCGACCACCGCTGCGTGCGATGTCTTGCCCCCGCGCGCCGTGAGGATGCCTTGCGCGGCCAGCATGCCGTGCACGTCATCCGGGTTCGTTTCGTCGCGAACCAAAATCACCTTCTCGCCCGCATCGCCCAGTCGCAGAGCGGTGTCGGCGTCAAAGACCGCCTTACCGACGGCAGCGCCCGGGGAGGCCGCCAGGCCTCGGGCCACGGCCTTGATGCCGCGATCCGTCACGTATACATCGTCAATGCGCGGGTGCAGAAGCTGGTCCAGGTGGCTGGCCGTCACGCGTTGCACGGCCACTTCCTTCTCGATCAGCTTTTCCGTCACCATTTCCACGGCGATGCGCACAGCGGCGGGGCCGGTGCGCTTGCCCGTGCGGCACTGGAGCATGAACAGACGACCCTTTTCGATCGTGAACTCCAGGTCCTGCATGTCCTTGTAGTGACCTTCCAGGCGGTTGCAGATGGCCACAAACTCGTCGTAGACGGCCTTGTTCTGCTTTTCAAGTTCGCTGATCGGCACGGGGGTGCGGACGCCGGCCACGACGTCTTCGCCCTGGGCGTTCATCAGGTATTCGCCGTAGAGGTAGTTCTCGCCGGTGCTCGGGTCGCGAGTAAAGGCCACCCCGGTGCCACAGTCGTCACCCAGGTTGCCAAAGACCATCGCCTGCACGTTGACGGCGGTGCCGATTTCGTCGGGGATCCGCTCGGTGCGGCGGTAAACAATGGCGCGGTCGTTGTTCCAAGACTTGAACACGGCTTCGATAGCCAGTTCCAGTTGCTTCCACGGGTCGGTCGGGAACGGGTTGCCCGTTTCCTTTTGCACAATCGCGAGGAACTCGTTGGCGACTTCCTTCAGGTCCTGCGCGGTCAGATCGGTGTCGAGCTTGATGCCCCGGCTCTTCTTCTTGGCGTCAAAAGCGTGCTCGAAGACCGACTTCTCCAGGTCCAGCACCACCGCCGAGAACATCATGATGAAGCGGCGATAGGCGTCGTAAGCGAAGCGCTCGCTGCCGCTTTCTTGGATGAGGCCCTTGAGGGTGTCCGGATTGAGGCCCAGGTTGAGAATCGTGTCCATCATGCCCGGCATGCTGAACTTGGCTCCGGAGCGGACCGACACCAGCAACGGGTTGGTGCTGCCACCAAACGACTTGCCGAGGTCCTTCTCCACCGCTTCCACGGCCGTCCGCACTTGACCCATGAGTTCCGCCGGCATTTGGCGGCCATTGGCGTAATACTCCATACATTGCGCCGTGGTGATGGTGAAGCCCGGGGGCACCGGGAGTCCGATGTTGGACATTTCCGAAAGGTTCGCACCTTTACCGCCGAGAAGATCTCGCATGGAGGCATCGCCTTCCGAGAACAGATATACGCGCTTTTCGCTCATGTTGAGGCTACAAATCCTGGTTTGGGATTCAGCCAGCCCACGGCACCTTTGGCGCAGGACGGCACTTCTACGGAGGTTACCCGCCGCCATTCTCGGACCCAGGAAGGGGAAAACCTACACGTATCGGCCCCCTCGCTATACTATTGGAGCATGCCCGAGCCGGTAGATATTGAGGTGCGCAAGGCGGCGGCCCGCCTGGCCAATCGCGCCCGCGAGCAGGGCCAGCCTTCGCAGTGGTTCGAGCCTTTGTATCAGGCAGCGGATGGCGATGCCCGGTGCGTCCCTTGGGCCGACCTTGCCCCGCACCCTCTTTTGCAGGAACCAGCCCCTGGAGGGTGTGCCGCCGTGGTCGGCTGCGGGCTGGGGGATGATGCCGAATGGGTGGCCGCGCGGGCAGATTCGGTGTGGGCGTTTGATGTCAGCGCCACCGCCATCGAGTGGGCGAAGCAACGGTGGCCCGACACCCGCGTGCAATACGAACAGGCCGACCTCTTCGCGTTGCCGCCCGAGCGCCTGGGCGCCTTTGATTGGGTCGTCGAGGTCTACACCCTGCAGGCCTTGCCGCCGGAGAGCCGCGCCGCCGCCAGCCGAGCCATCGCCTCCCTCCTGGCCCCCGGCGGTGAACTCTGGATCATCACGCGCATCCGCCCCGAAGATGCCGAATGGGGGCCGGTGCCCTGGCCGCTGCTACGCCGAGAACTGGATGCCCTGGCCAGCATGGGTCTGGAGTTTGTGAAGGAAGAGGCGCTGACCGACACCGATCTGGTGCGCAGCCACTGGCGTCGGCCGGCGAAGTAGAGGCGAAGCAGGGGGAAAATCGGCCCAAAATGGGCCACGGACCTCGCGGCGCCCCGCCGGGTGTGCCATTATCTGTCTTCGCGCCCATTCGTGTTTGCACGGTGCAAGGACGGGGGCCA
Source organism: Archangium gephyra (assembly GCA_943371495.1). Classification (GTDB taxonomy): domain Bacteria; phylum Armatimonadota; class Fimbriimonadia; order Fimbriimonadales; family Fimbriimonadaceae; genus JAHBTC01. The sequence goes on along the minus strand of CALRVA020000142.1, from coordinate 4,277 downwards.
GGAACTGAGAATTATGAAGGCCGATACGCATCCGGTGAACAACCCCGTCCTTTGGGTTGACGGTGAACATGAGTGGCCCGGCCTGTCGACGGCCAAGAGCAACGAAACGCGCACCATTGACGGCGTGGACCACTTCGTGATCCGCCTCGACATCAGCGCCTTCACCCACCCGTTCTACACGGGCCAAAAGCGCATTGTGGACTCCGCCGGTCGCGTCGAGAAGTTCATGCAGCGCTACGGTCGCGATCGCGCCAAGAAGTGAACCCTTCCCCACTTGGGGAATCCAAACCAAGCCTCCTCGCCCGCAATGGGCCGGGAGGCTTTTCTTTTGCGGCTTTGCTTTTTTAGTATCACTTCCTTTCGTCAGCCAGCAATCAACCGCACTTTTCGTAGCGTGATTTGACAAACCTGGCCCCGGTCGTTATAGTCAACAAATGGCGCAAGAGCACGACTACCGCGATCGTTCGGTATTGATCCACGGCAAGTTCCGCAGTGAAAAGTGGGATTTCCAAGACCACATCACGCCCCCGATCACCACCGCCGTCACCTTCCGCCTGCGCAGTGCGGAGCGGGGGGCCGCCGGATTCCAGCAGTTCGCCAATCCCAACATCAACCGCGACACCGCCACGCCCATCTACATCTATGAGCGGCTGGATGAGCCCTGCAGCGGCATGCTGGAGGAGAACCTCGCCTTTGCCGAGCGGGGCGAAACCGCCGTCGTCTTTGCCACGGGCATGGCCGCCATCGCCGCCGCCATCGGCATCCACGTGCGCCAGGGCGATCACATCGTCATGCCGCCGGCCATCTATGGCTGCACCTATAGCCACGTGGTCAATTGGCTGCCCCGCTTTGGCATCACGCACACGCTGGCTAACTTCCAAAGCGAAGACGCCCTCCGCGCCGCCATCCGCCCGGAAACCCGCGTGGTCTACTTCGAGACCCCCACCAACCCCACCATGGAGCTGATTGACCTGGAGATGGTGGCCCGCGTGGTGGCCGAGGTGAACGCCACCCGTCCCGCCGACCAGCGCGTGGTCAGCATTGTGGATAACACCTTTGCCTCGCCGTTTGGCCAGCGCCCGCTCACCCACGGCATTGATTTTGTGGTGCATAGCCTCACCAAGCACATCGGCGGTTTCGGCACCAATATGGGGGGCGTGGTCATCGGGCCGCGCCGGGCGGAAACGGATCTCTTGCTTTATCGCAAGGACTTCGGCGGGAGCATCGCGCCCGATACGGCCTGGCACGTCAGCGTCTACGGCCTGCCGACCCTCCCCCACCGGTTGGAAGTGCAACAACGCAACGCCGCCCTGGTGGCGGATTACTTGGCCGAGCACCCGGCCGTGGCGCAGGTGTGGTACCCGGGGCGGGCAGACTTCCCGCAGCGGGCCCTGGCCGAGCGGCAAATGCGGGATTACGATGGCAATTTCGCGCCGGGTTCGATGCTGTTCTTTAGCCTGCGCGGGAGCCTGCAGGAGAGCTACGAGGCGGCCATGCGGGTGAGCAACCACATCGCCGCGCACGCGCTGAGCGTGACCCTAGCGGTTTCATTGGGGCAGATCAAGACGCTGATTGAGCATCCGGCTTCGATGACGCACTCGGCGATTGCGCCGGAAGTGCAGATGCAGGGCGGGATTCTGCCCGGGGGTCTGCGGCTGAGCATCGGGCTGGAAGACCCGCGCGATATCATCGCCGACTTGGAGCGGGCGTTAAGCACTCCATGACGTCCGAAGGCAAAATCTGACATACTTGCACATAATGGGCTTCCAGACTTTCGACCTGTTGATTCCAAACAGTTCCGCGTTTCCTCTGAAGGAAGAGAAAGAGCAGATCGAGTGCTTTCTTTACCTGTTAGTCGAATCCCTTGAACGCCAGACGTTTTTGGACCATATTTCCCACGAGATTGAGGCAAGCCAAAGTCTGATCAACGTTGATCAAGGAGTCCACTCATCGTTTGGCAGTTACTTCGCTTACGAGGCTGTAGTTAGACAGTATTTTTCGACAGAAACCTGGATTCACTATCTCACTATCTCTACCTTGTGCGATCCGAAAAGCAAAACAGGGTGGCATATCGTTAAAAAGCTTCTGTTAAGGGCCCATTCTGAAGCTAATGTACTCATTCGCACATCCATTAATAGGAGGAGACTTGAATTGTTGAGACAAATCCGAAATGCAAAGCTCGCTCACTTTGAACCAGAGCGCGAGCTTGAAAAGCAGAGTCATTGGGACAAGGCAACTCAGGATTGCGCACACCTTATCAATACTCTTAGAACAAACTGGGGAACCCTCTACAAAGACAATGCTTACTGTAGAATTCTTGAAACGCCATTGGGAAAGCTGGGGCAAACCCACGAGGAGTCCTTTGACTTCCTTTGCGATCATTGGATCGACAAGGGTCAGAAGCGGGCAAATCGCTTGATTGAAATGTACAGAAGCATGGATACTCTCAATGAGATAGAGGCGATCATTGAAGAGCACCAAGATACACCCACGTCACTAGATATGACATTGAACACTAATTCATCGAAGCATGAAAGAATAGTGCATGTGGTTTCGCTAGCACTTGAGCAGTTCAAAGGTGCCTGACCACACATCAAGCCGAACTCTCGGATAGAATAGCGGCATGGCCTCGACGGCGATGCCCGCCCACCACCGCACGACCCTTGCCGAAAGCGACCCCACCGTCGCCGCGATCCTCAACCGCGAGGTGAAGCGCCAGCAAGACCACCTGGAACTCATCGCCAGCGAGAACCACTCCAGCGCCGCCGTCCGCGAAGCCATGGGCAGCGTGCTGACCGACAAATACGCCGAGGGCTACCCCGGCAAGCGCTATTACGGCGGGTGCGCCCACGCCGACGAGGTGGAAACCCTGGCCATCCAGCGGGTGTGTGAGCTCTACGGCGCCGAAGCCGCCAACGTGCAGCCCCACAGCGGCGCCAGCGCCAACATGGCCGCCTACTTCACCTTTATGAAGCCCGGCGACACCCTGATGGCCATGAACCTGGCCCACGGCGGGCACCTGACGCACGGGGCCACCGTCAACTTCAGCGGCCAGCTTTACAACGTGGCGGCCTACGGCGTGCGCGACAGCGACGAGCATATTGACTACGACGAACTGCGCCGCATCGCCCACGAAAGCCGCCCCCGCGTGATTGTGAGCGGGGCCACCGCTTATAGCCGCGAGTTCGATTTTGCCTTTATCCGCCGGGTGGCCGACGAGGTGGACGCCCTGCACATGTGCGATATGTCGCACTACAGCGGGCTCATCGCCGGGGGCGTGTACCCCTCGCCGGTGGGGCACGCGCAGGTGGTCACCAGCACCACGCATAAGAGCATCCGGGGGCCGCGCGGCGGCATGATCATCGGCGATGCGGACTACGTGACCAAGATCAACAAGACGGTGTTCCCCGGCCTGCAGGGCGGCCCGCTGATGCACGTGATTGCGGCGAAGGCGGTGGCCTTCGGCGAGGCGCTGCGCCCCGAATTTAAGGACTACGCTCGCCGGGTGAAGGCCAACGCGCAGGCCCTGGCGGCGGCGCTGACGGCTGAGGGATTCCGCATTGTGAGTGGCGGCACCGATAGCCACCTGATGCTGGTGGACCTGCGACCCTTTGGGGTGACGGGCAAGGTGGCGCAGGACGTGCTGGAAGCCGCGCACATGACGACGAATAAGAACGCGATTCCGAACGACCCCGAGAAGCCGTTTGTGACGAGCGGGCTGCGGCTGGGGACCCCCGCCGTGACCACCCGGGGCCTGGGCGAAGCGGAGATGAAGCTGATTGCGGGCTGGATGGCGCGGGTGCTACGCGCGCCGCAGGATGAGGCGGTGCAGGCCGCCGTGCGCGCCGAAGTGGCCGCCGTGACGCAGCGCTTCCCCCTCCACGACCTGGCGTAGGCTGGATCGGGGGAAGCCTGCGTGATCCGGTTGGCGCTTACCTAAGCGTTGTGATGTGGTGAATTAGCACTCCGGAACAATCACCGGAATCCTAACCGCCAGCCCGCCCTCGCTGGTCTCCTTGTACTTCTCGCTCATGTCCAGCGCGGTCTGCCACATGGTCGAAATCACATCGTCCAGGCTCACCCGCGCCGCCGCCGGGTCGCTTATGATCGCAATCTCCGCCGCATTGATCGCCTTAATCGCCCCCATGGTGTTCCGCTCGATGCACGGCACCTGCACCAGCCCCGCGACCGGATCGCAGGTGAGGCCAAGATTGTGCTCCATGCCGATCTCGGCGGCGTTCTCGACATGCATCGGCGTCCCGCCCCAGGCGGCGACC
>CALRVA020000141.1:0-7074 GCA_943371495.1 Archangium gephyra | reverse complement strand
CAGGCCCAGAATTTCGACCGGCATCGAGGGTCCCGCTTCCTTCATCCGCTCGCCCCGGTAGTCGGTCATAGCCTTGATCTTGCCCATGGTTTGCCCCACGGCCACCACATCACCGACGCGCAGGGTGCCCTGATTCACCAGGACCGTAGCGACGGGGCCACGCCCGCGCTCCATCTTGGCTTCAATCACCACGCCTTGCACGTCGCCCTTCGGGTCAGCGCTCAGCTCCATCACGTCGGCCTGCAACAGAATCATTTCCAGCAGTTGCGGCACGCCTTCGCCGGTCATGGCGGAAACGTTGCAGGTGATCACGTCGCCCCCGTAGGCTTCGGCGATCAGTTCGTATTGCATCAGTTGCTGCAGCACGCGGTCCGGGTTGGCTTCCGGCTTGTCAATCTTGTTGACGGCCACGATGATGGGCACGCCGGCGTTCTTCACGTGGCTAATGGCCTCGATCGTCTGCGGCATGATGCCGTCGTCGGCGGCCACCACCAGAATGGCGATGTCCGTAACCTGCGCTCCTCGGGCTCGCATGGCGGTGAACGCCGCGTGGCCCGGAGTATCCAGGAACGTGATGAGACCTTCCGGCAACTCCACCTGATAGGCGCCGATGTGCTGGGTAATGCCCCCGGCTTCCTTGGCCGCCACATTGGCGCGGCGGATGTAGTCCAGCAGACTCGTTTTGCCGTGGTCAACGTGACCGAGAATGGTCACGACCGGCGGTCGCTTCGGAGCTCCCTTTTCGGTGGGCGCAACAACCTTTTCGACCTTCGCCTCCACCCATTGAATCTGGAAGCCAAAACCATCGGCCAGGGCCTCGGCTTGGTCATCGGGCAGTTTGTTGGTCAGGGTCGTCCGCAGCTTCATCTTCAGCATCAGATGCTTCAGAACGTCGTTGTCGGCCACGCCCATGGCCTGGGCAATCTCGTGGGGGGTGCGCCCCCGCTCCAGCATCAAGGTGCTGCCATCTTGGGTGGACAAAGTTTCTTTAAGCAGTTCAATGACATCGTCATCCACGCTCACCTTGCCTCCCGCCACCTCGACTCCAAGCTCGGTCAGTGCCGCTTGCACGGCCGCTGCGTTGCTGCTCAGCCGTTTGGCAAGTTCGGAAATCGAAATGTGTTCGCTCATATTTGTTTTTTGGTTCAATCGTGTGTCAGGCAGTTTGCGGAATCTCGTCGGGGTGGATCGGTCGCTTGAGCGCCCGGGAAAGTCGGGCCGGTTCCGTCATTTGTTCTCGACAGGTTTCCGGGCAGGCATATGCCGAGCGGCCCACGCCCCGAGGTCCCCAAACGAGGGTTTTACCTTGAGGGTGAGACCGCAACCGGAGGAGTTCCCGTTGCGGTCGTCGGGTCTTGCAGACCACGCATCGCCGCACGGGTTCACTCATTCTTCGGCCTTCTTCTCCGCCGTGGCTTCGGTCTTGGCTTCGCGCTCTTCCGCCGCTTGGGCGTCGCTGCGGATGTCAATCTTCCAATCCGTCAATCGGGCAGCCAGGCGCACGTTTTGTCCACCGCGACCGATAGCCAGGCTCAGCTGGGTTTCCGGCACGATGACGTAGGCGCTGCGCTCTTCCTCGTTCAGGGTGATGGTGTTCACCTTGGCCGGGCTGAGGGCGTTGATGATGAAAGTCTTGGCGTCTTCGCTGAAGGGTACGACGTCGATCTTCTCGGGTCGCAATTCCTCCATGATGGCCTGCACGCGCGCCCCACGCGGTCCGACGCACGCGCCCACCGCATCAATGCGCTCGTCGTGGCTCAGCACGGCAATCTTGCTGCGCTGACCCGGTTCGCGGCTGACCGACATGATTTCCACCACGCCTTCGGCCACTTCCGGCACTTCCAGTTCCACCAGCTTGCGGAGCAAGTTGGGGTGGCTTCGGCTGACGATAACACGGAACCCGCGATACCCTTCGTCCAGCTTCAGCACAAACACGCGGAGGCGCTCGTTCGGGCGATAGTCATCGCCGTTCACTTGTTCGCGCTTCGGCAATTCCACTTCCGTACGGTTGACCTGGATGAGCACCGAAGATTCGTCCCGGCGCGTTACCGTTCCGGTCACCACTTCGCCCACCAGATCGTGGAACTGTTCCAGCACCTTGCGCTGCTCCACTTCGCGGATCTTTTGGGTGAGCACTTGCTTAAACGTTTGGGCGGCAATACGGCCAAAGGTGCTCGTGTCGATCTCGAACGACAAAAAGTCGCCGATCTCAGCATCCTCGCGGTACTTGCGGGCCACATCCAAGCTGACTTGTGTGGCGGGTTCTAACACCTCGCCTACCACTTCCTTGTCCACCACGGCGCCGCTCTTCTTGGTGGGATCCAATCGGACAGTGACTTCGCCTTGAACACCCTTAAACTTTTGATACGCAACGGCCAGAGCAAGTTCAAGTTCTTGCTTCAGCTCCTCCACGGGGATTTCGCGTTCCTGGGCGACTTGTTTTAGTTCTTGTACAATATCCACTGAGCACTCCCGGTCCTCGGTCCGCATGTCCAGTTACGAACAAAAAAGAGGCCAGCCCACGGGCTGCCTCCAGCGTAGCGAGACGTCCGATTTCCTTTCATTATACACGCCGGGAGGACGACGAGCGTTCTGATGCCGACCTTCACCGTGACTGTTTCGGGACTTGAGTTCTATGGCCACCACGGGTTGACCCCGGCCGAACGTGAAATTGGCCACTGGTTCGGCCTCGATTTAGCCCTGGAAGTCGAAGGAGATGCCCCCCTCACCGACGCCCTGGAAGACACCGTGGACTACGGCGCCGCCGCCCACTTGGCCCACCAGGTGGGCACCAGCACTTCTTACAAGCTGGTGGAGCGCCTGGCGCAGCACATCGGCGAGGCCATGCTGGCCGAGTTTGATCGGGTGCAAGCGGTGGAGATTGAGCTCGATAAGCTCGCGCCCCCCGTCAGTGTGCCCGTTCCGCGCACGGGCGTGCGCCTCCGGCTGGCGAGGGCCGTAGAATAGAGCCGTGGAACGAATCTTGTTGGCCGCCCCGCGAGGCTTCTGTGCCGGCGTAGCGTTCGCCATTGAGGTGGTGGAACTGGCGCTGAAGGTGCACGGCGCGCCCCTTTATGTGCGTCATGCCATCGTCCACAACGAGCATGTCGTCAGTCGGTTTGAATCGCAGGGCGTGATTTTTGTCGAAGACGTGAATGAGATTCCTGAGAATTCGGCCGTCGTGTTCTCTGCTCACGGAGTTTCCCCGGCGGTGCGCAATGCCGCCAAGGCACGCAACCTCAGCATCATTGACGCGACTTGTCCCTTGGTGACTAAGGTCCACAACGAAGCGCGTCGCTTTGCCGAAAAGGGCTTCTTGATGATTTATATCGGCCACCGTGGCCACGTGGAAGCCGAGGGCACGATGGGCGAAGCACCCGACCGCATGATTTTGGTGGAGACCCCGGAAGAAGCCGAACACCTGGAGCTTCCGCCGCACGAGAAGCTGGCGGTGGTGACCCAAACCACGCTTTCTGTGGACGAAGTGGACGCGATCATGGCGGTGCTCCGCCGGCGCTTCCCTTACATGGAAACGGCCAAGAAGGAAGACATCTGCTACGCCACCACCAACCGCCAAGGGGCGATGAAGGCCATGGCCACGGAGTGCGATGTGGTGCTGGTGGTGGGCAGCACGCTGAGTAGCAACAGCAACCGACTTCGTGAAGTCGCCGAGGCGTTAGGGCCGCGCTCTTACCTCTTGTTGAACGTGAGCGAACTGAAGGATGAGTGGCTGGAAGGGGCGCGCACGGTGGGCGTTTCGAGTGGTGCAAGCACCCCGGATGAGCTCGTGGAAGAGCTGCTGGGCGAACTCCTGCGCCGCGCGCCAAACGCCACGGTGGAGACCCTGGAAACCGTACGCGAAACCATGGAGTTCCGGCCGCCGCGCGACCTGATTCAGTTGGCAATGTCCAAATCTTGACCTCAGTGTCAGGCCTGAACGCAACCATCCGGACGACCACCCGCGCCGACATCGCCGGCGTTGTGGCTTTGCAGCGCGACTGTTTTCCGCCTCCATTCCCGGAGGAACTCTTGTGGCAGGCGGAGCACATCGCGCACCACCTAGAGATCTTCCCCGAGGGGCAATGGGTGGCCGAGCAAGCCGGTCGGATCGTCGCCAGTTGCACCAATCTGATCCTGGACGAGGCGAACTGGCAGGCGCATCTCGACTGGGAAACCACAGTGGGCGGCCACTTTTTGCATGCGCATGCGCCGGGCGGCACCACGCTTTACGGAGTGGACCTCTCCGTGGCCCCGTCCAGCCGAGGGCAAGGCATCGGGCGGCGACTCTACCAAGCTCGATTTGACCTTGTGCGGACGCAGGGCCTGGTGCGATACGGTACGGCCGTGCGGATGCCGGATTATTTAGCCCAAGCCTCAGGACAAACCCCGCACGCCTATGCGCAAGCCGTGGCCGAAGGCACTCTGACCGACCGAACCCTCACCCCGCTGCTGCGGATGGGCACACAATGGAAGGGCGTGATTGAGAACCATATGGACGATGAAGAAAGCGGACACGCGGCCGCAATCTTGGAGTGGCAACCGTGAACCAAGTGATCCGGGCCGCTGCCGTCAATTGGGAAATCGCGCCTGTCTCTGGATGGGGCGATTTCGAGAAAAGATTCTTGGACGTGGTGGCGCGTGCGGAAGCCGACCTGGTGGTGCTGCCGGAGTACACCTACTTTGAGCTCCTCACCCGCGACAACATCCCGGAAAACCAAGTTCTCACCGAGTTACTGCCCCTGGCGGACGACTATCTGGCCATGGTGCACCGCGCGGCCCAGACCTCGGGGTGCATGGTGGTGGCCGGGTCCATCTTTATGCCCCGCCCCGAAGGCATCACCAATGCCACGCCCATCGTGACGCCCGACGGCAAGGTGTTTTGGCAGCCCAAAGTGCGCCTGACCCAATACGAAAAGGACATGTGGCACCTCGCCCCCGGCGCGGGTCTCGAAGCCCGATTGAGCCCGATTGGCGTGACCATTTGCTATGACGTGGAGTTCCCCGAAGCCACCCGGTTGCTGGCGGAGCATGGCACGCTCATCCTCTGTGTGCCCTCGTGGACCGAAACATCCCAGAGTGCGTTGCGCGTGCGGTGGTCGGCTCAGGGCCGCGCCGTGGAGAACCAACAGTTCGTCATCCACAGCACCCTTCGCGGTCAGTTGGGGCGCGAACCGCTTCCCTTCACGCACGGCACGTCGGCGATCATCGCGCCGCCGGTGGAGCCCTTCGTGGAGCCCATCCTGAACGAAAGCGGCCCCGGCATGAGCTATGCCTGGGCCGATCTTGAACTTACGCGCCTTCTCCAGGCCCGCCAGGGGGACGACGTCCGGAATTGGGCTGACCGTCACCCCCTCGTCTGGGGGGTCCTTCCCCCTTCATCACCATCAGATTGATGCGCTGCTTGCCGCCGGGGCCGTCCATCACGTTCAGCATCACGCGGAAGTCGTTGGGGGCCATGCCGTTCAGACCGCGATCGTTCGCTCGGACCTCAATCAGCTTCGAGTTGTAGAACTCCATCACCTTGTCGCGGGCGTCGCTGGTGACCAGCACCGCGCGGTAGCGCACGCCGCCCTGCGGGAACGTCATCTTCCAGATCGCCCCTTCCTCTTCGCTCAGGGTTGCGCCGGGGTAGATCGGGGCGGGGATGTCCTTGAGGGAGATATTCGTGTCGCGCTCGACATCGGCCCATTCGGGCGGCATCTGTCCGCGCTGACCACCCGGGCCACCACCAGGTCCACCAGGTCCACCCGGTCCGCCAGAGCCACCGGCACCGCCGGGGCCGGGTCGTCGGCCTTCACCACCACCATTCGGTTGCTCGGCATTGGTGCCCTCTCCGTTCGGTCCGGGTTGGCCGGGTTGACCCGTGCGGTTTCCTCCGCCTTGCGGGTTGCCAGGGGCGCCCATTCCGGGATTGCCCGTACGATTCGAACCGCTCGGGGTTTGCGCGCTGCCGCCCCCGGGGGTCGGGCTGTTCGCAGACTGGCTTCCACCGGTCGCGGAACTCGAGTCACCCTCTCGCAACGCCTTGTATTCCGAGTTCGGGCCGTCATTGTTGACCGGAGCCTGCGAGATCACGCCCGAGTCGCTCGCACAACCAGACAAAATGGCCGCTGCCGCAACCACCGACCAAACGAAAGGTTTCACAACCCTATATTACGCGTTAGGGGGTGTTAAAGGTGCCGGTAAAGGAGTGAGAAAATCTTGCTCAATGCGAATCTCCGACCCTGGCTCCACCCATTCAAAGAACATGCGGGCCGCGTTCGGTCCCCACATCGGCATGCGCACGCACCCGTGGCTGGCCGGGTAGCGCGGCACTGAACTGGACCCGTGAATGAAGACGCCGCCTTCCACCTGCACCGCGTAGGGCATCGGCGCGTTGTCGTACTTTCGCGAAACGCGGTGGCGGGTGTATTCCGGCCCGGCATCAAATACGCCCGGCGGGGTGCGGAATCCGCCCTTGCCCGTGCTGCAGTTCGTTTCCATGTATAGGCGGCTTCCCTGCCACCCGCGCAGCTTCTGTTCGCGCAGGCTCACTTCCACCCGGTGCGGCGGGCGCACCACTTGCACTTTGCTAATGCCTCGGGTCAGTTCCACGGTGCGATCGTCAATCTGACGCCATTCCATGCCCAGCTCCTGGTTCCACTTCTGCAGGTGCACCAGGTCAATCCAGGTCGTCTTGTCGCGGACTTCGATCCACTCCTTCGGCAACGGGAGTTGGTCCACCAAGATGTTGGCCGTGGCGGTGTCGTACTCGACGACGACTTCGAGCGGGGCCATGACTTCGCGCAGCGGCACCAAAACCACCCCCGGACGAACTCTCCAGGAGAGGGCCTCCACCACGGCGCCATCGTTCAGATCGGCCCCCATGGTCTGCCCCGGCACAAAACTGACAGTTGCGGCCAAAAGCGCAAAATGCATGACGCTAGTTTAACGCTTGAGATGGGTCAATTCGCAAGCATTCCTAGTGCCTTTCTGACACCTTGGGGGGCTAAGCCCTTATAACGTACGCAATGGAGTCAGCTCGGCCTTGGGTTCAGCCTGCTCAGGTTCGCGCCAAACGCCGTCTTCTTTCAG
>CALRVA020000140.1:0-7190 GCA_943371495.1 Archangium gephyra | reverse complement strand
GAGGAAGGCAGGCAGGTCCAGATCTTCTTCCGGTTCTTCTTCGGCGGGCTGCACGTTCTTCTGCTGCTCGCGGCGGAACTCGTCCCAGATCTTGCTGGGTTCCACGCGCTTCTCCACCCGCGGCTCGGGGCGGGTTTCGCGCACCGGTTCGGGGGCACTCGGCAACTCGGCTTCCACGTCTTCCACCACTTCGCGGGCGACTTCGCGCGGCGCCGGGTTGGATCGCTCGCGGGGCGGGCGGCTCGGTTGCGGGACGGAGGAGAATCCGGTGGCCAGCACGGTGATGCGCACTTCGCCCTTCAGGTTCGGGTCGGTGACCTGACCGAAGAAGATACTCGCCTCGTCCTCGTCCGTCAGGCTGCGGAGGTAGGTCATGGCTTCGTCCAGTTCCACCAGGGTGAAGTCTTCGTCGGCGGTGATGTTCACCAGCATGCCGCGAGCGTTCTCGATGCCCGTTTCCAGCAGTCGGCTGCTGGTGGCACTCTGCGCGGCTTGCAGGGCGCGGTGCTCGCCCGCGCCGTAGCCGATGCCCATCAGGGCGGGGCCAGCGTTCTGCATCACGCGGCGCACGTCGGCAAAGTCCACGTTGATGGTGCCGGTGATGCTGATGATGTCGGAGATGCCCTGCACACCTTGACGCAGGATGTCATCCGCAATGCGATAGGCCTCGGTGAGGGTGGTCTTGCGCTCCACCACATCAATCAGGCGCTCGTTCGGAATCGTGATCAGGGTGTCGGCGTGCTCCATCAGCGCGCTGACTCCTTCTTCCGCCAGACGCTGGCGGGCCGAGCCTTCAAATCGGAACGGCTTGGTGACGATGCACACCGTCAGGGCGCCGAGTTCGCGCGCAATCTCCGCCACCACGGCGCAGGCCCCGGTGCCGGTGCCGCCGCCCATCCCCGCGGTGAGGAAGACCATGTCGGCCCCATCCAGCACCTTGCGGATTTCTTGTCGGCTTTCTTCGGCGCTTTGACGTCCGATGCTGGGATCGCCCCCGGCGCCTAAGCCCCGAGTGAGATTGACCCCGAGTTGAACCTTTTTGGTTGCCTTCGAGCGATCCAGTACCTGAATGTCGGTGTTCATGGCAATGAACTCCACGCCCATCACCTTGGCATCGATCATGCGATCTACCGCATTGCCGCCGCCACCGCCGACCCCAACCACTTTGATGATTGCGCCACCCGCGTCACTCATATGTTTTGCCTGATCCTGACTCCTTTATTTGGAACCGGTGGGGAGCATCGCCCACACCGCTCTCAATCGCTCTCGCCAACCCGCGGAGTCACGGGCCGGCTGCAATTCTTCAACGCCTTCTTCGAGGGCAATCCGGGCTAATCCCACCGCTACCGTCGCCTCGGGCACCCCGAGGTGCCGGGCGTGCATGCCGGTGAGTTTGGGCCAAGTTGTGCGAGCTCTCTGAACGCCTAATTCTTGTTCGACGGCCGCATCCATTCCTCCCAAGAGTGCTCCGCCCCCGGTGAGGAGGGCCACAGGCACACCCTGAGTGGAAAACCCTTCCGATTCCACCAAACGGCGGACATGGGCGAGGGTTTCTCGCACACGGCTTTCAACAATCTCACAGAGTACCCGCCGCTTAAGCTTGCGCGCGGGCTCACCATCGTTCTGCACCACTTCCACGGCTTCGTCAGCCACAATTTCTGACAATTTCACGTGGGCTTGCTGGGTCTTGAGCCGCTCGGCTTCGGCCTCCGAACATTGCAACAACGCCGCAATATCTTTGGTGATATGGTGAGACCCCACGGGCACGATCCCGACAAATGCGACGGTGCCGTGGCGGACCACCGAGACGGACGTGGTGGAATAACCAAAGTCTAGTACAAGCGCGTGCTCTTCGCGCATTTCGCGCGGGGCGAGGCCAAAGACGGCGGCCAGCGGCGCGGGCACCAGATCCACGATCTTGCGATTGGCGGCTTCGACGGCCGCTTGGAGTTGGTCAAGTTCTTGGGAAGGTGCGTTGACCAGCAGCGTGAGGACTTCGAGGCGATCTCCCGCCATGCCGAGAGGCCGCGTAACTTGGCGGCGACCATCTAGGCGATACTCGCGCACCGAGGCCATGATCTGCTCGTATCCTGCGGGCAGGCCCACGTGGCGGCTGTGGTCCACCACTTGGAGGAGATGAGACGACCGAACCTTTTGATCCGGCGGGAGGAGCTTGACGAACCCCTGCGACGAGGAGCACGTGATGTTGCGCCCACCGATGCTGATGATGATGTCTTGATACCGCTCGCCGGTTTCTCGTTCCAGGCGTTGGAGCGCGTAGTCCAAGGCTCCGGCCAGACGATCCACGTCGGTGACGAGGCCACGCTCCACGCCCCGGGCAGGACCGGCGCCGTAGCCCAAAACCTTGAGTTCCGAACCCTGACGGCTAAACGCCACCGCGAGGATCTTGGAGGACCCGATATCGACACAACAAACCGTTTGGCTCACGAACTTTCTGCCTCCACTCGCCGCCGTCGCTGCGATTCATAGAATCGTGACAGAAGTTGACGCCGGATGAGACCCAGATTGTTAAAAATTCTCCAACCCATGACCACCACCGCGGCGAGGGCGAGTTGCACGCCGATCTGGTCGCCGAACCACGCCAGGCCCGCCGCCGCCAGCACGTTCACTAAGAAGCCAGTGACAAACACGTCCGTGCGGAACTCTTCGGTGAGCATGCTCTTGACGCCGCCGAGCACGGTGTCAAGCCCGGCCAGAACGCCAATCCCGAGGTACACGCCCGCGATGCCGCTGAGCGGTGCCCCTTGAAAAATCGACCAGCCAATCGCCAGGCCGATGAGAAACGCGAAGATGGGGATGAGAATCAATTGGCCTTCTTCGGCTCCTCAAGAATTTCCTTGGCCGTGGAGCCGCTGAATGGCGGCAGATTGAGCTTGGTCGCCATTTCGATGCGCACCATGGCGGGGTCGGTCTGGCGAAGCTGGTCTAGGTAGCCGCCCGGCATGTTCATGGAGCTGTAAAGGTTCTTGCTATCCCCGATGGCGCGGATGACCACGGGCGCGGCCACCTGCACACTATCCACCAGGATGCGCGTGCCGGCGCAGCGAACCCAGCTTCCCGGACCAACGCGCTTGTCGTTGATGGAGATGGCCTCGGCGCCAGCGTTCCAAAGTTCGTTGATGACTGAGAGCACGTCCTGGTCGTGGATGATGTTCTCGTTGGCGTCCAGCACTTCGTCCAGCGGGCGCTTGCTGTCCGTCAGCACCACGGTGACGCCAGGGCCTTCCACTTCGGTCAGACCGGCAAACGTTTTGAGGTCCTGCAAAGACTTGTTGAGTTCCGTGCTGGCACTATCATTGGTCGCCACCAATTTTTGCAGACGCGTGTTTTCATCGCGGAGCTTTTGCACTTCGGTCCGTTGCTTTTCGATTTCAGCGGCCGTGTCGAGTTCTTCAATCGTCAGGCGGCGCTGGGCTTCGGGCGAAAGTGCCTGAAGTCGAGCCTGCTTGGAGTTGTTGGTGACCCAAGCCAAGCTGGCCAGGAGCCCGAGCAAAACACTAAAGATGCTAATCCACGCGACGCCCGCGATAGGCTTGGATGAATTCGTGTTCAGGATGCTCATGGTTTTCGGACAGGTTCTGCAGGTCGGGGCCGTTTGGTCGGCCAATCCGGGGCCGTGAGATTGACAATCAACTTTTGGTCTGGCAGAGTGGGATCGCTTGTTAGCAATCGCTCCCAGGCTGTCCATTTCTTGTCCCAATCGTCAGGCGCGCCAAAGATAAGTTTAACACCTTCGGGTTTCGAGATAGAGATAATGCCCGCGCGGTCCATGGCGAGGGCCCAGTTCTCGCCCGGCATGGCGCGACCCACGCGCTCCACCAGTTGGGCAAGCTCTAAAGTGGGATAGGGACCGATGAAGCCAGGGACGGCCGAAGCCTGACCTGGATCGAGGCTGAGGGCCATCACACCGTCGGGGGCTTTCATGCCGTAAACGATGCGCCCCGAGCGAGTGAGCACGGCATCCGCACCTTCGATGCCAGCCACGGGCTCGGCCCATTCAATCGTAAGGAGGCCCCGCCCGAACATCGTGCGGGTGAGCTTGGCGGATTCCACTTCAGGCATTTGCAGCACTTGCGCTTCCACCACGGCGCTATGGGCGCGGACAAACGGGATGGCCTGGAGGGGCTCCACCGCCTTCTCAATGGCTTTGGTGGAGGTGCCGTCGGGCAAGCCCACCACCCGGACGGACTGCAAGCTGGTGGCCTGGCTGGCCATCAGCCCGGCAGCCAGATTCAGCACCAACGCTCCCCACGCTACGCGGCTCCAAGAAATGGGGCGGCGTGCACGCGGAGCGGTCTTGGTCGGCGTCTTGGTGCCAGGGCGGGCAGCACGCGGGCGGGTGCCCGTGCTCTTGGGGGCCGCGGCCTTGGGTGCCGGTTTCTTAGTGGCGGACGGTCGGCGCGAGTTCGGCCCGGGGGGCAAGTCCTTCCTCCACAATAAGATTAACGAGGTCATCGAAGCCGAGGTCGTCGGCCTGCGCGGCGCGCGGGGCCAGGCTGGTGGGGGTCATGCCGGGGAGAGTGTTGACCTCAAGGATGACGACCCGACCTTCGGTCACGATCATGTCCGTGCGGGTGAGCCCGCGGGCGTTCAGGGCGAAGTGCGCATCCCGCGCCATGAGCTGAATCCGGAGGGTGAGAGCGGGGTCCAGGCGAGCCGGGCAGATCTCTTCGGTGGCCCCGGGGACGTACTTGCGCGTGAAGTCGTAGCGGCCGCCATCGGGGACGATCTCAACCACGGGGAAAACACGGCTACCCAGCACGGGCACACTCACTTCGGTGCCGCGCACCCACTCTTCCACCAGCACTTCGGTGTCGTAGTGGAAAGCCTTGGCGAGGGCGGCGGGGAGATCGGCGCGACGCTCGACAAAGACGAGGCCGACGGTAGAGCCTTGACGGTTGGGCTTGACGACGAAAGAATCGCCCTCCAGGCCGCGCAGCTCCGGTACGCCTTCCCCTTCCTTCAGTAGCACACCCCGCGGTACGTCGAGGCCATGGGCGGCCAGCACCCGCTTGGTGGCGTCCTTGTCCATCCCGGTGGCCGAGGCCAGAATGCGCGAGCCGGTGTAGGGGATGTGCAGGAGTTCGAGCAGGCCTTGAAGGGCGCCGTCTTCGGCATGGGTGCCATGAACGGCCATCACCACAAGGTCCGGCCGGTTAGGTCCGACAAACTCGGGGAAACCTTGGCCACTCAGCAGCCGCTCGGTGGCGTCCGTGAGGGTGGCGTCGTAGCCGAGGCGTTGCAGGGCTTGGTAAACGCTGAGGCCGCTGAGGCGGCTGACTTCCCTTTCCGCGCTATCGCCACCGGCGAGGACGGTGATCCGCTTGGTGCGCTTGGCGCGCAGGCGTTCAACTTCGGGCACCACGTCGGCTACGCAGTCGCCTATGTTGCCGGCGCCCATCATCACCACCACATCGCCGGGGCGCATGTGGCGGGCCGCCTCGCGGGCGACCAGGAACCGACTGGGAACATAGTGGCACTCCTTGCGCATCAGCTCGGCAATGCGGACGCTGCTGATGCCAGCCATGGGCGCCTCGCGGGCGGGATAGATATCCGTGAGGATGACCACGTCGGCCCCATCTAGGGCCTGGGCGAATTCATTGAGGAGCGGCGCGGTGCGCGAATAGAGGTGCGGCTGGAAGGCGACGAGCAGGCGCCGGCCCGGGAATTTCTCCCGCAGGGCCTGGATGCTGGCCTGGATCTCGGTGGGGTGGTGAGCGTAGTCGTCCACCAATGTCCAATCGGCATCGTGGATGATTTGGAGGCGCCGTTCGGCCCCGGAGAAAGTGCGCAGAGCTTCATCCACCGCTGGGGCGGCGGCGCCCAGGCTGAGGGCCACCGCGCGGGCGAGGGCGGCGTTGCGGCGGTTGTGGTCGCCAGGGGCACCCACTTCGGCGGGGGCTTCTTGGGGCAGCACGGCCACCGCGCTCGGCCCGGCCACGCTCAGGGCCGTGTCATCGTCGGCGAGGACAAAACAAGCCCCGCCGTCTTGGATGCGGTTGATGAACCCTTCGATGGCGGCGAATAAGTCCTGTTCTGTGGGATAGAAATCCACGTGATCGTGCTCGAGATTGGTGAGCACAACCATATGGGGGACGAGGTGTTCGAAGCTGGCGTAGGCTTCACACGCCTCGACGACGGCCCACCGGCCACCCCCCATGCGCGCGCTGGAACCCCAGGCCGGTACCTCCGCGCCTACGATAACGAGCGGGTCATAGCCCGCCCCGGCGAGGGCTTCGCCCAGCATCGTGGTGGTGGTGGTTTTGCCGTGCGTGCCGGTGACGGCAATGATCTTGTGGTCGCGTAGAGCGTGCGCCAGAGCTTGGCTTCGTCGCCAAAGCGGGCGTCCGTGTTCGCGCGCCCAGTTCACTTCGGGCGATTCTTCCAGTTCGATGGCGTCGGTCACCACGACGAGATCACCCTCGGCCGGACGAGCGTCGGCGTGGCCGATGGTGACGGGAATTCCTTCGGCCACCAGACGGTCAGTCACAAGGCTGGCCGTGCGGTCACTCCCGGAAACTCTGAATCCCTGCTGGCGCAGCACGCGGGCAATGCCGCTCATGCCGGCCCCGCCGATGCCGACGAAGAAGAATCCGGTGCATTGTTGCGCGGCGTCAGCCCCGGCGAACCACTCGGGTCGCTCGTAAGGTCGGCTCACGCGGTCACCGCCCGCTGAATCTCGTTCAAGACAAGCTCCGTGGCGTCCGGTCGATCCCAGTTCGCCAGCGCCTCACGGGCGTGGCGGGCGGCATTTTCATCACTCAACCACTTGAGAATCCGGACCTCCAAACCCGCCGGAGTCAGTTCATCTTGAGGGATCAAATCGGCCGCGCCCATCTCCACAAATTCTGTCGCATTGCGCGTTTGGTGGTCGCCAAATGCGCTGGGGAACGGAACGAGAATCGCGGGCTTGCGGAAGGCCGCGAGCTCCGCCAACGTGCCAGCCCCCGCTCGGCTCACGCAGACGGCGCACGAGAACAGCGCCGCGGCGAGGTCATCTTCTTGCAAGAACGAGCGCACGGAGTAATCACTCTTGATCGCGAGTTTGTTGCAGGTGGAGAGGGTTTCTTCGTAGTGCTTGGGGCCGGTGACGTGGATCCACTGCACCTCGGAACGCGCCATCCGGGCCGCGCAAGTGAGAGCCACATCATTAAGAGCCGCGCTCCCCT
>CALRVA020000139.1:0-7201 GCA_943371495.1 Archangium gephyra | reverse complement strand
ATGTCATTCAGTCGAACTAAGGGGAGGGTTTGACCTCGAAGGACGATGACTTCGTTGCGGTTCACCGATTGAATGCTCTCGGTTTCGACCAAAAGCGTCTCCACCACGCTTCCCAGGGGGAGGACAATGACTTGCTCGCCCACCTTGGTCAGCAGCCCGCGAATGATGGCGAGCGTGAGCGGCAAACGGAGCACGAACCGGGAGCCCTTGCCGACTTCGGTTTCGAGGTCGATGAGGCCACCCAGGCGCTGCAGGTTGGAGCGGACGATGTCCATCCCCACGCCGCGCCCGCTGACTTCGCTGACTTCGGCGGCGGTGCTGAATCCGCTGGAGAAAATGTACTGGAGAGCTTCGCGCTCGGTCAGACGATCCGCCTGATCCTTGGTGAGAAGTCCCTTTTCGACCGCTTTCTTCCGGATGCGTTCGGCGTCAATGCCGCGCCCGTCGTCGCTGATCTCAATAACAATATGGTTGTCTTGGTGGCACGCCTTCACCAGCACGCGGCCCTGGCGCGGTTTGCCCACTTGCTCGCGGGTGTCGGGGTCTTCCAGACCGTGGTCCACGCTGTTCCGCAGGATGTGCAAAAGCGGGTCACCGATGACTTCGATGACGCTGCGGTCAAGTTCGGTTTCGCCACCGACTAGTTCCAGCTTCACGTCCTTGCCCAGCTTGTTCGCCAGGTCGCGGACGACGCGCGGGAAGCGGTTGAACACCGTCTCAATCGGCATCATGCGGGCCTTCATGATCTGGTCTTGAAGGTCACTGGTGATGCGGGCGATGTGGCTGACGGTCTCTTCGAGAGCGTCAATGTTGGGGTCGCTGAACTTGGAACCCAGCTCGCTGCCGATTTGTGCGATGCGGGTGCGGTCAATGACCAATTCCCCGATGAGGTTCATCAAGGCGTCCAGCCGGGTGACGTCTACACGCACCGTTTGGCCCGAAACCGAGGCGGCCTGCTTATTCGCTTCCGTGCCCGGAGCCTTCGTGACCGGAGCGGCCGGAGCGACCGGAGCAACGGGCGCGGCGACGGCAACCGGGGCTGCTTCCGCCGAGTCGTTCGAAACCACCGTGAGTTCAGGGTTGGCTTCGGCCGACCACGGACTCAAGACTAAGTTGTCAATCTCACTGATTCCCTTCAGTTGGGCGAGCAGTTCGTCATCCGTCGGGCCACCCTGGAACAGGGCAATGAACTGGAGGTTGAACTTCTCCTCTTCAAGATCTTCGACCGAGGGCACCGTGGCAAGGAGTTCGGCGACTTCGGTGAGAACGCCGGTGACCATGTAGGCCCGCGCAAACTTCATCACGCACTCGGCGTTGAGCGTCACGCGCAGTTGCCGGATCGGGGACTGTTCGGCCGCTTGGGTAAGCGTATCCACCAATTCGGGGCTCAGCGGCAAGGATTCTTCTTGCGAACCGACGGCCACAGCCGGCCCAGCCTCGGGCGCCGCCGGGGCGGATGAGCCATTCACAAAGCCCTGAAGTTGAGCCACCAGCGCGCTGCAGTCGGCCTGGTCGCCATTCCCTTCGCGGATGCTGACTACCATTTGGCGGAGGTCATCCTGGCACTGCAAGAGCGCGTCCGCAATCTCCGTGGAGACCAGCAATCGCCCTTCGCGCAGTTGGTCCAGCACGTTTTCCATCTCGTGCGTTAGCTCAGCCATGCCGGCAAAGCCCATGGCACGGCTCGATCCCTTGAGCGTGTGCGCCGCCCGGAAAATGATCTGGAGACGCTCGGTGGTCGGATCCTCCTCCAGCTTCAGCGTCTCTTGCTCTAAAATTTCAATCTGTTCGTCGGCCTCTTGTAAAAAGAGGTCGACATATTGGCTCATATCCAGTTCGGCGCTCATTGTTCTCTCCCTTGCGTTTACGCAGCCAAGGCGCTGTCGAGGTTCAGTAGGGTCACCAGCTCGGCGTCACGCTTTGCTACGGCTTCCACAAATTCGGTTTGGTCATCGTTGGCCAAGGACGGGGTCGGCTCAATGTGCTGACCTTCCAGGGTGACGACTTCGTTGACGGCATCGACGATGATGCCGACTTGGCCATCCTCCGCGTCCACCACGATGATGCGGCTGCTGTCGGTTTCCTCCACGACTTCCAGCCCCATGCGGACCCGCAGGTCCACCACCGGGATGGTTTTGCCGCGCAGGTTCACGAGGCCGCGGATATGGGCTTCGGTGCGCGGAATCGGGGTGATGTCCCGCATCCGAATGATCTCATTGACTCGAAAAATGTCAATCCCGTAGGATTCTCCACTCAACCGAAAGACCACGGTTTGGCGGTCCGCAACGTCGTGGACCTGGCTGGCGCTGGCTTCGATTTCCGGGCCGGCAATGGCGTCTTGACTCATCTTCGTGAATGCGGCACTCCCCCGCACAAATGATTGTTGGCACCGACCCTCGCAATCTTTACGGCTCCCGGCCCCGGGTTTTCCTGGGCCCGTGCGGGCCGAATGTCGGAGGAGATGCACCTCCATTCCGCACACTCAACAAGGCATGAGGACCTCCGTTTCTTCCATCCGCTTGATCGCCGTGGACTGCGACGGCACGCTCCTCACTCGGGCACGCACCCCCCATCCGGATTCAGCGGCGGCGCTTCGCCGGGCGCAAGAGGCGGGGATCATGGTCGTTTTGGCCAGTGGCCGAGCGCCCAGCACCATGACGCCGATTGCCGAGGCCGTGGGGCTGCGCGGGCCAATTGTGAGTTGCAACGGCGCCTATGTGATGGCCGCCGACGGCAGTGAGATCGCTCACTTTCGGCTGGATGATGCCGTGCGGGATGAACTGGTTGCCTTTGGCCAAGCGCGGCAGCTTCACACCAACTTGTATTCGGGGAGCCACGTGCTGATGTCCACCGGGGGCACCTTCGCGGAGGAGTATCAGCGCCGCACCGGGCTGGGCCAGGTGCCGGTGGTGGGCTATGAGGGCCTGAACAGTCATCCCGCTACCAAACTTCTCTACTTTGACCATCCGCCCGTGATTCAGGAAGCGGTGGCCAGCGCCCCCGGCGCTCATGGCACCGACTACGAACTGGTGCGCAGCGAGGCCGACTACATAGAGTTCTTGCCGGTTGGCATCCACAAGGGTCGCGGGCTGCAGATCCTGTGCGAGACGTTGGGCGTGCGAGCCGAAGAAGTGGCCGCCATCGGCGACTATTTCAACGACCAAGAGATGCTGGAGTGGGCCGGTTACTCCGGCGCAATGGGCGGGGCTCCCGAAGCCCTCCGCGCCAAGGCGGACATCGTGGTTCCGGGCCACGATGAGGGCGGCGTGGCGAACTTTGTCGAGTCCATCCTTAACCCTTAAGCGGGTGCTATACTGGCGGGCATGAGAGAGGGATCAATGCGAGCTTTTTGGATTCTTGGCACCACCTTGGCGGCCGCCCTCAGCCAAGCGGCAACAATCACCGTCACCAAACCGACGGACGGCGATTATCTGGGCCGCAGCAACAATGTTCAGATCAACATCACGGGCTCTAACCGTGAAGTGACGGTAGTGGTGACCGCGACCAACGTGGCGAACCCCGCCAACCGAGTTTCAGTGGAGCGCAAGTTCACGCCCGAGCCGGGCGGCGATGTGACCGGAACGATCCCCCTGAACTTTGGCGAAACCTCTCCGCAGGGCTCCTACAACATCCAAGTGGTGGCCACGGAAGCCGGCAACAGCTACAACACCGTGCCGCCGATCCCGGTGGTGGTAGACATCCGCAATCCGAAGATTGTGGACTTCGACCCCATCAGCAACTCCTTTGTGGATGGCACCGTGAACATCCGCGCGACCCTAGACGAGCCGAACATCAAGGAATGGCGCGTGCGGGTGAACAACAGCGACATCCCCAACAATAGTGGCAACACCGAAACGATCAACGTGGTATGGGATGCGAGCTCCATCCTCACGGACGGTGCGCAAAACATCGAGTTTCGAGTTGAAGACCTCGCCGGCAACGTGATCAACCGCAACGTGAGCGTGACACTGGACCGCCGCGCTCCGGTGATCTCGATCCTGGCCCCCGCCAATGGCACCACCTTGTTCCCGCGCAGTTCGCTAGCCGTCGTGCTAAGCGTGCAAGATCAGTTCCCCAATGCCATTGACCGCACCGGCGTTGACGTGACCTTAGTGAGCATGGATAACCGGTTCCTGGCGCGCGTCAGTCGCCGCTCTATCCGCACGGATGGCAACCGCATTGTGTGGACCGGCCGGGTGCAATCCAAGTTCCGATTGCCGGGTCAGTTTAAGCTCGTGGTGACGGCCGTGGACAAGGCTGGAAACGCCGCCGCGCGCCAAGAGGTCGTCCTGCGGGTCCAAGGACAGTAGGCGCGGCATAATGAGGACTTACACCGTCTTGGAACAGGTACGCATGATGAATAAGTTGCCCATGAGAGTGTCGCTGGCCGTTTTGGCGCTCAGCGGTTCGGCTTTGAGCCTGGCTCAGGTCCCTGATCTCGTCAATGCGCTGGACGCCGGCGGACGAACCATGGGGGCAGGCGGCGCGTTTTACGCCACGGATGCCAACACGTATTCGGCCCTCAGCAACCCCGCCAACTTGGGCTTCATCAATAGCTCGCAGTTCGGCATTGCCTTCCGCAACTTACCGACGAGCCGTCAGCGCGTGAGCGGGAGCTTTACGAACCGCACGTTTAATGGCGAAGAGTTCTTTGGCAAGCGTGCCATCACCCACGTCGGCTACGCCACCCCAGTGGCCACTGGCACCATTGGGCTCAGCTTCACCACGGGCGGCTACCTGCGCAACCAGCAAGCGGGCACGGGTCTGGCCAACGGTCAACTGCGGGTGGACAACTACTTTGAAGAAACGATCAGTCAGACGGACTTCTTCACGCTCAGCTACGGGCGCAACTCGGGCCAAACCAACTACGGGTTTGGGATCGTGGTGGCGAACCAGTACATCAAGAACGAGCGCAACCTGACCATCGTGGACCCCCAAACGAACCAGACGGTGGGCACGCAGCAATCCAACGTGAGCGGCAACGGCACGGGCCTCGGCGCGGTGGTGGGCATCAGCCACACGCCGGTCAACAACCCGAACCTGAACGTCTCGTTCAGCCTGCGCACGCCGATTTCGCTCGAGGGCAACACCAGCACGGAAGCCATCTACGACCGCGTGCCGGGGAAGGCCACTCTGGGCCTCGCGATGCGGACCGACGGACGATTTGGATCGGATGACTTCATGGTTTACGGTTTTCAAGCCGACTATTACTTTGGAGGTCAGTCAAACCGCGTGATTCCGCGTAAGAACCACCTGGTTCTGGGCGGCGGACTGGAATACAACTTGTTCAAGTTCGATGCACGGTGGCCGATCCGTTTTGGTGTCCAAATGGCACCGAGCGGAGGGGCTGGGTTTGATGAGCGCCACGCACTGACGTTCGGTTTGGGCTATCGCCCCTACTCGAACAAGTACGCGGTGGATCTCAACTTTGCCTCCCCCACCGGGGGCGGGCCAGTCGACATGTCGCTCGGCATCACGTATGCCGTCGGCGGGGTCAAGTAAAGAAGGAACTTAGAAAAGGCAACGGAATGAGGGCAAACCGGGTCTCGGCAATTTTGATGGTGGCCGCGCTGAGCGCAGCCGCCTGGGCGCAGTCATGGAGCGAAGCGTACGAGCAAGGGCTCGGCGCCGCCAAGGGCAAGCAGTGGGCCGTCGCCCGCGAAGCCTTTTTGAATGCGGCCGCGATGCGGCCCGAGGATCAATCGGAACCCACGCGTCTTCCGGCGCCGGTGACCGAGCGCCGCGAATGGCGCAACGGCAGCCCCTATTCTCCCAACTTCCTGGCGGCCTACAGTGCGTACCGCTCGGCCCTGGAAGAGAAGAATGACGAAGTCAAGACGGGCATCCTGCGCACGGCTGCGATGGAGCTCAGCACGCTGGTTGATAAGGAGCAGCGCGCCGCCGAGACGTTCTACTTCCTCAATCAGATTTACATCCAACTGAACGACGCCCAGATGCAGCGAGAAGTGGAGACGCGATGGAAGGCCCAACCGGCCACCTGGCGCGTGGACACCTCAATCTTGGATCCGAATGAAGTCGCGGCCCTCGCGACCCTCACGGGCCAAGCCGTCGCGGCGACGAACAACCAAGGCCAACAAGCCGGCATGGTGAACCCGACCCAAGTGATTGGCGCGGGCAACCAAGCGGGCAACCAAACCAGCGGCACCACGCCGCCAGTGCCGACCGGACCGGGTGACCGCGTGCCGGTGGTGGCCACCAAGTTTGCGCTCATCATTGGCAACAGCGAATCGAGCCTGGACAACTACAAGCAGTCCTTTGCGCAGAACGACGCGAACCTGCTCCGCGATGCCCTGCTGCAACATGCGGGCTACGCGGACGAAAACACCGTCATCCTGCTCAATGCGAGCGCCGATGAAATCAAGAACCAAGCCGCGGCCCTGGCCGAGCGCATGCCACAGGACGCGACACTGTTCTTGTTCTTTGCCGGTGCGGGCTTTAACGTCGACGGTAAGGACTACCTTGCCGGGGTGGACGTGAACGGCACCAGCGACACCAGCCGCATGGTGGCGAAGGTGGAACTCTTCCGCCCGTTCTTCATGAAGGGTGCGCGTGTGTTCTCCTTCTTCCAAGTGCGACGAGCCATGGCCAACGGCCGCTACTTCGGCGAAGAAGTGCCGATCTTCGGTTTCCTTGCGCAGATGCAGTCCACCATGAGCGGTGGCGACGTCATCGGCCTGATGAACAGCGGCAGCGTGAACGGGGTCTACACCCGGGCGCTCGTGGCGGTTCTGCAACGCTATCGCACCAACCGCGTGCCCATCGCCGAGTTCGGTTGGCAGGTGTTCTACGAGATGCGTCGCGTTGGCGGTGGTACCACCGGTGGTGGCGCGGGCCAGACCGCGACTCTTCCCGCCCTGCGGAACATGGGCGAAGACTCCCGGTTCTAAACCAATCGAAGCAAAAAGTGAACCTCCTCCGGCCCAAAGCCGCGAGGAGGTTTTTCTTTGCCCGATTGGTGAGGGCTAGTTAGGCGAGGTGATCGCGGTGGGGCAGGCGATCCCAGGCCAGCAGCAACCCATCCAGGGTGAGCGTGGGATAGTGCTCTTCCAGCATCTCGGAGATCGGCAGGAACAGTGTGCCGAGCCCACCTGTGCTGATGACGTGGACCTCGCCTTGCAGTTCGGCCTTGATGCGCCGGGCCACCGCGTCGATGCCCCCGGCGTAACCGAACATGAAGCCG
>CALRVA020000138.1:0-7221 GCA_943371495.1 Archangium gephyra | reverse complement strand
CTCGACTTCGACCACCATGACCGGGGCCTCGGGAGAGATGCGTGAGGCGTGTCCCCACAGGTACACATCCAGCATCAGGTCGCCCACAACAAGGACCTTAAGTTCCGTCATCCGGTCGAGGACCGTGAGGGCAGTGTGCGCGACTTGAGCCACGAGTTGCCCCTCGTTATACCGAGCCCTCGTCCTGAATTGCCGCGACAAGCCCCGTGGTGGAGTACCCCGCATGGTACGAAAGGATGACCACTTCCCCTCCGTAAGCCTGCACAATGGCGGCTTCGGGCAGATCTTCAGGCCGATAATCCCCTCCCTTGACATGCACATCGGGACGAAGCCGCTCGATGAGGGCGCAGGGGTCTTGTTCGTCGAAAATCACCACCTCATCCACGCAGCGTAGGGCCAGGAGCATCTCCCGCCGCGCTTCATGGGAGTTGATGGGACGATTGGGACCTTTGAGTGCGCGCACGCTGGCATCGCTGTTGAGGCCCACGATGAGGCGGTCGCCTAGTGCCCGGGCTTCGGTGAGATACCGCACGTGGCCGACGTGCAGGATGTCGAAACACCCGTTGGTGAAGACGGTCTTCAATTCGCCCCCCCGCGCAGACGGTCGTACACGTCGGCGTACTGGCGGCTCACCCGCTCCGGCTGGAACCGCTCGACATTGGCAAATCCTCGCTCAATGAGCTGGTCTCGCAACTTTGCATCATCCAAGAGTTGCTGCACGCACCCGCGCAGGCTGACGGTTTCCTCGGGGTTCGCATAAAGGGCCGCATCCGCCCCCACCTCGGGCATCGGCGCCCGGTTGCTGGTGATCACGGGTCGCCCCACTTGCTGAGCCTCGATAATCGGCATCCCGAAGCCTTCGAACAGCGAGGCGAACATCACAGCATCGGCCTCGACGTAGCGGTCGCGCATTTCGGCGTCGCTCAGGCCCTTCTCCCAAATCATCTCAACCCCGGCCCGCTGAGCCGCCGCCTCTACGTCTTCCGTGCGGTCGCCGACGAGGTTCACCACCACCGGGAGGCCGGCCAGAGACTCGATTTGCCGGGCGCGGTTCTTGTTCCAGAAGCTGCCTTGGATCAGGACCCGCACCTTGTCTTGCGGCCATGCCTTGGGCTGGCGGGGGAGCCCGGGGGTAAGGGGGTTCAGGATCACTTGCACCCGATCCGGGGCGCACCCGGCATATTGAACAATGTCATCCCGGCTGGCGCTGGAAATCGCGGTCACGGCTTCCGCCGCCCGCACCGGCCGCACAAACCAGAAGTACCGAAAAATCGTGCGCTTGAGGCCGCTGAGCTTTTTGATGTTGGTGCAGTCGTGGATGGTAAGCACCGAGGGCACACGGAGCGAAGGCACTACGTAATGAATGTCGCCCGTCACGTGCGCGATGTCCGCCTGAATCTGGGCGGCGGCTTGCATATTGGCGCGCATGCCGTCGGGGCGGACGCGAGGGCTGGGGGCCTCCCACCGTTGGGCTTCGTACCCCGCGGGCAGATGGTCCATCACCGTTTCGAACACGCGCTCGATGCTAAACCGGCGCAGGGCCGCGCTGCGGAAGAGGTACGAAATGGTCATGGCTCAAGCCTGGTTTCCACGGCTTCGATGAGGGCGTGCATCGCCAGCATGTGAAGCTCCTGGATCCGGTCTGCGGTGTTTCCGGGCACGATGTGCGCCAAATCGCAAAGAGTCCGGAGAGCGCCGCCGCCCCGACCCAAAAGGGCCACCACGCGCATGCCTTGCTGGCGCGCGGCCACGGCCGCTTTGACCAAGTTGGGCGATTGCCCGCTGGTGCTGAGGAGCAAAAGCACATCCCCCGGCCGACCGAACGCCTGCACGGGCCGGGCAAACACATCCTCGAACACAAAATCATTGCCCACACAGGTGAGGTGGGCGGGTTCGGCGAGGGCCATCACGGGGTAGGGGCGGCGGTTCGCGCGGAAACGGCCGGTCCACTCTTCGGCAAAGTGCACGGCGTCGGCGAGGCTGCCCCCGTTCCCCGCCACCAGGATCTTGTGACCGGCTTGCAGGCACTCGGCAAAGGCCTCGGCGATGGCTTCCAGCTCCTCCAGGGTGGTCGGATTCGCCCGCCACGCCATCAAGAGCGCTTCCGCATCCGCCAGGGCTTGCGCAAGGTGCCGTTTCATGCGTTCGGGTTTACCAGTTACGGACGCGGAGGTGCGGTAAGGTCACGCCCACATCTCATGTTCCGGTGGCTTGGTTTTCTTTTGGTGGGGTTATGCGGAGTGGCGAGCGCGCAGGAACTGCTCCCCACGCCACAGGAGATGACGCGCACTCGGCAGATTGCGCCGGTGCCCATGCGCCTGAACGTGAAATCAACGGACTTTCCGGTGCAAACCGAGGCGTTCCGGCAGGATTGGTCGGTGGCCAGCGCGGCGGGTGCGCCGCAGCTCATCTTGATGAAAGACCCGACTTTGCCCGAAGAGGGCTATCGCATCGAGTTCGGCGGAGCCATTGAGGTACGAGCAAGCACCCCCACCGGGGCGGCCTGGGGCCTGCAAACTCTCGGCCAGTTGTTGGCCTCGGGCACCAAATCGGCCGTGGTGACTGATGCCCCCGATACACCCTTCCGGTGCGTGATGATTGACGTGGCCCGGCGCTACCACAGCATCTCCACGCTCAAGCGGTTGGTGCGTTGGGTCGCGCTGGGCAAGGTCCGATTCGTTCAACTCCACCTCACCGACGACCAAAACTGGATGCTGCCCAGCACCGTCGTCCCCGGGATAGACAAGCTCAATTCCCACCAGCGGCCCGCCTACACCCGGGCTGAGATGGAGGAACTTCAAGCCTTTGCCACCGCGCGCGGCGTCACCATCATCCCCGAGGTCGAGTTCCCCGGCCACGCCGCAATTCTCTGCAAGTACGATCCGGTCAAGTACCGACTCGTGGGGTCGGCCTCCGAGAACTGCATCAACTTTGGCTCCGAGGCCGTGCGGCAAACGTGCCAAGACATCCTCGCCGAAACCGCCACTATTTTCAAGGATTCGCCCTATATCCACTTCGGCGGGGACGAAGCCTGGTACCCCGACGCGGACAAGGACCCCCAGTTCCTCGCGGCGATGGACCGGCTTGGCCCCGGGGCCGATGCCAACCGGGTCTTCATTGACTTTGTGGGGGACATGGCCCAAGAAGTGGTGAAGCAGGGCAAAACTCCGCTGGTATGGGAAGGATTCCCGCGATCCGACTTCGCCAAGCAGCGCATCCCGGCGGAGACGGTCGTCATCGCGTGGGAGAACCACTACTACCCCGCGACCCAGCTCGTGGAGGACGGCTTCAAGGTCATCAATGCCGGCTGGGACCCCTACTATGTGGTGAACCACTACCCCTGGGATGCCTATACCCTGGTGCCGCTGGAGCGGCTCTACAACCACGATCCGGATGTCTTTGGCATCGTGGCGTGGAGCGATCCTTCGCAGAGCGCCTCGAAGATCGGGCCGGGGCTATACGGTTCGCTGATGCCCTGGTGGGAAGGCCACGAATGGAACACCTTGGCCGTCATGCCGGAGCGCATATTGGCCTTTGGGTGCCGCTTGTGGAACCGCGAGGGCGAAAGTGGCTACTTGGGTTTCCGGCGCCGGGCACGGCACTGGCTGGGCACCGTAGCCCGGGCGTCGCAGCCCTTCGTATTGGTGATTGAGGGGACCCGGGCTGAAAATCCCGAGCAGTTCACCACCCAGGCCCGAGTGTCGGCCCGGCCGCAGGCAGGTTTGCAGTTTGGTTTTCGCACGGACACCCGTGTGCCCACTGCCGCGGATATCCAAGAATCCGTGACCCTCGACCAGAGCGGCGTGGTGACGGTGCAGGCCTTCCGCGATGGCGCTCCAGTGGGGGAATCCGCCTTCGTGCGATTGAACAAGGTGACGGTGATTCCCAACTTGGCCCGGGGTGCAAAGGCGTGGAGTTCCGTTTCGACAGACCCTCAGTTTTCTGCCGACCTGGTGACGGACGGGGTGGCGGATGACATCGGCTCCTTTTGGATGTGCTATCCCTTGCCTGCCGACCTCACCGTCGACTTGAGGCGGGCGGTGGAAGCACGGCGGGTAGAGATCGTGGCCTTCTATGCCGCCGGGAGCGCGCTGCAATACCGAGTGCACGTCAGCACCGATGGTGTGAACTGGGAAGAAGTGGCAGATGCCTCCGCGAATTCGACCGGCGCCACGGCGGCAGGCTACGTCCACCGATTCGCGCCACGCCCCGTGCGCTTTGTGCGGGTGCAGGCCCTGCGCTCATTGCAACACCCCAGCACAATGCCACGCATCCACGAAATTCGGGTTTTCAACGACTGAATTCAGGCGCAGCACGGCCTGCGCCGAGGTGGGAAAGGGGAAAGTGGTGGGCCTAACTGGATTCGAACCAGTGACCTCACCCTTATCAGGGGTGCGCTCTAACCAACTGAGCTATAGGCCCGCGAGCCGTCAATATACCCCACGCCCTGGAGGCCCATGAATCGGGTAGGCCCGTCACACGTCAGTACCCTCGGTAGACAAGGCAGGACTCACCTCGGTATTCTCACGGGTAAGTCTGCTTTGCGGACGAGACGACTTATGCGGTGGACAACCCTTCTTCTTGGCCTCATGGCGGTCGGTGCGGCGCACGCGGACTTTGATGGCCCTGCTCCTCTTGCCTGGCGTTGGTCAGGCTCGACCTCTGTGGTCCCGAGCGGTTCGCCCATGATGGACGCCGACGTGATCTACGCGGCCGTTGGCAATCGTATGTATGCCATCAACCGCGAATCGGGTGGGCAAATGTGGCGCTACCCGGCCGGGGCACCGATCCAAGCCAACTTCCGAACTGGCGCGCACATGAGCG
Source organism: Archangium gephyra (assembly GCA_943371495.1). GTDB lineage: Bacteria > Armatimonadota > Fimbriimonadia > Fimbriimonadales > Fimbriimonadaceae > JAHBTC01. The sequence continues at coordinate 2,397 of CALRVA020000138.1, read as the reverse complement.
GCAACATGATGGTGGCGGCGGCGGACAACCGCAACGTCTACGCCGTGGACCGCGTGACGGGCGCCGAAATGTGGGTCTACCAAAGCCCGTTCGGCATCCAGGGCACTCCCCGCGTGGTCGGTAACTCCGTGGCCGTGCCGATTGAAGGGGGCCGCATGGTCGTCCTCAATGGCAGCACGGGTGCTGCCGATGGCGAAGCCTTTGAGCTGCCGGGCGGCCACAGTGGCCAGTTCGCCGTCTCGGGGAACTCGCTGGTTTACATTTCCGAAGCGGGCCAACTAACTTCCTTCGATACGGGCAGCCGCCGCGTAGAGTGGCAGCAGCGCCTGGAGCGCTTCTCGCGCACCACGCCGCCCTCGGTGATGGAAGGCACGATCTATGTGAACTCCGGCAATTACGTGGTCGCGGTTCGGGCCAGCAATGGCCGCGTGGCCTGGCAGAGCAACGTCGGAGAGGACTTGGTCTACTCCCCGGCCGTGAGCGATGACTACGTGGGCGTGGTGGCCGCCGATGGCACGATTCAGATACTGAACCGTGACAATGGCCGACCGGTGACGGGTCCGAAGTTCCGCACCCAACTGCCCCCCGCGACTTCCCCTTCTTTTGTGGGCAAGATGTTCATCACCAATGGAGTGAACGGTTCGGTCAACGTGATTGACCCGGTCACCGAACAACTGGTGTTCACTTACCGCATTCCGATGCCTCCGGCCACGGCCGACCCCAACGCTCCGGCGGGTGGTCCGGGTGCTGGCCCGGGCGCCGGTGGCGGCGGTAACGCGGGTGCTGGTGCTGGCGACGGCGGCGGCGGACAAGCCGGTGGCGATAGCGACAACGAAACGAAGGTGGACTACGTGGCCGCTTCCGGTCCGGCCATTGGTGTCGGCGATTCGCTCATCGTGATGGCGCGCGACGGCAGCATCCTCAACTTCGACAAGAACCTCGGCATTGACCTCACGGCGCCGTTCGTGGAAATGCAGTGGCCGGGTTCGGGCGAAGTCATCTGGGCGCGACCGCCGCTCAACTTCCTCTTCAACATTGCCGACTTCGGCTCCGGCCTCAATTCGGCGAGCGTGAATGTGACCATCAACGGTCGCAAGTACGAGCACGTGCTGACGCCGGACGGACGCCTGTTCGTCGTCATCGGCAACTCGGCGCCGAACCCGCCGCTCTCCAACGGTCGCCAAGAGATCGTGGTCAGTGCCTCTGATTGGCTCGGCAACGAGATCAAGAAGACCTTCGTGGTGGTGGCGGACGTGAGCCTGTCCCCGCCGGGACCGAGCCAGGGTGGCAACACCGGGCCGGGTGCTGGTGCCGGGTCTGGCGGTGGCCGAGGTCGCGGTAGCGGCGGCGGCTGAGTCCTCTCCCTCACGACATAAGAGAACAGAAACTTGCTCCCGCCCTCCTTTTGGCAAGCCTTAGGGGTGGCGGGAGTTTCTCGTTATCTGGCGCAGTCCATTGTGGGGACCCTGCGCCAAGACCCAACTCTGAACCCGCTCGCGACCCTGCGGGCGTGGCCCAACCTCCCCGCCGAGGCCCTTAAGCGGTTAAACCAAGCTGACCTCGGCGTGGCCGACCGCGCCTTGCAGCAAGGCGGCTGGATCTGGGAGCCCGCCGACTACCCCGAAAGCCTGCGCGAGATGGAGTCGCCGCCGCTCTGCCTCTTTGGGCGGGGCGATGCCTCTGCCCTCTCCACACCGATGGTCGCCATTGTGGGCACTCGCAAAGCCAGCAGTTACGGCCTGGCCGTGGCCGAGTTCTTTGGCAAAGGCCTGGCCGAGCAGGGCTACACCGTGCTCAGCGGCGGCGCGCTAGGGATTGACGCCCAGGCGCACAAGGGAGCCTTGGCTGGCGGCGGGCGCACGGTAGCGGTGATGGGCACCGGCCCGGATGTGGCCTACCCGGCCGTGCACAAGGGCATGTTCGCGCAGATGGAGGCCAGCGGCGGCGCGCGTGTGAGCCCATTCCCTTTCGGCACGCCGTCGTTCCCTTCCAATTTCCCCGCGCGGAACCCCCTCATTGCCGGTCTGGCGCAAGCGGTGGTGTTGATCGAGGCCCCCGCCCAATCCGGTGCCTTGCAAACAGTGGCGGCCGCGCTAGATTTGGGCCGCGACGTGTTTGTGGTCCCTGGCCCCATTACGAGCCCGGCCTTCCGGGGCAGCCACGGCCTCATCCGCGACGGCGCGACCCTAGTGGAGCACCCGATGCAGGTGGTGGAAGCCCTGGGCGGGGGCATGATTCAGCCGCTCCCGCCGGAAGAAGGCGACGACCTCTCCGAAACACAACAGGCCATCCTCGCTTGCCTGAACGGGGGACCCATGCTGACCGAGGCGATTGTGCGCCAAACTGGCCTCAGCGCTCCCCTCGTGCTGGCCGAGTTGACGATGATGGAACTAGACG
>CALRVA020000137.1:0-7244 GCA_943371495.1 Archangium gephyra | reverse complement strand
GGAAGACCGCCGCGCCAAGCTCCACGCCGCTGGCGTCACCTCGCTGGCCGATGTGGCCGCGCTGGAACCCGCCCGTTTGCTGGAAATTCTAGGCCTGGGCGATGACCACAGCGAAGTCGCCGAAGCCTGGATCGAAGAAGCCCGAGGCCACCAAGGATGAGCCAAGGCCCCACGCAAGCCACCGTGCGGGGCCGCACCCGCGACCAAGTGATGGCCTACGATGTCTTCAAGGGCATTGTGGCGGCGGGCCTGGTGGGCCTCGTTCTGTTCCTCATGCGCCCCGCGCCCGCCCACGCCGATGAACACGGCGGCGACCACGGCGGCGAGAAGCACGCGGTGAGCGCCGACGCCCACGGCAGCGACGGCCACGACTCGGAAGAGCACAAGGACACCCCCAAGACCTCTCCCGCGCCCGCCCCGGCCGCCCTGGCCGTGACCAATGTGGGCGCAGAGGCCAGCTTCAAGCCCGGCGATTTCACCCTGCGCGGCACGAGCCCCGCCCTGGCCACCATTAAGGCCATGCGCGGCGAAGACATGGTGGGCGAAGTGCAAGCCGACGACAAAGGCAACTGGGCCCTGCCGCTCAAGCTGGAGCCCGGCCGCATGGAACTGAACCTGACCAGCGAGGGCGCCCCCGCCCTGCCCGTGGTGATGACGGTGGCCGAAGCCGATGACGCCGCCGGGGCCCTGGCCCTCACCGAACCCCGCGACGGCGTGGCCCTCAAGGCCGGACGCCTGACCCTGCGTGGCACCGCCCAAGCCGGCGAACTGGTGCAGATCCGCCAGGGCGACCGCATCCTGGGCGAGGCCAAGGCCGACGCCGAGGGCAAGTGGAGCTTCCCCATGGACTTCACCGGCGGGCAAAGCGAACTGACGTTTGTGTCCCTGGGGAGCAATGAGACCGTGCAGGTGCGCCTGGGCGCGGCGGACGCCAAGGCCGTGGTGCCCCTGGCCCTGACCAACCCGACGAGCGGCGCCAGCCTGACGAGCGGGACCCTGACCCTGCGTGGCACCGCCCCCGCCGGCAGCACCGTGCGCCTCATGCGCAACGGGCAGGCCCTGGGCGAGGCGAAGGCCGACGAGGCGGGCAAGTGGGAGCTGGCCGTGCCGCACCGCGCGGCGCCGAGCGTGTTTGTGGCCGAAGCGGGCCGCGAGCGTGTGACCGTGAGCACCCGGCGCTGAGCCTGGTTTTTGGCGGGGTAGGGCGGGCGAAAGGCCGCCCCGGCTTGACTTTCCGCCCCCGGCGGGGGATACTGGCATCCCCGGCGGGCGGTTAGCTCAGTGGTAGAGCACTACAATGACACTGTAGGGGTCACAGGTTCAAATCCTGTACCGCCCACCATCTTTTTCCCTGGCTGTCCATGCCATCTCCAGCACACGCGCTCAGCTGAATCTTCCATAGCTGCATCTGGGTGATTCGACCGTACCTACTCTAAATCACGTTCAACCGACCAAGCAAGTCTAGAGGCAAAAAATTCTGAAAGTAGAACCTGAAAGCCCAGGCTCTTACTTGAGAGAAAGCGAGGCGATCTTGACAAGCCCACCATGCTGCTCTGCCTGTGACTCAAGGATAGGCAAGGTTTCAACCTTGCCGCCACATCGACATGTGCATTCGTCCTCTTTGCAAAGCCAAAAGACCAGATATATCCCTGCTGTGGAAGGGCTGTCCTCAAGATACTTCCTATAAAGCTGTTTGTCCACTGCAGACTTCAAGTCCTTGTGAACACACTTCTTGGCTTCCACCACGCACTTAAGCACCCTGGTATCGCTTTCGGCATCTCTGACAACAGCTTCAATCTGAATGTCTGTGAAACCATTCTTTAGCTTGGGTTCTGCATTTATCACAAATCCATGAAGACTGAGCTTGAGCAGCCAGGTCAATAACGCTGTGATTGCGGTTTCGTCTGCCGGACTACTCGTCTTACGATCACGCCAAAGAATGTCTAGTGTCTCGAACTCTGGCCTCAGTTCTTCCAATGCGAGTAATACTGCGCTCTGCAAGTCGATCTCGTCACGCAAATACAACCCTGAAGGTCCTGATCGCATGCGTACAACCTCAGTCAGCAACGGCGCCTGCCAACTTTCCTCAATACGCTTCAAGCGTGCATCGTCTGCTACATCTCGCAACCATAACATACGATCCAGGGTCGCAAATCTCGCAACAAAACGTTGCCCGATCTCATCGTCCCTTCTTGCAATCTCCCCTGCCAGACTGTCACGAAGCCACTGTCTACGAGTTCGCTCGGTAATTGCCCCCCAGCTCTTCTTAACGTCCTCTGCGGGATTGCAGACAGGGAGCACTTTTTCGAAAGCCCTAAGCAGAATAGGTGACCCAAAATGCGCCCTATCCTCCCTATCAAAATGCAAATCATCCTCAAGTATATAGGAAACGACTGCATCCATAACGGAAACATTTCGGAGGGCTAATTCACTTACCATTCCAAAATGCGACCTGATCCTCCATCTTAAGACGATGTCCACCGTACTTACTAGTGATTCCCCAACACCCGCCTCTAGCCAATCAGTCAAGGCTGGGCGCAGCTCAGTGGCATCATTAGCTGCTAAAACATCGAGAAGCGCAACTCGATATATCCCCGATGTGCGTTCAGCCTCCGCAATCATAACGGGACCCAGGGCTGGCTGCCAGAAATCCTTGTACTGATGAGCGTCGAAAGTTCGATCCGCTCCACTCAATTGGCATCGAATATCTAGGGACACTACTTTAAATAGTTGCTCAACGTTCAAACACTTGTAGGAGCGCTTCACCAGAGCAAGTTCGTCTGCAAACGAACCGCCCCAATAGAATACCGTGGCTGCGTGTGTAATCAGTATATTCGGACAATCGGATAGTCCGGCGGTGTCAAACGTTGCAAGCAGCCATAGTGTGAGTAACACAATATAACCGCGCTCCCACGATGGATGAGTAAACGACTCTGAGCTCAAAAAGTTCTTGGCATGAAGTAAAACTTGCTTTCGAACTGATGTATCAAGGGCATTCCAGCGGCTTGGATCTGGTGGCAAAAGTGCATTTGGATGAAAGTGACCCTGCGAATCCGCAAACAAAAGCTGGAGAATTAGAGGAAACGAATCAAGTTCAGCTGAATCTAAAAGCGCCTGTAGATTGTCGCTGTTTTCTTGCAATAGCTGTGTCTTAGGGGTGGCTTCTTCCTGCTTCGGCTTACTAACTTCGACTTTAAACTGCTCCAGAAGTTCTTCCAAGTTCATGCCTAGACTGGAAATCCGACCTTCATAACATCGCAGTGGCAGATCCCCTTCTGAGGTGTACAGTCTAAGCAGCTCCCTTTTGATCCAACTTACTAGCTCTGTTCTAGTAATTTCGGGCCTGCCGCCCGCTTCTGCGAGCAACTCCTCAAGATCGCCTGGCCTGATAAATGCGTTGCATGCCGACCAAATATGCTGGCTGTCCTGATGTTCATCCAGCCAATGTCTGAAAAGACACCATCTAGCGTGCGTATTACTATCATAGTCATCAGTCGAGAGTGAAAGGGTTGGTCTTTTGCCCAACAGTCCCCTGGTATGCCAGCATGAAACTGCAGTATTCTTGTAGTTGATTATCCGGGAGTGCGCATACTTTCCGAGGCTAGCAAGGACTTCGGGCTCTTCTATTCTCAGCCATGCATCATGCACAATACGCCATTCGACATGCTTATAGTATCTATCAGGCTCCTGCCGACTTGGGCCGCGAGCCGCGAGCCAGCTTAAGCCGGGGACAATATGGGAGGCATCCAGCCTACTGGCGGCTGAGTCCTCCATGTACGTCAGGAAGGCGTAGTATATCCCTGATGGCGACCTGGGTTCACGGAGAAAGGAAAACGTAGTCTCAGGAGAGAACTGGTGAGGCCACGTTGAGATCATTGCTGCAGCGAAGAGGGTGTCTTCCGCTTCGTCCGAGGAATCGTATAGGGATTCCACATAGCCTTTTAGAAATGGGCGACCTTCATCTCCCATGTTGGCGAGCGCAAGAGCGGCTTCATCCCGCACCTGCTTCTTGACCAAGTGTGATGTCAGTAGTTTTCCCAGCTCTCGCGTGAGTAAGGGTGTATTGCCTTGCCGCAGTATTGCAATGGCAAGAAGTTGATGGTTCACATCAGCCGAAGGAGTTACGTAAGGTAACAGTTGATCTGCTATACCCGGATGGTGTAGGTATTTCAGTGAAGACTTCTGAAGCCGCCAGTGGAGGATATCCGAATTATTGAAGAGACTAGCGACTAAGCGGACGCGTTGCTCTTTAGTGTATTCTGGAATAATGTAGTGGAGCAAGGCTTCTGGGTGAACTTCACACAACCAGGTGAATAGGTCGGCCATCTGCTTGGCTATTTCTGTGGCAACGGAAAGAAGTTGAGGAGGTACCCGTGGACTGGCATTGCTTGTCGTGATTAGGGTCTTAAGTTGCTTGAAAGGAACTGTAGAGAGGTAGGATGCAAGAAGGAACTGCGCCTTCGCTTGAGAGTCAAACGTGATGCCATCCTTAGTTTGCTGGAAGAGTCGAGACCTTGTCGCCTCTTCGAATGCGTATCGGAGGGATTTCGTGTTTGGTGTCTCTTTGAAAGATGAAAGTTCGTCGCTTAGAGAGTCTGGCGTGATATCGCTATCGTTAGGTGGGGCATCGGTTACTGATGGTATGATCACCCTTCGTCCACTGCATATGAGTTCACATGCGGCGAGAATTTGTGCGAGCCATAGTCTTTCGTTGCGTGTACTGTAAAGAGCTTCTTTGCGCTCCTGATTATGCTCATCGAGTTCTGCCTTGATTGCATTTAGCCAAGCAGAGGTTGCGGAATCACCCAGCTCCGAATTCGAGCTGTAGGCCTTGATTAGCATTTCAAGGTCTATAGGTCTATGTAGAAAGTCTTGAAGGTGCAATCTGTTGACTTCGTTAATGAATAGTTCCTTTTTATTGTCTAGGCGGACTTTGAGCCAGTAGTTAACTTGTTCTTCAGTAAGTGAGTTTATCTTCAGAATTGGAAAGGTGGACTGCTGGTCGTCTTTGGCTCCGATACTGTTTAGCGCTTTGAGGCTTTCGACGAATTGGTCAGATATGTATGCATCGCGGGAAACGATTCTGATCCTTGGGATCTGATTGATGCGGCGGGCAGAATCCAGAGCGTCTGTGACGAAGGTGTTTCTAAAGAACTGCTGACGCTCATCATATCCGTCCAGAAATAGTTCTCGTTGTTCTTCGAATGCGCGCCGGACATAGGTGTTCAGTGTTCCTGCGGTGTCAACATGAGCGATTCGAGCATAGATGGCGGCATGGCTGTCGGTATATGTCTTGACAGTGTCTGTCTTGCCAGCGCCCGGCTCACCTAGTAGGATGTAGAGTGGGGCTTCAGAGAGTTCTTCTAGTGTAATCTCATCAGAAAGCAGGCTTGAACGTGCCTCATCCCTGTTTGTCCAGGTGCGTTGGATATCGATTCGTGTCGGGAGCATTCTTGATGTGAGTGTTTTGATTAACGAAGAACTGGACTTTGTAGCCGGATTATATCTCGAAGTTTGAGAGAAGTTGCCTTAGGCAGCTTGATTCTCGGCCGGTTCCTCCGAGTAACGTCTCCCCCATGACCCTCGACGACATCCAACGCGCGTGGCGCACCAACAACGAGGTGAACCTGCGCCTGCTGGCCCTGTGCCCGGACGAGGCGATGGACCTGAAGCCCGGCAAGGGCAAGACCATCCGCTCCAACTACGTCCACATCCTGGTGGTGCGCCGCATGCGCCTTGAGGAGCACCTCCGCGCCGAAGCCCAAACCCTCGCCAAGCTCGACTGGAAGACCGCCACCCGCGAGGAGATCACCACCGAACTCCACCGCTCTTCCGCCCTGATGGAGCGCCTGTGGGCGCACTTCGAGGCCCGCACCCGCCCCCACCGCTGGTCCACCGCCCTCCTGCTCTCCTATTGCATCGCCCACGAGGCGCACCACCGCTCGCAGATCGAGATTGCCCTGCGCCTGGGCGGCCACGAACCCGACGAGATGGACCTCTACGCCCTGTGGGACTGGACCAAGCTCGCCCCCTTTGACCCCACCGACTAAGCACAAAAACGCCCCACCGGCCACGTGGCCAGCAGGGCGTCCTCTCTCAGTGCACCAAGCGAATTACTTGGCGCGGCGGCGTCGGGCCAGGGCCAGCAGCCCGGCGCCCATCGCCACCATGGTCATCGGCTCCGGAACCACGGTGTAGTTCACATTGCCTGCCAGCGCGCGCGGCGAGAACTGCGAGCCCGCAAAGGCCACGGAACCCGTGCGGGATACGTTGGTGAACAGCAACAGGTCCGCGTTGGAGAAGTTGGTGTTGGACGTGGTGCCCGTGCCGAAGTAGCGGATGCCACGGGAGGTGGCATGCATATACACGGAAAGCACGTCGCCCGCCGCGATGTTGATGTCGGCCATGTTCACGTTCACCAGGGTGTTGTTTTCGGAATCGCCGATGGTGGCCGTGTCGTGCAGGGTCCAGCCCGCGTTGCTGGCCGTGAAGCCCGTGTAGGGGCCGCTGCGCGTCCAGAACTCGATGTTGGCCGAACCAGTGCCCGTCGTCACGAAGGTATCGAAACTCGTGAGGGACACCGAGTTCACGGCCGTGAACTGCATAAAGATGCCGCCCGAGCCGTTGTTGGCCGTCGGATTGGCGTTAAGCACTTGGCCAAAAGACAAGCTGGCCACTGCCAGCATGCCAAGGCAGAAAAGGGTTTTCATTTATAACTCCGAGTGCCGCTTCCTCGACACTCTGTCCTTAATCTACCTGTCCTGGCCAGGATTCCACCCGAATATCCGATTTGTTACAGGAACCCCGCAAAATTGCGGGCACAGGCTGGGGGTGGGCACCGTCGGCTACACTTCGATCCAGGAGCCCCGCGCCATGCAAAAGAACCGACTCGAAGCCTTCAGCGATGGCGTGCTGGCCATTATCATCACCATCATGGTGCTGGAGATGAAGGTGCCGCACGAGCCCACGCTGGCCGCGCTGACCCCCATCTGGCCGGTGTTCATGAGCTATGTGCTCAGCTTCGTCTTTGTGGGCATCTATTGGAACAACCACCACCACATGATGCACCTGGTGCACAAGGTGAACGGCCGCATCTTGTGGGCCAACATCCACCTCCTCTTTTGGCTCTCGCTGGTCCCCTTTGTCTCCGGGTGGCTGGGCGAAAACCGGTTTGCCAAGACGCCGACGGCGGCCTACGGGGTGGTGCTGTTGCTGTGCGGCTTTGCCTATTGGCTGCTGCAGCG
>CALRVA020000136.1:0-7311 GCA_943371495.1 Archangium gephyra | reverse complement strand
GAGAGCTCTTCCAGCATTCGCCCCGTGCCAATCGCAACGCAGTCCAACGGATTATCCGCGATGTGAACGGGCATTCCCGTTTCTTGAGTCAGCAGCCGGTCCAGGCCGCGCAGCAGGGCTCCCCCACCGGCCAGAACAATCCCGTTGTTCATACAGTCGGCGGCGAGTTCGGGCGGCGTCGCCTCCAAAGTCGTCTTCACGGCCTCCACGATCTCGCGGACCGGGTCGGCAATGGCCTGGCGAATCTCCTCGCTGGTCACAATCGAACTGCGCGGGAGCCCGCTGAGCAAGTCACGCCCCCGAATCTCCATCTCCAGCTCTTGTTCCAGCGGAGCGGCGCTGCCGATCTCAATCTTGATTTGCTCGGCGGTGCGCTCCCCAATGGTGAGGTTGTAGGCGCGGCGCACATAGGCCGTGATGGCGTCGTCAATCTCGTCGCCGGCAGTCCGCACGGACTCGGAGTGCACGATCCCCGCCAATGAAATCACGGCGACCTCGGTGGTGCCCCCGCCGATGTCGACAATCATCGAGCCGATCGGCTCTTCAATGGGCAAACCCGCACCCATGGCGGCGGCCATTGGCTCTTCGATGACGAAGGCTTCGTTGGCGCCGGCTTGACGGCACGCGTCCAGCACCGCGTCGCGCTCGACTTCGGTCACGCCGCTGGGAATCCCGACGACCACCGTCATCCGCAGCACGGTGCCCGTCTTGGCGCGCTTGATGAAGCCGTCAATCATCTTCTGCGTTTGCAGAAAGTCGGCAATGACTCCGTCCTTGAGCGGGCGCGCGGCCACAATGTTGGCGGGGGTCCGGCCGAGCATGCGCTTAGCTTCGGTGCCCACGGCGATGACCTCGCCGGTGTCTTTGTTGACCGCTACCACACTGGGTTCGCGGAGCAGAATCCCTCGCCCCCCCATAAACACAAGCGTATTCGCGGTACCGAGATCAATTCCGATATCCCGCGAAAAACGTTGTGTTAGGAGGCGCCAAAGTGACAAGGGTTTGTTATCTTCAGTATGGACGACTTGAGACAGAAACGGAACCCGTTGGTCTCCCAACGGGTTCCGGAGGCCTAGCCTAGATGAAAATTAGCCGCCCGATTGCGATTGCAGGCCCGGACGCTGGCGAGCTTGACCGCCCCCAGCACCACCCGCTGGCGCAGCGCCACCGGGAGCCGCACCGCCGCCGAAGCCACTGCGCGGAGCCGCACCAGCCGCACCGGCACCATTGGAACCGTTGGGCGAAATGCTATTCGTGTAGACAACGCTGGCCGCTTTGATCTCGGCTGCCGTGACGGTGACCGGCGCGGGGTTGGGCTTAACCTCGGGTTCCGGCTTGGTGAAATAGAAAGCGGCGGCCGTGCCAAGCGCAAGCACGCCGGCAGTGACGGACACAATCAGGTCATTCTGGTTCTTAACAGCCATACAAACCTCTCAGTTCGTGTAGTGTACCGGTATTAGTGACGGAAATGTCGCCGCCCGGTGAGAATCATCGCGATGCCTAATTCGTTGGCCTTGGCAATGACGTCGCCGTCCTTCTTGCTACCCCCCGGCTGGATCACCGCCGTGACCCCCGCCGCATGGGCCGTCTCGATGCTATCCGGGAACGGGAAGAAGGCGTCGCTGGCCAAGGCGGCCCCTTGGGCGCCCTCGCCCGCTTGCTCAATCGCCAGGCGAACGCTTTGCACGCGGTTCATCTGCCCGGCTCCGACCCCGCGCAAGCCTTCCGGCCCCGCGATGACAATGCCGTTGCTCTTGACGTGCGGCACAATGCGCCAGGCCATCCGCAGGGCTTCCCATTCCGCTTCGGTGGGCTGCCGGTCGGTGCCGACGCGCCAATCTGACTCCTCGCCCTTGGAGTCCGTGCTCTGCGCCAAGAATCCGCCGCTTACGGTGCGCAGGCTCAGGCCGCCCGTGGCGCTCGGGGCCGGTACGGTCAGCAAGCGCACATCCGCGCCCCAACCACTGCGGTTGGCAATCAGGTCCAGGGCTTCGGGCTCATAGCCGAGGGCGAGAATGACCTCCAAAAAGTTGCCCTTGGCGGTCATGGCCCGGGCCGTCGCCCCATCCAGGTGGCCGTGGAAGGCCGCAATGCCCCCAAAGGCCGAAATCGGGTCGCTCGCCCGGGCGCGGTCGTAGGCTTCCGCCCCCGTGGCCCCGGTGGCCGCCCCGCACGGGTTGCCGTGTTTGATGATCGCCATGCTGCCCGCCGGGAGATCCATCACCAGGCCCCAGGCCGCATCGGCATCCAGGATGTTGTTGTAGCTCAGCTCCTTGCCGCTGTGCTGCACCGCTTGAGCCATGCCCGGTGCCCCCAGCGGGTCGGCGTAGAGAGCCGCCGCTTGGTGCGGGTTCTCGCCGTAGCGCAAAGCGAGTTGCCGTCGGCCCGTCACGGTCAGGGTTTCGCCGAGTTCTTCTTGGCCCGTGGCCTGGCGCAGATAGCGGCTGATGAGGGCATCGTATGCCGCCGTATGGGCAAAGGCCAAAGCCGCGAAGGGCGCGCGGAGGTCCGCCACGGTGCCCGCCGAAAGAGCCGCCATCACGTCCCCGTACTTCGCCGGGTTGGTCACCACCAGCACACTGCCGTGGTTCTTGGCCGCCGCGCGCAACATGGCCGGGCCGCCAATATCAATGTTCTCGATCACCGTCGGGAGGTCCGCTCCGCCTTGCACGGTCTTCTCAAACTCGTACAGGTTCACCACCAGAATCTCGATGTTCTCAATGCCGTGCTCGGCCAGGGCCGCCTGGTGGGCGGGGTTGCTGCGGTCGGCCAGCAAGCCGCCGTGAATGTTCGGGTGAAGAGTCTTCACCCGCCCGTCCATGATCTCCGGAAATCCCGTGACCTCACTCACATCGGTCACTGCCAGCCCGGCATCGCGCATGGCCCGCGCGGTTCCGCCAGTGCTCAACAGGGTGTAGCCGTGCGCCACCAGGGCTTGGGCAAGTTCGGATAGCCCGGTCTTATCGGTGACGGAGAGCAAGGCGCGTGGCATTGCTCATGGTCTTACCGGTTGGGCGCGTCGGTCCGGGTCCTTTCGCCCGCATTGCCGGCGGTGCCGCCACCCGGGTTACCCCCTGTGGCTCCGCCCGTGGTCGGGGGACGCGTGCCGCCCGCCGTGGTGCCCGTGCCTCCGGCCGTGGTGCCTGTGGGCGGATTGTCTTCATCCACCGGGGGCACTTCGTTGGGGTCCTTCACCGTGATGGTGAGAGTCTTGGTGGCCGAACGGCCGTTGGCGTCAATGGCGGTGAGCGTCACCTTGGTCGTGGCCGGAAGGTTGATCTCCACCGTACCGTTGTTGGTGTCCACGGCCTGCTTCTCGGTGCCAATGGCCAGTTCCACGCGCACGGCGCCGGTCACGGTCCATTCCAGCTTGACGGGCAAGCCCAAATCCACTTCGGTCGCACTGGCCTGGAACGCCACAATCGTCGCGTCCGTGCCTTCGTAGAGCTCCACGTCTACCGATTGCGAAGCCATCTTGCCCTCGGCGTTCTCCACCACCAGGCGGTACGTCACCCGGCCCGGGCTACCATCCGCCGGAATCTGCACGCCATCCAGGCGCGGGTTCAGGTCGCGGCCAATGGGCGAAAGCGACGCCTTCACCACCGAATCACTCAGGCGGTAGCGCACTTGCAAGGTTTCGCCGATGCGGGCGCGCTTCGGTTCAATGTCGAAGGCCAAAATCTCGGGGTCGGGCACTCGCTCCGGCTCCAGCACGGTGATGGTGCGCACCACCGGGGTGCCGTTCCAGTTGTTCCGCACCGGGGTGATGGTCACCACGTATTGGCCGGCTTCGGTCGGCGTCCAAGTGTAAACATCTCGCGCCGCCAGCTTCTCATCCACGTTTTGGCTGCCAATTTGCAGGCGCACGCTTTCGGCATCCCGGGCGGTCCATTCCAGGTTCACCACTTCGCCGACTTTCAGCGATTCCGGCGCAATCTTGCTCGAGATCAGGCGCGGCGCCTTCGGCATCATGGCCACCCAGCCCACCACCAGCAAGAGCAAGGCGATCATGCCCACCAGCCAGCTGGGGGAGATCACCCCGCGCTGCTCCAGCGTGGCCTGAGTGTTCGCGCCCACCGCCGGTTGGGTGGTCGAGCGGGCCGTGATGCTGAGCGAGTGGAGCTGCACGCTGCCAATCAGCTTGCGGCGCTTGGGCGTGACCGGGATGCCGATGGAAACGGTTTGGCCAGGGGCCACCGTCACGGATTCGCGCTCGGGCTCGTAGGCCACCGCGTTGTCCGGGTCGGTCACCGAAACCTGAAGCGTCTCCTCCGAGTTGCCCATGTTCGTCACCGAGAGGCGGAACGTCGGATCGCCCTCTTCGTTGGCTCCCGCCAAGGCGCGGCGGGGGTTGATATCAGCGGTGAGGTGGTGGAAGGTCCGGAGCGTCAGTACGCCCGGGGCGGTGCGGCTCTCGCCCGTGGTGAGCGAACGCACCTTGACCACAAACGGATAGCTCCCGGCCAGGCTGTCGCTTTCGCGAGAGGGCTTGAAGAAGACCTTCTGCTCGGTGACTTCGCCGGGGACGGCATCGAATGTGGGGGCCGGAATCGCCACCCACCCGGGGTCTAGCCCTTCAACGGAGAGTTCATAGCGGTCGCTTTCGCCCTCCAGCAGGCGCACCTCGACCCCAAGCGTCACCGTACTCCCCGGATCAATCGTTAACTGATCGGCTCCCAGACGTACGGTCACGCTCATACCTGACAATGGTACCAGTCTCTTAACGGTAACCTCCGTGTATGGCGGACGGGAAGCGGGCTCTAGCCCTGGGACTGAGCCTTAGTCTGGCCGCCGTGGCCTGGCCGCAGGCCGTGGTCCGGCAAGACCTCACGCCCCCCGAGCCGTTGCCCCTTGGTGGCTACACCGAGCGCGGAACGCATACGTTTGTGCCCGGCCCCGCGCGACTTTACGCCCGCGCCGTGGCCCTGCGCACGGAAGGACGCTCGGTGGTGCTGGTGAGCCTGGAGATCCTGACCATCCCCGAGGGACTGCGCGATGCCGTGCGCCAGCGCGTGGGCGAGCAAGCCGAGGTGGTGCTGATCGCCACCCACACCCACTGCGCGCCGGATAGCCAGATGCTCAACCCGCGCATGACGTTCCCGATTCCGGGCATCGCCACCTTCCGTTCGCGGTGGCTGGAGTGGTACGCCGACCGCATCGCGCAGGTGGTTCGAGCTGCCCGCCGGCAGCCGCTTTCTCTTTCACAACTCTCTTTTGCACGGGAAAGCCAGCCCTTCCAGCGCTCGCGCCGACCGGGAGTCACCGAGAGCGAAAGCCTTGCCCTCTTTGCCGGATCCCAGCCCTGGCTGGTGGCCGTGCCGGCCCACGCGACGGTGCTCCCCGCCAGTCATCGCACCCTTAACGGCGATTGGCCAGGGGCCGTGGCCCAGAACACTGGCGCCCTGGTGGTGCCGGGAGCGATTGGCGACGCCAGCCCCGCGACGCGCCCCGGGGAGAGCGTCTATGCCTTCGCGCGGCGCATTTCGGGCTGGGCGGCAGCTGCCCCTCGGCAACCGCTGGCCACGTCGAACGCCAAGTTGATGGTCGCCCCGGTGACCCTGCCCGCCGCCGTCCCGCATCCCGAGTTTGTGAGCTCCAATGGCGTCACACCCGAACTGGCTCAACTGGTGATGACCCGGTTTGCCCCTCCGGCGGCCGAACTCACACTAGTTCAGCTCGGGGATCTGCTCCTCATCGGCGTGCCGGGCGAACCCACAGGGGCGTTTGCCCGCCAACTGAGGGCGGCGGCGTGGCGGCAAGGTTTCCGCAACGCGTATGTGCTCAGCCATGTCAACGGCTGGGCGGGGTACCTGCTGACCAGCGAGGAGTACCAGCAGGGCGGCTATGAGGCCACGCTCAGCTTTTACGGGGCCGACGTTCTGTCGGAATTTGAAGACGCCGTCTCCGCCGGCTGTGAGCGGCTCCGGTCAATGGCCGTGCGGTAGTTGAAGTCGAACAGGGCGCGCTGCAGGTTCGTACGTACGCTTTCGATCATGCTGTCCATGCCCTCTTCCGTGCCTTCGCGGTCGTCCCACTTGACTTCAAAGAGGCGGCGGCCACTGCCGCGCACGATGCCATCGTTGGTCACGTCCAGGTCCACCAACGTGGGCTCGGCATCAAAGAATCGGTTGAGCTTTTCTTCGGCATCGTCGGCCCGGGCGACCGAGTCATCCCCACGAAACACGTGAATCGGCATCTTGCCAAAACTGAGCCTTAGGCCCCCCGTATCTTCCGGCTCCACGCGCGCGGCCATGCTGCTGGTGACCAGGCTCCGCTGGATGGGAATGCGGTAGGTCGCCATCTTGGCGCGCATGAACTGCACACGTTCCCGCGAGGGCGGGTGGGTGCGATAAATCCCCAGCGACTGCACCGGCGCGAACCGCTCGTTGTACGCCATCCGCTCCATAAATGTGAGGAGCCCGGTGGCGTTATAGGGGCTCTGCATCATGTATTGCACGCCGCCGAGGTCCGCGCTGGTTTCGGCCTCCACGCTCCAGCCGCTGCTCAGGGCCTGAACCAGCGCCTGCGCCCCAATGGCCAGGTTGCCGAGGTCTTCGCCCCCGCCCAGAATGGCCGCCAGCAACAGCGGCAGGCTGACGAGGCTGGCGCGCTCTTGGCGCTTTCGCAGTTCCGCGACGTGCCGGAATGAAGCGTGGGCAATTTCGTGGGCCATGACGCCCGCGAGCTCGTGGTCGCTTTCCACGTCTTCCAGCAGTCCGCGATAAAAGTAGATGTAGCCGCCCGGGACGCTGAAAGCGTTCACATCCGGCTCGTCAATCACAAAGAACTGATACTTGAGCTTAACGTGGCGCTTTTCGCCCCAGGTGTTGTCCACCATGCGGGCATTGGCAATGGCGGCCAGGGTTTCGCCGATTTTCGTCACCCGGGCCACCATCTCCGGGTTCTCGACGAACTTCACCTGCTTGACGATCTCTTTGTGGACCTCGGCCCCGAGTTCTTCGTCGTTCTTGACGTCGCGGGCCAGGTTCGGATCTTCGGGCGGGCCGATGGGAGGGGCTTCAGCGTTGCCTTGCTCTTGCACCACCGAGGCCATCAGTTCCGTGACAAAGTACGGCGTGTGCGAAGCGCACACGTCGCAGTCGGCCCCGTGCGGCATGCGGAAACCCTGCGCCCAAGCCGAGCCCGCCAAGACTAAGCTGAGGGCTCCGGAGATAGCCAAGCGGCGAAACACGTTACGAGTTAGACGACTCCGGCGTCGCCGGGGGGTCAAGGAGCACGGGCCGGTCCCGGTCTCGGTCCACAACGCAGAGGATGCCGAAGGGTTCGTCGAAGGGGTTCGAGAACTGGTGC
>CALRVA020000135.1:0-7374 GCA_943371495.1 Archangium gephyra | reverse complement strand
AGCTCTTGGGCTTCGGCAAGTTCCTGGCGGTGCCGCATGTAGGTGCGCACCACGGCCACCACGTCTTCCAGTTCGGCGCGGGCACGGCCCAGCCGTTCGAGTTCCTTCGGTTGCTGCGCCACCTCGGGAGATTGAAGTTGGGATTCAATCTCCTCGAAGCGGTCCAGGATTTCTTGCAGTCGCTCGATCATGCCGGGTTCCGTGCGTCAGGCACCGAGTTGGGCCTGCAGAAGGCCTTCGGCCGCCGCCATCGCGGCGTCCAGTTGGGTGGCATCGCGGCCGCCCGCCGTGGCGAAGTCCGCTCGGCCTCCGCCCCCGCCACCGGTCAACTTGGCCAGCTCCCGCACCAGGTTGCCCGCGTGGGCGCCCTGGGCCTGGGCTTCCGCGCCAATCTTGGCGACGAACTGCACCTTGCCCTCAATGGCGATGCCCACCACCACCACGGCCAGGGGCGCGTTGTCCACCAGCCGGTCGGCGGCGCGCTTAGCGTCTTCCGCTTCGCCGGATTTCATCACCAGGCGCTTCAGGGTCACGCCCGCCACTGGGGTTTCGGTGGCTTCGGCTTGGCCCGCGCCGGTGGCCGCCATCTGCTCGCGCTTGCGTCGTTCATCGCGCAGGGTGTCCAGCGTGCGATCAATCGCGGTCAGGAGTTCGGCCGGGCTGGTCTTCAGCCGGTGGGCCGCCGCTTGCAGGCTGTCCGTATCGGCTTGCGCCATTTGCAGGGCCGCGCGTCCGCACACGGCGGTGATGCGCCGGATGCCGCTGGCCGCCGATCCCTCGTGCCGAATCCGGAACTGGCCAATCGCCCCCGTATTGGGCACGTGGATGCCGCCGCATAGCTCACAGCTGAAGCTGGCAATCTCCGGCTTTATGCCCCCGATCTGGACCACGCGCACCCGGTCGGCGTACTTCTCGCCGAAGAGGGCCATCGCCCCCATCGCGCGGGCTTCATCCAGCGGCACATCTTCGTAGATCACCACCCGCTGGGCGCCAAGCACGTGTTCGTTCACGCGGTCTTCCACCGCGCGCAAATCTTCGGGCGACAGAGCCTGGCCGTGGGTGAAGTCGAACCGCAACTGGTCGGGGGCCACCAAGGAACCCGCCTGGGTGACGTGCGCCCCCAGCCGTTCGCGCAATGCCGCGTGCAGCAGGTGCGTGGCGGTGTGGTGGCGGGTGATGTCGGCGCGCCGGGCTTCGTCCACTTTTGCGAAAACGCTCTTGCCTACAATGTCGGCTGGAACAGGACCCTCAATACGATGCGCCCAGACGCCATCCAGCTTCTGTACATCAACTACGGGCCAGGTTTGATCACCGGCAGTAATCAACCCAAAATCAGCTTGCTGCCCGCCCGACTCGGCGTAAAACGGCGACTTATTCAGCGCCAGCCAGGCCCCGCCCTCAGCGGGTCGCGTGGCGAGGATCACGCCCGTACCGGACGTCGCGGCGTAGCCCGTGAACTCCGTCGGCGTTACCGGGTGCGACCACGTCGCCCCGTCCACTCCGGCGTACACGTCGTCCATTTCGCTCGCCCCGCGACTGCGGGCCTGGGCGGCTTGCATGGCCACTTCGTAGCCGTCTTCGTCCACCGTCACGCCCTGTTCCTGGGCGAGTTCGCGGGTGATTTCAAGCGGGAAGCCGTAGGTGTCGTACAGCCGGAAGGCCACATCGCCCGGCAGCGTGCCCTGCACGCCCTCCAGTTCGCGGGCCAGCAGTTCGCTCCCTTGGGCCAGCGTGCGCCGGAACTGATCTTCCTCTTGGCGCAGCGTCTGCTGGATGGTGGCGCGGTGCTCGTTAAGTTCGGTGTAGTGGTCGCCCAGCGCCGTCATCACCCCGGCGGCCGCATCGGCGAGGAACGGTTCGCTGAACCCAAGCTTACGCTGACCCTGCAGCACGGCGCGACGAATCAGGCGTCGGAGCACATAGCCCCGCCCGGTGTTGCCGGGCAGGATGCCATCCGCAATGCAGAAGGTGGCGGCGCGCAGGTGGTCGGCCACGATGCGCAGGGCGCGGTCTTGTTCACCCCCGTACTTGGGTCCCCCAAGTTCCTGGATGCGGGCAAAGATTGCCGTGAACCCGTCCGTGTCGTACACACTACGGTGCCCGCCCAG
The DNA here is from genome assembly GCA_943371495.1 of Archangium gephyra. GTDB lineage: Bacteria > Armatimonadota > Fimbriimonadia > Fimbriimonadales > Fimbriimonadaceae > JAHBTC01. The sequence goes on along the minus strand of CALRVA020000135.1, from coordinate 5,266 downwards.
CACAGCGGCGGTGCGCTCCAGGCCCATGCCGGTGTCCACGCTGGCAAAGGGGAGCGGCGGCATGCCGGTCTTGCGGTAGCCCTTGTCTTGCGGCTCGCCTTGCCACTCGTACTGGATGAACACGTCGTTCCAGATTTCGAGCCACATCCCGGCGGCCTCGTCGCGCAAGTAGTCCTCCGCCGTGTAGGGCCCCGACGGGGGCGGCACATCGTTGGACACCCAGTAGAACATCTCCGAGTTCGGCCCGCACGGACCTGGGGGGCCCTTGCTGAACGCGCCCGCCGGCCAGTAGTTCGTCTCTTCGCCCAGGCGGAACACCCGCTCCTTGGCGTCAATCCCCACACCCTGCAGGTGCTTGGCCCAGGCGCCCTCGGCCACGTCGTCTTCGGTAAAGACCGTGAAGGCGAGGCGGCGCGGGTCCAGGTTCAGCCACTCCGCGCCGGTGAGAAATTCCCAACTGAAGGCGATGGCTTCTTCTTTGAAGTAATCCCCAAAGGAGAAGTTGCCCAGCATCTCGAAGAAGGTGAGGTGGCTGGTGTCGCCGACTTCTTCAATGTCCCCGGTGCGGAGGCACTTTTGGGCGTTTGTCAGGCGGCGGGAAGGGGGCTCGGCCACGCCTCGGAAATACGGTTTGAACTGCACCATCCCCGCACCATTGAAGAGCAAGGATTCGTCGAGTCGTCCGGTGACGTCGTACGGAATCAGGCGCCCCGAAGGGTACGCCTGGTGGCCCTTGGACTGAAAGAAGGCCAAGTATTTCTCGCGGAGGTCTCGGACGTTCATACCGAAGCCAACAGGATACCGGTGCGGCCTGCGGGTTCGGGGTCGGAGGGGCTTGGCTTCATGGCGCGGGCCGGGCCTGGTCGCGCGAAACTGGTAATTTTGAGGCCGTGAACACCTACGCGATTTGGGTTAACCTCGCCCCGGGCGCCAAAGACCTGGAACTGGTGGCGGCCGTGAACGCCTACCTCGGCGCATTGCAGCAAGAAGGCACCGTGGAATCGTGGAGTGTGCAGCGGCGGCAGTTTGGCTTTGGCCCGTCCGAGCTGGGCGAGTTTATGATCCAGATTCGCACCCAGAACCTGACGCAATTGGAGGCCGCTTTCACGTACGCCGCCCGACGGAGTGGAGAATTGGAGCGACTGCACGTGGAGGTGTATTCGCGGGTCACCGACTTCCGCAGTGCGCTCTACCGCGACTTCCCCGACGCGGTGCGCGTCTCGTAAGGGCGGTTTATGGCAACGATCCGGTGTGATGTACTGATTCTCGGCGGCGGGACCGGGGGTTGCGCGGCGGCGCAAGCGCTGGCCGTAAGCGGGCTCCGGGTGGTGATTACCGAGCCTACGGACTGGATTGGCGGGCAGTTCACCAGCCAAATGGTGCCAAGCGATGAGCACCCCTGGATCGAGCGGTTTGGCAGTAGCGAGCGGTTCCGGGCGTTCCGCCGCGCCATGCGCGACCACTACCGCATGCACGAGAACCTCACGCTACCGGCGCGCCGGAACCTCTACCTGAACCCTGGCAACGGGTGGGTGAGCCGCATCTGCGTGGACCCCCGGGTGGCGCACCGCGTGCTAGAGGAATCGCTGGGCGCGACCCGCGCCACCGGCCGCTTGCAAGTGCTGCTGAACACTGATCCGATTGCCGCCCAAGTGGACGGCGACCGGGTGGTGGGGGTCACCGTGCGCGACCACCAAACGGGCGACGAAACCGAGATCCTGCCGACCTATATTCTGGAGGCCACAGAAGTGGGCGACCTCTATCCCCTGGCGGGAATTGAATACAAGATTGGTGCCGAAAGCCGCGCCGAAACCGATGAGCCTCATGCCCTCGAAGGGGAAGCCGATCCGGGCCGGATTCAGTCGTTCACGTGGGTGTTTGCCATGAGTTTTGGAGGCGACCCCCACGCCGTCGCCGAACCTCCGGCCGACTACGAGAAATGGCGACATTTTGCGCCGCCAGAGTGGCCCTATCCGCAGATTGGTTGGAACTATTACGACCGCCGGCACAAAACCACGCGCCCCTTTGGCATTGAAGGGGAATGGTCGCAAAACCTGTTCACTTACCGCCAGTGCACGGACCCCGAACACTTCACGGACGGGCGATCCGCTGCCACATTGGTCAACTGGCCGCAGAACGACTTCCAGGCCGGGGCCATTGTCGAGGTCACCGAAGCGGAGCGCCAAGCCCGGATGCACGATGCCCGCCAGCTCTCGCTCAGCCTCTTCCATTGGCTGCGCACCGAAGCTCCGCGCCCCGATGGCGGCGTGGGCTACCCCGATCTCCGGCGGGCCCCCGAGATCAGCGGCACCCCTGATGGCCTGGCCAAGGCCCCCTATCATCGCGAAGGACGGCGGCTGAAGGCGAGGTTCACCATGCGCGAGCAGGATGTCTCGGAGGCCTGTAACCCCGGCCGCGACCGCGCGGTGGAGTATCCCGATGCCGTGGGCATTGGCTGCTATGCCATTGACCTGCACCCCGCTGCCAACGGCGAAATGGGCCTGGAAGCCCGCGCTTTGCCCTTCCAAATCCCCCTCGGGGCCCTGCTGCCCGAGCGGGTCACCAATGTGATTGCGGCGGGCAAGGGCATCGGCGTGACGCACATCACCAACGGCTGCACCCGCTTACACCCGGTGGAGTGGGTGATTGGCGAAGCGGCCGGGTTACTGGTGGGTTACTGCCTCAAAGTAGACAAAACCCCGCACCAGATTTACGAATCCGCCGAAGAAACCAAGGCGTTCCAACAATTCCTCGAGAGCGAAGGCGTGGAAACCCAGTGGCCGACACTCCGCGCGATGTGGTAGCACAGAGCTTCCTGTGGTGACCCCATGACCCGGTGCCCGAACTGCGAGAAAACCATCCCCCACCACGTGGACCAATGCATGTTTTGTGGCCACATGGTGAGAAGCACGCCGGGCTACGTGGAGAAGCGCACCAACGTGTGCCCGGGGTGCGAAATGATCCTGAAGGACACTACGGAAATCTGCCCCAGTTGTGGCACCAACGTGATGCACATGGCCCGTAGCACCAAAGAGGTGATGGGGTTCAGCTACTCGGGCAAGGCTCCCCCGTTTGCGTGGCCGCTGTACTACGTGATTAGCGGGTACTGGATTCTGGCGGGCGTTCTGTCCATCTTTCTCCCCGCCCTTCTGGGGGGATTTGCTCGGGGCGCCTCGTGCTGGGGCGTCATTCAGGCCCTGCTCGGGATTGGCCTCCTCCTCAAGGTCAACAAGGCGCGCCGGATGGTGAACCTCATCTGCTTCGTCGGCCTCGCACTTGGTCTCTTGCTGGTGGGCTTCAGTCTGTTTGCGCTGATTGTGGACGGCCAGTTTGGGTTCGCCGTGTTCGCGAGTGGCTTGATGACGGTGGTCACTAACGGGCTGATGATTTGGGTGATTGGCCTAACCCAAGATGCCTTTGATGACTTTGATTGACATGAAATCCTGCTATCCTCAACCGGCGTGCGTGCAAGGTTGACCCCCCGCATCGATCCGGTCACCGAGCCGCTGTTCCGACTAGCGGTCGCGGCGAGCGTCATTTCGCCCCACAACACCTTGCGCCTGGCGGCCGCCCGCCTCGCCGAAGAAGGACTGGGGGCCATCCCCGTTATTCAAGATGGCCAGTACGTGGGCCTTGTCACCGAACGTGACTTGGCGCGGGCGCTGGCCAGCGGGGCCGCCCCCGATGACATCGTCGAACCCTGGGTGCGCACCCAAGACCCCACGCTCTCCCCCGCCGAAACTGGCGCCGCCGCCCTCCGCACATTGGTGGAGCACGAGCTGAGTGCTGTGGCCGTGGTGGGGCCGGATCGCCAGTTTGTTGGCCTCGTCACCCCGCGCCTCCTCGTCACACCCCTCGAGTTCGAGAATCGCCCCCGGCAGGTGGGCGGCATGGCCACCCCGTTTGGGGTGTATCTCACCACGGGCGCGGCCAGCGGCGGGGTGCCGATGTGGGCGCTGATCGCCAGTGGGGCCTACCTCTTTGGGCTCTTCTTTTTGGGGGCGCACGTGGCGCTCTTCGCCTTCCTGGCCCTGCCGACGAAGGCGCAAATCCCCTGGATTTACGACCTTATGTCGTTCGTTTTCTTCCTCTTGGCCCTGCGGCTTTCCCCGCTCGCCAAGATTCATGCTGCCGAGCACATGACCGTGCACGCGATTGAGCAGAACGAAGCCATCACGCCCGAAGTGGTGGCCCGCATGCCGCGCGTCCACCCCCGCTGCGGCACCAATCTGGCCATCGGGGCCTCATTGTTCCTGGGCGTTTTGAACTCACCGTGGCCTGCCGAACAAGAGCTGCGCCTGCTCATCGCGGTCGTGGTGACGGTCACGCTCTTCCGGCCACTGGGCTCGTTTGTGCAGCTGTGGGGTACCACGGCGCCGGCCAGGGCCAAGCACATCGCGCTGGGAGTAGAAGCCGGCCGCGACCTGCTGCAGAAGTACGAAAATCAATACATCCCGCCCGCTTCAGTGCCGCGCAAGTTGCTCCATTCCGGCATCTTGCAAATCATGGTCGGGGCAACCCTGGCGCAGTTGGTGGCCCTGGCCGCGTATGAAGTCCTTCGAGTCCCGGCGACCCAGCGGGTAATCTCCGCTTTTCTCCTTCCTTTTGGACCATGAATCAAACTATCTACAACGTTCTCCTCGGCATCACCGGGCTGGTGGCGGTGCTCTTTATCCTTCTGGTGTTCGTCACCGGCAAGGGTGACGCCATGTCCAGCGGGGGTGGAGGCGTGCGGACCACATTTAAGGGGAAAGCGAGCTTTGAAGACCAGATCTCCCGATGGATCATGGGGTTGGGTCTCTCCTTTGTTGGCTTGACGATTCTGCTTGACGTCCTCGCCCAGCGCCTCAAGTAACGGCTCGTTACGGATCCTTCATACAAACGACCTGCACGGCCGTTTGACCGAAGCGCGTGCCCATGCCTTGCGCCCCTTGCGCGAGGCGACCGACCTCTACTTTGATACCGGCGATCTCATCACCGCCGGCAACCTCGCCGTGCCTCTGCAGCGGGATGAAGCCTGGGCTCACCTGGCGGCCTTGAACTGCAGCGCCAGCGTAATTGGCAACCGCGAGACGCACGTTTTGCGGGCTGTCTTCAGCAAGAAGCTGGAGGGCCACCAACACCCCGTGCTGTGCGGCAACCTGGTGGACAAGGACGGCAGCGACTTCTTGCCCCGCACTCTGGTGCTGGAGACGGCAGTGGGCAGCGTCGGTGTGGTGGCCGTGAGCGTGGCAATGGTGACCCGGCGCATGAAGACGGCCCCGCT
>CALRVA020000134.1:0-7466 GCA_943371495.1 Archangium gephyra | reverse complement strand
TCAAAGCCCGTCTGCTTTTGCAGGGCGCCATTGGCCCCTTGAACAGCCTTGACGACATTGCCCGTCACTTCATTGTCCTGCTCTTCGCCGTTGACGCTGAGGATGGAGGAAACGGTCTTGGATTCAGTGGTAACCAGGCCGTCATTGGCGCTGGTGGCCTTCGTCTCAGATTCGTCAGTGATACTGAACTCAAGAGCTTGGCCTTCGATGGTCGCCTTCCCATTCACGTTCAGCAACGAACGCCAAGAAGCGCCGGCCGAGGGTGAGAATGTGAGTAAGACCTTATCTTGTGCGGAGGCCGATGCCGCCATGGCCAACGCCATGACCGCCCAGGCCCCGTAACGCATGGAGATACGCATATTAGGAATGTCCTTACTTGTAGCGGCCTCGCCGCTAGTGCTCTTACTTTGGCATAGCGCCCCTCGTTGCAACGCAAGAATTTTCACGGAGCGGGGCGGATGGTGGGACTGTTTTTAAGAACTTTTGAAAATTGGGAGAAAACCGGAGACCGGTTCGCGTAAGAACTGATGTCCAAGGTGGACTGCGTAACGCAGGAAAGCCGCAAGACGACAAGCACAAGACATTCGGCCGGCCAGTAGGTCGGCCATTTTTTTGCCTGAGGCTCGGCTCGGTAAGATGGTCTTGGCCATGGAGATCCTCCACTCGAAGACCGACATCCATTCCCCCGAGGCACGCGCCGACCGGGCCGAAATGAACCGCCTGCGCGAGGAACTGCGCGAGCGAGCGGCGGTGGTGAGCGCGGGAGGCGGCGCGGCCGCCGTGGAGAAGCACAAATCGCGTGGCAAGCTGCTGGCCCGCGAACGGATTGATGGCCTGCTGGACCCGGGTTCTCCGTTCCTTGAGGTTTCCCCCTTTGCCGCGTGGGACATGTACGATGGCGGTGCCCCGGCGGCGGGCGTTGTGGCCGGCGTGGGCCGCGTGCAGGGCCGACTGACGATGGTGGTGGCCAATGACGCCACCGTGAAGGGCGGCACTTACTTCCCCATCACGGTGAAAAAGCACCTGCGGGCGCAGGAGATCGCCATGGAGAACCGCCTGCCGTGCGTTTACCTGGTGGACTCGGGCGGGGCGTTTTTGCCGTTGCAGGCCGAGGTCTTCCCCGACCGCGACCACTTCGGGCGCATTTTCTATAACCAGGCCAACCTGAGCGCGCGGGGCATCCCGCAGATTGCCGCCGTCATGGGCTCGTGCACCGCCGGGGGCGCCTATGTGCCCGCGATGAGCGACGAGACCGTGATTGTGAAGGAGCAAGGCACCATCTTTTTGGGTGGCCCGCCGCTGGTGAAGGCCGCTACGGGCGAGGAAGTCACCGCCGAAGAGCTTGGGGGTGGCGACGTCCACACCCGGCTGAGCGGGGTGGCCGACCACCTGGCCGAGGACGACGAGCATGCTCTGGAGATCGTCCGGTCGCTGTTTGAATCCTTGCCTCCGGGCCAGATTCCTGAGGGCGCATTTGCTCGCCCCGCTCCGGCCCCGGTGGAGGAGCCGCTCTACCCCATCGAAGACGTGGACGCCCTGGTGCCGAGCGACACCAAGCGCCCCTTCCCCATGCGCGACCTGCTGGCCCACCTGCTAGATGGTTCACAGATGCACGAATTCAAACCGCGCTTTGGCACCACGCTCATCTGCGCATTCGCCCGCATTGAAGGGCACATGGTGGGCATCATCGCCAACGACGGGATTCTGTTCAGCGAATCGGCGCAAAAGGGCGCGCACTTCATCGAGCTGTGCCAACAACGCGGGGTGCCGCTGGTGTTCATCCAGAACATCACGGGCTTCATGGTGGGCAAGCGGTACGAAAACGAGGGCATTGCCCGCCACGGCGCCAAGCTGGTGACGGCGGTTTCTACGGCCACGGTGCCCAAGATCACGCTCATCGTGGGCGGCAGCTATGGCGCGGGCAATTACGGCATGTGCGGGCGGGCGTATCAGCCTCGGTTCCTCTTTATGTGGCCCAACGCCAAGATCAGCGTGATGGGCGGCGAACAGGCCGCCAACGTTCTCCTGACGGTGAAGATGGACCAACTCGCGGCCAAGGGCGTGACGATGTCTCAGGAAGAGCAGGACGCCTTCCGCAACCCCATCCGCGAGAAATACGAAGCGGAAGCCAATGCGTATTACTCCAGTGCGCGGCTGTGGGACGACGGGATCATTGACCCGCACGACACCCGCCGGGTGCTAGGTTTGGCGCTCGAAATCTGCCGCAACGCCCCGGTGGAACCGGCCGGCTTCAGCCTGTACCGGATGTAATCTCGTCCGCGATCTCCAGGCCGCCCCGCACGACGGCCTGGAGCACTTCGGGTTGCTCGCGGTAGCCGTCGGTGAAGGCGGCAATCACGTGCCACACGTCGCCCGGACGACGCACGGCCAGGAGATCGTGCCGCACCTGGTAAGCGGTGCCGGATTTGCTGAGGTAGTCCAGGACTTGGTCGGTTTTGCTTGAGCCCGTGACGACTTCCCCGCCGTAGCCGATGACTTGAAGGTCTTGGCTTTTTGGGTCGCGGCGGTGGAGGTTCTGGAGCCACTCCGCTTGGCCAAAGGCGCCCAGCGCAATGCCCGCCATTATGCGTGCAGCGGCGCGGGCGGTCATTGAGTTGGCGAGTTCACGATTCGGTCCGTAACCTTGCCGCTCCCGGCCGTAGGGGCCCTCGTTCCAGGTTTTCTGGCAGGCGTTGATGCCGGCGATGCCCTCGGCGGCTAACCAGCGGTTGACGGTTTGGCGGTTGTTCATCCACTCGGCCAAGTCGTCGGGCAGGAGTTCGGGGCCGCCGGTCGTGTCGGTAATGAGGTCCACGACATGCCCGGTGGCATCGTTACTCGAATCCTGAATCATGTCGCGGAAGGCCCGGTCATCCTCCTCGCTCAAAGTGAGCCCGCCGAGGTCTAGGAGAAAGGCGGCATAGGCGGCATAAACACTCTTGACCACGCTGGCGGGATAGAACGGCTGGTCGCCGTTCGCTTGGGCGTATTCCACCGGCTCACCTGGCCGCACCACGCCTACCACGAGAGCAAGCTGATTCAAAGTCGCCCCCGTCGAGGCGGCCACCCGCGCCAAAACGGCCTGGCAGGCGGCATCGGCAGAAGTCATCGCCCGGTGTTACCCGGGCGAGACTCTCCCATGAGCGCAGATTTAGCCGCGCAGGGCTTGGTCGAGGTCGGCGAGGAGGTCTTCAATGTCCTCGATGCCCACGCTGAGGCGGATGAAGTCCGCGCTCACGCCGGTGCTGGCTTGCTCTTCCGGCGTCAGCTGCTGGTGCGTGGTGCTTGCCGGGTGGATGACCAGCGACTTGGCGTCGCCGATGTTGGCCAGAAGCGAGAACACCTTGAGGCGATCAATGAACGCCACCGCCGCATCGTAGCCGCCCTTCACACCGAAGCCCAGCAACGCGCCGAAGTGACCCGGGCGGAAGGTGGACTTGGCCAGTTCATGGCTGGGGTGACTGCTGAGGCCCGGATAGTTGACCCAGCTCACATTCGGGTGCTGGCTCAGCCACTCGGCAATGCGCTGCGCGTTCTGGCTGTGCCGTTCCATGCGCAGGTGCAGGGTTTCCAGGCCCTGAAGGATCAAGAACGAGTTGAACGGGCTGATCGCTTGGCCCTGGTCGCGCAGGCCCTGGACCCGCGCCTTGAGGCCGAACGCCACGTTGCCGAGACCCGGGAACGCCCCGAATGTCTCCCAGAACTTGAGGCCGTGGTAGCTCGGGTCGGGTTCGGTGAAGTTGGCGAAGCGGCCCGAACCCCAATCGAAGTTGCCGCCATCCACCAGGATGCCGCCGATGCTGGTGCCGTGCCCGCCAATGAACTTGGTGAGCGAGTGCACCACCACCGCCGCGCCGAGTTCAAACGGGCGCACCAGGTAGGGGGTCGGGACGGTGTTGTCCACCATCAGCGGGATGCCGAGTTCGCGGCCAATGGCGGCCACGGCGGCAATCGGGAAGACGTCCACCTTGGGGTTGCCCACCGTTTCCGCATAGTAGAGCTTGGTGCGGTCGGTGGTGGCGCGGCGGAAGTTCTCCGGGTCGCTGGGGTCCACAAAGTGAACCTTGATCCCCATCTTGGGCAGGGTGTAGTGGAAGAGGTTGTAGGTGCCGCCGTAGAGGCTGGAACTACTTACGATCTCGTCGCCGGCTTCGCAGATGGTGGTGATGGCCAGCAGTTCGGCGGCCTGGCCGCTGGCGGTGGCGACGGCGTGGGAGCCGCCTTCCAGCGCGGCGATGCGATTTTCCAGCACCGCCGTGGTGGGGTTCATGATGCGCGTGTAGATGTTGCCGAACTCTTGCAGGGCAAAGAGGCGCGCCGCGTGGCTAGTGTCATCAAAGAGGTAGCTGGTGGTTTGGTAGATGGGGACGGCCCGGCTTTTGGTGGCCGGGTCGCCATCGAACCCCGCATGAAGGGCGAGGGTGCCAAAACCAGGGGTGGGAGTCTTGTTTTCGGACATGGGACTTACGATTATTTTGCCATGCCGCGGGTTTTCGGCCCAGGGACTTGCGATTGTTCGGCCCAGGATGCGCGGGAACTGCGGTGAGGGGTCGCGTGTTGAAGGAGCTATAGATGGCGAAAGGGACGGGCTGGAATCGTACGTTGAGCTTGAGGACAGTCATTTGGTTGTCTGTAGGTGCGGGGCTGCTCATGTGGTTTCTCTTATTGCCCCTGACGATCGGATGCCCGCCGACATGGGCGGGCGGCGGATACAACTGTAGTGTTCATCCGCAACGGACTGCGCTTCTGAACTACGCGAAGCAAGTGGGGGTGGCCGCAAACATTTACGCAGCGGACTTCAACGACACCTTCCCCGCCTGGTCATCTGCTCTCGGGCGGCCCGAGGTGTTGGACTCTGACCACCTTTACACTCAGGCTATGCAGCCGTACACGAAGAACGACCACATTTGGCAGCACCCGGTTGCGAATCTAGATATGGATGGACTTAAGCACGGTTTTGCCTTCAACTTCTGGGGGTTGGGGGGCATATTCCAGTGCGCAAATCCCACTTATGCGGCCAGGTCGCCGCTCTGCACCGACCGAACCGAAGCACGTTTCGCGGAGTTCGCTGACGAAAAGTACAACCGCCCGGCACGGACGAGCGAGATTGCCGACATCAGCAACACCGTTCTCTTTGTCGAGGGATCGGTGCTGGCTCGCCCGCCCCAGTTCGGCATTGCCTTCCCGCAGGCGGATGCCAAGTACATCGGCGTATGGTCACTTACCAAGAAGGGCGAGGGCCCGCTCTCCGGCCCGGCGGGGGTTTCGGACGCCACAGGCGCCTTGGCCCGATTCCTCTCCGGTACCCGCACCACCATGGTGGGCACTGATTCGTCCGCTAAGTCCAAGAAGACAAGCGAACTTTACGGCACGGCGTACTCCACGCCCGAGTGGCGCGGCACCCTCACCAACAACGCCGGCTGGAGCCGCGAAAGCAAAGAATAATTCTTATCAAATCAACTCCCCCGTACATTCACCAGTGCGGACCCATTCGCAATACTTTTGAAGTAGAATGAACTCGGGCAGGCGTTCGCCTTCCCCGGAACAACGCGATGAAGCGACGTGCCTTTACCCTTATCGAACTCCTAGTTGTCATAGCCATCATTGCCATCCTGGCGGCGATCCTCTTCCCCGTCTTTGCCAAGGCCAAGAATGCGGCCAAGCAGACGCAGACCGTGAGCAATGTCAAGAACATCGCGCTCGGCTTCCAGCTCTACCTGCCGGACTACGACGACACGTATCCGCTGTGGAGCTCGGCGATGGGCCTGGCCACGACGTTCAACCTGGAATTCATGTACCCGAACCTGGTGAACCCGTACATCAAGAACGGGGTCAACGCCACGACCGGTGAACTCCAAGGCATCTGGGCCAGCCCGAACTCCAAGACGTACCTGAGCAACATCAGCAACACGTACGCCTACAACCACTGGACCCTGGGCGGCTTCTCGTCCTGTGCCCGCCAGGTGGGCTTCCCGCTGCCGGCCATCTGCACGGGTCGCCCGCAAGCCACTTACGCCGAGTTTGCGGATGAAAGCTACAACTTCCCCGCCAACGCCACTTCGCTGGCCAACGTGGCCGAAACGATCGTGATTCACGACGGCGCGCAGCTCAGCCGCCCGCCGCAGTACGCGATTGCCTTCCCGACCGGTGACGCGCAGTTCATTGGTGTGTGGGGCCCGCACGACCTCGGTCGAGGCCCGCTCAGCGGCCCGGCTGGCATCAGCACGCGCACCGGCGCCATTGCCCGCCTGCAAGCGGGTAAGAAGACGGTCGTCGGTTACGCCGACAGCCACGTGAAGGTGGTGGCCTCGAGTTCGCTCTACCACAACCTGTACTCCACGCCGGACTGGCGCGGCGGCCTGAACGACAACAAGGGTTGGAGCCGAGACTGGGGTTATTGATGAAGACCTTCAGCTGGGTGGCCGTTTTGGCTCTGGTTTCGATGGTCTTGACGGCTTGCAGTTCGCCGGAACCGGCCACGCCTGAGGGTCAAGCCCCGGGTGCGGATCAGGCGCAAGCCCCCGACATGCAGTAAGGCTCGTTCTGAGCTAAGCAAGAGCGACCGCTCGGACCTCTACGCGAGGCCGGGCGGTTGTTCGTTTTCGGCAGGCCCGGGGGCGCGGGTGCGGGCAGTAGAATGGAGCCATGCCCCTCGCCAAGAAGACGATTGCCGACCTGAATGCCGCCGGTCAGACCGTGCTGGTGCGCTGCGACTTCAACGTGCCGCTGGACGGCGACCGCATCACCGACCCGCGCCGCATCCAGGAATCGCTGCCCACCATCAAGCACCTGCTGGCGCAGGGGGCCAAGGTGGTGCTGTGCAGCCACCTCGGGCGGCCCAAGGGCAAGCGCGTGCCTGAGCTCAGCCTGGCCCCCGTGGCCGCCGCGCTCAGCGAGATGCTGGGGCAACCCGTGGCGCTGGCCCCGGACTGCGTGGGCGATGAAGTGAAGGCGCTGGTGTCGGGCCTGGCCCCCGGCCAAGCCCTGCTGCTGGAGAACCTTCGCTACCACGATGCCGAAGAAGCCAACGACCCCGCCTTTGTGGCGCAGCTGGCCTCCCTGGCGACGGTGTATGTGAACGACGCCTTTGGCACCGCGCACCGCGCTCACGCCAGCACCGAGGGCGTGGCCCACCACCTGCCGGCCTACGCAGGCTTTCTGATTGAGAAGGAGCTGCGCTACCTGGGGGCGGCGCTGGATGAACCCAAGCGCCCGTTTGTGGCGATCCTGGGCGGAGCGAAGGTGGCCGACAAGATTCCGGTCATCGAGAGCCTGCTGCCCAAGGTGGATCAGCTCATCATCGGCGGCGGGATGGCGTACACGTTCTTTAAGGCGGCGGGCCACGAGATCGGTTCCAGCCTGCTGGACGAGGCGAGCCTGGACTTCGCGCGGGAGCTGATGGCCAAGGAAAGCCACCGCGTATTCTTGCCGACCGACACGGTGACGGCCGACCGCTTTGCCGCCGA
>CALRVA020000133.1:0-7574 GCA_943371495.1 Archangium gephyra | reverse complement strand
TGACGTGTGCGATGGTCTGCACCCCGATGGCGCGAAGGAGGTCACTCCGCTGCTTGATGGGGTTCACGGCGTGGCTGCCCACCACCCCGGCGATCCACGCGGCCATCACGGTATCCGGGGCGAGGGCCCCGCTCATCCCCAGCAGCAAACTGACCACCGTCACCCCAATGACGGCGATGTTCGGGCCCAGCAAAGCCGAGGTCAGCATGGCCTGGGCGACGATGGGGCCGAGGCTGAGATACACCAAGCCCGGGCTGGAATCGCCCTTGAGCAAGGTGACAATGATCTGGGTGCCCAGAATGGCCACCAGACTGGTGGCAAAAACGATGAGCTCGTCGCGGCGGACTTCGTCAGGCGGCAGACCGCTCTGCCGCAAGTGCACGGCCATCATGGCCCCGGCGGCGAGGGAAAGACAGGTGAGACCGAGCGCAACCAGCGGCGAAATCGGCCACTGCATGTGCAGCGTAATCGCCGCCGCCACCATGAGCGACCCGAAAATGCGAACGATCCAACGCCCCCAACTTGTGGACTGGAGATGTTGGATCGGTTTCGGAATAGCCATAGCACCCCGGATGAAATGGCTCCGGGGGAACCGAAAACTGGGCGCTTAGGCGCGACCGCGTCGGCGAGAGGCGCGACGGCGCTTTTCGCTCGGCTTTTCGTAGAAAGCGTGGTCCTTCAGGTCGCGGAGCAAGCCGGACTGCTGAACCTTCTGATTGAATCGCTTGACAGCACTATCAAGCGTTTCTCCGGTGTGAATGGCAACGTAGATCAAGACGTAATCCTCTTATCGGCAGGATACCTGGTTTTGTATACCGGACCCAATCCTAGCCACCAGCGGCGGGCCGATAGACGTAGTCGCCCAGGCTGCGCGCCACTTCTTTCGGAGCGTCGGGCTCCACGCAGATCACGCTCAACGTGGGTTCGCCGGTCCCTTGCGTGATGCGCAGATCAATGCCCGACTTGTGCATCACGTGGCCAATCCCCGCCACGATCACCATCACGGCCTTGGGATTCGCGCGGCGCGTGTCCATTTCTCGGCGGGCGTTGATCGCCATGCCTTCGTCCCAGAGCACTTGGGCCGCGTAAATGTTGTCCATGTTCGAACCCGTGTGCCCGCCCATCAGGCTGTCGAACACCATGCGGTGCCCCCGGTGCGTCAGGTCAAGCTTTGGCACGCGGGCCTTGGTTTCGGGCAGCATGGCGTCCACCCCGTTGCGGCTGATCTGGCGCACCCAAGTTCGCGGCACGTTCAGTGCCACCATCGGCAGCTTGTGCGTGCGGACGGATTCGAAAATCGGTCGGTAAGCCGCGAAGGGGAAGCCCCACTGCTCGGACCAGTTGCTCTTGGCAATGAACTCTTCCTCAGTCCAGCGGCCCTGCGTCCAACCCGCCAGGCTCTTCTGGTTATCGAAGGTGAACATCTCAAAGCCCACCGTGACCTCGCGGCCGTCTTTGACCAAGGCTTCGATGACGGCGGCCTGCATCGCGTGGTGCGCTGGGGTGTTGTGCTGCTCGCCCACCAGTACAAAGCGAACGTTGCGCGCGGCTATGGCCACATCGTCCAGGTTCACGGTCTGGCCCGTCTTCATGTCGGTCAAGCCCGTTCGAGCCTCAATCCGGCCCGGCTGGCTGATTTCCAAAAGGTAGGGGCTCGTGGGTTCGCCCTGAACCAAGGCGGCCGCCAGCAACGTCAACGTCATATCCGGATTGTAGTCGAAGCCCGAGCCCTTGCGAGTGCCTTCAGTACAATTCCGGCGTGGGAAAACCCGTGCGAGTCCTCCCGGTAGCAATCGTCGCGAGCGTCTTGGCGCTCGGCGGTGCGGCCTGGTACTTCACGCGCCCGCAACCCGCACCGGCCCGGCTCCCGGCCCCCGCCCCGAAACCCGCCGACCCCCAAGTGGACAAAGTGAGCCAGCGCGCCGCCGAACGCAAGCTGGAAGACGCCCTGCGGGAAGGCTCGGTACGAGCGCAAAACTCGCTGAACACGATGGTGGACACGCGCCGCGAAGCCGTCGCGCAACAGGCCCGCGCCCAGGGTGAGCTGAAGGAAGCCCTCACCGAATCTCTCAACCTGCTGGACGACGCCGGGGCTTCCCTTTCGGCCATTGCCACCAAGATTCCGACCCCCGCCGATATCAAGGTGGACTTTGCCCGCGCGGACGAGGAGCGCTTGCGCCGCGTGAAAGAGGCGGAGAGTGCCTTCCTTAGCCTGAAGGAATCGTTCGGAATCGTCAACAGTCTCGCCGAGGATCACCCCGAATTGGTGGTGCTCAAGCGTCTCCTTTCTCTCAGCATCGAAGATGCCCGCCTCACCCTTGATGGTTATCATGGTCAAGTTCCTCTCTAGCCTGCTCGCAGTGGTCAGCCTTGGGCTGCTCGTCGCCTGCCAACCCGCCTCGTCGGACTCCTCGAACCCGGATAAGCCGGCGGCCAAGTCGGCGGACTCCAAGCCCATGACCCCCGCTGAAATCGGGGCCGCCACGGAAGACGGGTGGGCCGGCATCTATGAAAGCGAAGACCCCCAGGTGCTGAAGGACGACAAGGGCCGGGAGATCAAGATGAGCCCGGGTTTTGCCGATCAGCTGGGTGGAATTCGCCTGGATCTTCGGGCCGACATGACCTTCGAATTCAGCCTGTTTGGCAACGTCTCCATGGGCAAGTGGGAGCGCCCGGACCCCTCCACCGTCACGCTCACCGCCGATGGCGTGACCTACCAAATCTCTCGCAATCAGTCCGCCGGCACCATCCTGATGGCGAGCCAGGGCAAAACCGACACCCCCCTGCGCCTGAAGAAGAAAACGGAAGACACCCCCTAAAGCGCGTACAATAGAGTTATGGTGGCCGTCACCCTCACCTACGATGGGACGACACTGAACCACTTGGAAGTCGTCGTTCCGGCCCTCGAGAAAGCCGGGCTTCGGGCCACGTTCTTTGCCGACCCCAGTCCTCTCTTGGCCCGCGCCGCCGCCTGGCGCGAAGTCGCCCAACTTGGCCACGAGATTGGAAACGGTTCGCTCCTGGCTAGCGCCCTCCCGGATGGCCGCTTGCCCGCGTGGACGCCCGACATGGTGGAAGCCGAAATCCGCACCACCCGGCACATGATCCAGGAGCTCTTTGGGGCGCAATACGAGCACTCGTTGGCACTACCCGCCGGCGAACCTCGCTGCTTCAACGACGTGAACTATGCGCCTCGGCTGGCGCCCATCTACCGTTGCATCCGCACGGGCCGCGCGGGCTTCAACCGGCCGCAATCCACCCATTCCGACCTCGTGGCGTGCTTGCACGTACCCCACGCCCCGGCCGCCGACGTGCTGCGCAGCCTCGAACTGGCCCGCGATGACGGCTCGTGGCTCGTGCTCGCGTTTGGCCCGGTGGGAGAATCAGGCGGCATCGATCTCGCCCTGCACGACGAGATCCTGGCGTGGCTTCAGCAGAACCAAGAGCGGGTGGCCGTTCAGCCCTTCGCCCGGATTGCGGGGGCTTGCGCAGTTTCCACGGGTGCAAGATTGGCCTAGATTCGTCACAATGTCTTTGTGAGTCTCACCACGCTCTGGGCTGCGGTGCCCACCCGCCAGTCGTACATGCACCTTTCTTCCGCCGAGAAGAACGTGTTTTACGTGGTGATGGCGGTGAGCCTGGCGCTCATGATCGCGCAATTCTTGCGCCGCCTGCCGGTGTGGCGCAAAGGCGTGCCCATCAACTGGAAGCCTGACCCGCTCGGAAGCGTGGCCAAGTTCATCCTGGGCCAGCGCAAGGTGCAAAGCAGCCGCCCCAAGAGCGGCGCGCCCATGCACCTGATGATTTTCTACGGGTTCATGGCGCTCTTCTTCGCGACGACCCTGCTCTTCATCGCCGTCTACGGCCAAGCCGTCGGCATCCCTAACTTCCACAAGGGCGCGTACTACCTGGCTTACGAAGCCATCTTCGATGTGCTGGGGATGCTCTTTGTGGTCGGCGTGGCGTGGGCCTGGGGGCGGCGTATCAACCTGCTCCGGCAATACGGGCCAGCCGTTATCAACCCCGAAACTGGCAAGCCCGAGTTCAACGGCAACCCCCTGAGCCACGAAGTGAAGGACCACCTGGTATTGGCGCTCCTGCTCCTTTTGGGCGTGGGCGGCTACGTACTGGAGGCCGCGCGCATGGCCAACACCCCGCAGCCGTGGGATTTTTATGCTCCGGTCGGCTATGCCCTTTCCAAGGTCATGCCCGCGATTAGCAACGATGTTTACCGAGGCATTTGGTGGTCGCACGCCGCGCTGGTGGCCGTGTTCTTCATCACCCTGCCGCAGATGAAGATCAAACACATCTTCACCGCCACGCTCACCGCCGCCGGGCACAACCCCGAAGCCAGCATGGGGCGGCTGGAGCCGATTTCGATGGCCCAGGTGGAAGAGACAGGCCGGATCGGGGTGGCCACGGCGGACCAATACACGCAGTGGCACCTGCTGTCGCTGGACGCCTGCATGACCTGCGGGCGGTGCACCGAGGTGTGCCCCGCCCACAACGTCGGCAAGATTCTGAACCCCAAGCAAGTGGTAGCCGACATCGCCCGGGCCGCCGAAACCGGCGAGGAAGTCGCTTCCGCCGTCAGCGAAGAAGCCCTGTGGGCCTGCACCACCTGCAACGCGTGCGTCGAAGCCTGCCCGGTGCTCATCCGGCACGTGGACATGATCGTCGATGCCCGCCGCCACCTGGTGGCCGAAGGCCGCCTGAGCGGCAGCGGCGCCACCGTGCTGCGGCAAATGGCCGGCACCGGCAACGCCTGGGGCGCCCCCGCCGGCAACCGCGAGGACTGGATGAAGGGGCTGAGCGTGCCCCTGGCCCGCGAAGGCAAGCCGTTTGACGTGCTCTTCTGGGTGGGCTGCGCCGGTGCGACCGACCCTCTGGGGATGCGCACGAGCCGCGCCCTCGTGGACCTGCTCAACAAGGCCGGCGTGAGTTACGCCTGCCTGGGCAACGAAGAACTCTGCACCGGCGACCCAGCGCGACGTTTGGGCGACGAATTCCAGTTCCAAGCGCAAGCGGAGATGAACGTGGCCGCCTTTGCCAAGTACGGCATCAAGCGCGTGGTGACGGCCTGCCCCCACTGTCTGAACACCCTGCGCAACGAATATGGCGACTTCGGGGCCACCCTCGAGGTGCTGCACCACACGGAACTGCTGGCCGATCTCGTGGCTGAAGGCCGACTGAAAGGCGCGACCCCCGAACCTGGCCGCGTGACCTACCACGACCCGTGCTATCTCGCCCGCGTGAACAACACCAGCGATGCCCCGCGCAGCCTGGTGGGCGACCAAACCCACCTGGATGAAACGGTGACCCTGCTGGACCTGGCCAAGAACGAGCCGTACCCCCTGCGAGTGCTGGCCGAGCCGGAGCAGCACGGCCGCAAGACGCTCTGTTGCGGCGCGGGCGGGGGCCGAATGTGGATGGACGAGGAGCCCCACCAGCGCCCCTCCAACCGCCGACTCGATCAGCTTGTGGAGACCGGTGCCGACACCGTGGCCGTGGCGTGCCCATTCTGCCGCATCATGCTCGACGCCGGACTGAAGCAGCGCCCCGATGGCGACAACATCAAGCTGGTGGACCTCGCCGAGATGCTGCAGGACGCCAACTCATGACGGTCCGCGGGCTGGGGATCGATATCGTCAGCGTAGAACGCATCACCAAAGCCATGCAAAGGCCAGGGTTCCTGGACCGGATCTTGGCCCCCAGCGAGCGTGAGCAAACGTTAAGCCCCCAGCGCGTCGCGGGGAGGTGGGCGGTGAAGGAAGCCGTCGCCAAGGCCCTGGGCACACGCCCGGGTTGGCACGACGTGATTGTGGTGAATGACCTAAGCGGGGCCCCGGAAGTCCATGTTGCTCCCAATCGGTTGCCCCCCGGCTGCCGGGTCCTTGTGTCCATCAGCCACGAGCGAGACAACGCCGTCGCGGTCGCTCAAGTGGTCGGCCCGCCCTAGTCTTAACAATTCCTTAACACTCGCTAGTGAAACTCGAAAGCAGGGACACACTATGCGAAGTTGGATTCCGCTCTGCACTCTGGCGTTGGCAGGCGCCCTGATCGGGGGAGCTTGCGCTCCGTCGGCCAAGACCGAAGACACCACCGGAACCGGAACCGGCGCAACCGCGACCACTCCGGACACGAACCTGACGGGCGATATCAAGATTGACGGATCGAGCACGGTCTATCCCATCGTCGAAGCCTTTGCCAGCAAGGACGGCTTCGGCAACATGGCGCCGAATGTTAAGACGGTGGTCAACCAGGCCGGCACCGGTGCGGGCATGGAAATGTTCGCCCGCGGCGAAATTGACATCGCCACCGCCAGCCGCCCGATCAAGGACAAGGAGATCGAAGCCCTCAAGAAGGCCGGCATTGAATTCATCGAAGTCCCCATCGCCTTCGACGGCCTGACTGTCGTGGTGAACAAGGAGAACACCTGGGCCAAGTCCATGACCATTGACGACCTGAAGAAGGTCTGGCACAAGGACAGCAAGATCGGCAACTGGAAGGACATCAACCCGGCGTTTCCCGACCAGAAGCTCGTGCTCTGCGGCCCGACGGACGCCCACGGCACCTACGAATACTTTAACGAAACCGTGAACGGTGGCACCGACCAGGGTCGCCAAGACTACAACCAGTTCCCCGAATACAGCTCCATGGTTCCGGCCGTGACCGGTGACAAGGGCGCCCTCGGCTACCTTGGCCTGGCCTACTACGAAGAGAACAAGGACAGCCTGAACGTGGTCGCCATTGACGGCGGCAACGGCCCCGTGACCCCGGACAGCACCACGGTGCAAGACGGCACCTACTCGCCGCTTTCCCGCCCGCTGCTCATCTACATCAATAAGAAGAGCCTGGATGAGAAGCCGGAAGTGAAGGCGTTCGTGAAGTTCGCGATGGAAGGCGGCAGCGGCCTGGTGAAGGACACCGGCTTCGTCGCTCTCCCGGCGGACATCTACGCGAAGGCGTGGGAACGAGTGGAAAAGGGCATCACCGGTGCAGTTTTCAACACCTTTAAGCCGGGAATGTCGATGGCTGATGCCCTGAGTTCGGGCGCAGCGGCTACTGCCACCAAGTAACCTAGACCACAGACTATGGCGGCACCGATTCCGAATTCAGCGGGCGATCGGGCCGCCATTATGCTGCGCTCCAAGCGGGGCAATCAGCGTCTCATCGAGCGGTTCATCCAGGGCGGCACTTTCTCGGCCACCCTGGTTTCGGCATTTACGACCGTGGGCATCGTGGTGGTGCTTCTCCTCAATTCGCTGCCGTTCTTCCAGCAGGTGTCCATCGGGGAGTTTCTTACCGGCAGAGAGTGGCAACCGGCCGCGTCCAAGTTCGGCATTTTGCCGCTGGTGTCGTCCACTCTTCTCATCACGCTCGGCTCGGCGTTCATCAGCATTCCGCTTGGCCTGATGGTGGGCATTTTCTTGGCCGAATACGCTCCGCGCAAGGTGCGCAACGTGGTCAAGCCCGCGCTGGAACTCCTAGCCGGGGTGCCGACCGTCGTTTACGGCTACTTTGCTCTCACCGTCGTCACGCCGTTCTTGCGTGGCATCTTCCCCCCCATTGCG
>CALRVA020000132.1:0-7589 GCA_943371495.1 Archangium gephyra | reverse complement strand
GGTCAACTTGATGGCAACGTGCCGCAGGTTTATGTGGTGTCCGTCAATGGCGGCCAACCCCGACGAGTCACGATGGACCCGATGGGCGCCTATGTGATTGACTGGCGCGCCGATGGGAAGATCGCCTACACGTCGATCAGTGGCAGCCTGACCAACCGTCATGACCGCCTGTTCTTGGTGGACGCCAAGGGTGGCATGCCCGTCACCAACGAAATCTTTGAAATCGGCACCGGCGACTTCTCGGCCGACAACCAAACCCTGGTTTACAACCGCATGGACAGCTTCACCTTTAACTGGCGACGCTACCGAGGGGGCACCCAGGGCCGCATCAGCTTCTACAACTTCGCCACGGGCAAGTACAGCGAGATGCCGCAGGGCCGTGAGCAGAGCTACTTCCCGCTTTGGGTGGGCAACGAAGTGGTGTTCTCCAGCGACAAGGAAGCCGGCACGCAGAACGTGTTTCGCCTGAACCCGGCCAACAACCGCGTGACCAAGCTGACCAACTACACCGATGGGGACGTGAGCAACCTGGAAACCGACGGCAAGACGCTGGTATACGAGCGCGATGGCGCCATCGAGATGATGGACCTCAGCAACAACAAGGTGACCCTGTTTAAGCCCGAGATTGCGGGTGACGTGAACCAAATTCGCCCCACTTATCGACGCTTTGGCGGCGAAGTGAGTGAAATCTCGCTCAGCCCCTCCGGCGCTCGCCTCGCGGTGAATGCGCGCGGCAAGTCGTTCAGCGTGCCCGCCACCACCGGCGACACCCGCATGCTGATGGGCAAGCCGGGCGTGCGCGAAAAGAACGTGACCTGGAGCCCGGATGGCGCCCACATCGCGTTCATGAGCGACGAATCGGGTGAGTACCAAATCTATCGCGTACCGCAGCGCGGTGGTGCCCCGGAACTGGTCAAGACCCCCGCCGGCGACCGCCTGCGCAACTTCTCCTACAGCCCGGACGGCAAGGGCATCATGTATCGCACGCATGACAACCGCCTGATGTGGCTGGACCTGGAATCGGGTCAAGTCGAAATGGTCTACAAGGGCGGCGATGCTAACGGTTCGGCGGACATTTCGCAAGATGGCCGTTACGTGGCTTACACCGCGCCGACCGAGTCCACTCAGTTCGGGGTGTTCATCTACGATCGCACGACGAAGAAGACGCACAATGTTGTGGGCGGGTTCTACAACAACAGCATTGTCACCTTCGACATGAGCGGCAAGTACCTGTACTTCACCTCGAACCGAACGTTTGGCTTCACGCCGACGGACCTCGAACTTTCGATGGTGCAGACCAACACCGAGCGCGTGTACGTGCTGCCGCTGCTGAAGGGCATGGGCAACCCGTTCCTCGCTCCGGGCGACGAAGAGCCGCTGCCCACCCAGGAAGAGGAAAAGGTTCAGGCCACCACGCCGGAGATTGACTTTGACAACATGGCGGAACGGGTGATGCCGATGCCGTGGGGTCCGGGTTCTTACGGGATGGTGATGGGCGCCAACAACGGCGTCTTCGTCTGGACCGGCGGCAACTTGCTGAAGTACGACTTCAACAGCCGACAATCGGTACCCATTCTGCAGGGCATCAGCGGCCTGGCGTTCAATAAGAACCGCACCAAGGGCGCGTACATCGCCGGCGGCCTCATTGGCATCGTGGACCTCCGCCCCGGCGTGCAGGTCGGCCAGGGTCGAGTCAACACGGAAAACGTGGGCTTCACCTGGGATCCCAAGGCCGAGTGGAAGCAGATGTATTGGGAAGCCTGGCGCTACCAACGCGACGAATTCTACGACAAGGACATGCTCGGCCTCAACTGGAAGGGCATCGGCGACAAGTGGGCGCGCATGCTCCCGTCGCTCAGCAGCCGCGCGGACCTGAACTGGCTTCTGGGCAAGATGGTCGGTGAGCTCGGTACGGGCCACGCCTACGTCTCCGGTGGCGATCTGGACATCCAAGTTCGCAACGCTCCGCCGGCCGGCATGCTGGGTGCGGACTTTGCCGTGGAAAATGGCCGCGTGCGCATCAAGCGCGTGCTCAAAGGCCTCAACTACGGTGAGGAATACCAAAGCCCGCTCGGTCGCGTCGGCATCGACGTGAAGGACGGCGACTACCTGCTGGCGATTGACGGCAAGCCCGTGAACGCCACGGAAAACCTTGCCGAGCACCTGGTGGACAAGGTGGGCAAGAACGTGACTCTGACGGTGAACAGCCGCCCGAGCGACGCCGGTGCCCGCACGGTGGTGGTGCAACCCATCAGCAACGAAATGCGCCTGCGCTACGAAGACTGGGTGACCCGCAACCGCGAGTACGTGGACAAGATGAGCAATGGCACCGTGGGCTACATCCACGTGCCCGATACCAGCGTAGGCGGGATCACCGAGTTCATGCGAGCCTACTACTCCATGGGCGGCAAGAAGGCCATCCTAGTGGACGAACGCTACAACGGTGGGGGCTTCCTCCCGACGTTCTTCATCGAGTACCTGAAGCGTGACGTGCTGACCGGCTTTAAGCCGCGCCACGGGGCCACCTTTGCGGTGTATCCGAACTACGTGGAAGGTCCGAAGGCGATGTTGATCAACAACTACGCCGGTTCGGGCGGGGACATGCTCCCGTGGCTGTTCAAGGAAGCGGGCATTGGTCCGCTCATTGGCACCCGCACCTGGGGTGGTCTCGTCGGTATCCAAGGCGGTATGCCGCTCAGCGATGGTGGCAGCGTCACCTCGCCGGCGTTCGGCATCTTCGACCGTGCGCGCGGCAAGTTCATTGCCGAGAACACGGGCGTGGATCCGGACATTGAAGTCGACTGGACCCCGGTGGACTACAAGAACGGTACGGACCCGCAGCTCAAGCGCGGCGTGGAATACCTGATGGAACAACTTCGCAAGAACCCGGTGCCGGCCATTCCGGAACCGCCGTTCCCGACCGTGAAGCCGTAAGGGTTTTCCCAAAAACCCCGTATATTCATCGTCCCCCTGTCATTGGCAGGGGGCCGATTGTTTATACGGGACTTGGTCTATGCGAAGGATTCAACTGGGCGAACTGTTGGTGAGTCAACGACTCATTACGGCAGAACAACTTGACCGCGCGCTGGAAACTCAGCGCCGAAGCCACGCACCGATTGGCACGATTCTCGTGCGGATGGGCGTGATTGACGAATGGAAGCTGCTGCAAGCGCTGGCGACGCAGATGGGGGTTCCGGCCTGGGATCTCCGCCGCGACAACCCGGACGCTAAGGCGCTGGACAAGGTGGACATCGAGGTTTGCGAGCGGTACGCCGTGTTGCCGGTGGCTTTGCGAGGCGACTTGCTCACTCTGGGCATGCGCAATCCGGCCGACACCGACGCGATTGAACTGGTGCGCAACACCACCAACCTGCGCGTGGAGCCGGTGCTGATTGACGAAGCGCGACTCTATAACCAACTGCGGGTGCTGCACGGTCAGCGAGGCAAGTCGGCGCATTCCGACGTGGACACGCTGGTCAAGCAAGCCATTGCTGAATACGGGGTGGACAACGACCGCCGCGTTCGCCAAGAACGCACGGTCATCAGCGAATCCGATACTCGCCCGGTGGTGGGCATGGTCAACCAGATCATTGGGGACGCCATCCGCCTGCATGCTAGTGACATCCACCTGGAGCCGCGCTTCGACAAGATGGAAGTACGCTACCGCATCGACGGGATGTTGGTGAAGCTGCGCGAGATTCCGGACGGCCTGATCCCGATGCTAACGGCGCGTCTCAAGATCATGTCCGGCATGGACATTGTGGAGCAGCGCCAGCCGCAAGACGGCCGCATGACGGTGGAACTCGACGGGCAATCCGTGGACGTTCGAATCAGCGTGCTGCCCAACGTGCACGGTCCGCGCATCGTTATGCGTGTTCTGGACCGCGCGGTCGGCCTGAAGAGCCTGGAACATCTGGGCTTTACGGCGCAGAACGAATCGCTCTTCCGCCAATTGGTGCAACGGCCTTACGGTCTGTTCCTCGTCACCGGTCCGACCGGGAGCGGGAAGACGACGACGCTCTACGCGGCGATCCAGGAACTGCGCGACAACGCTCGCAACATCATGACCTGCGAAGATCCGGTGGAGTACGACGTCGAAGGCATCAACCAAGCGCAGGTGCAAGAGGGCATTGGCCAAACCTTTGCCAAGCAGCTCCGCGCCATCCTGCGCCAAGACCCGGACATCATTCTGGTGGGTGAAATCCGCGACAAGGAGACGGCCGAAACCGCCATCCGCGCGGCCATGACCGGCCACTTGGTGCTGAGTACGCTGCACTGTAATGATGCGGCGAGCGCGGTGCCCCGCTTGCTGGACCTGGGCGTGGACCCGTTCCTGCTGAGTTCCTCGCTCATCGGCGTGACGGCCCAACGCTTGCTGCGCAAGCTGTGTCCGGATTGCCGCGAACTGAGCTCCACCACCGCCGAGGAAGAAGTGCTGATGCGCACCTACTTTGGTGTGGACGGCATTGATGAAGTGTGGCGATCCTCGGGTTGTGAAGCCTGCTTCCACACGGGCTACCACGGCCGTACGGCGGTGCACGAAGTGCTGCCGGTGACGAGCGATGTGGCGAGCCTGATTGCCAAGGGGGCCACGGTGGAGGAAATCCGCATGGCCGGGGCAGATTACGGTTTCCGCACCCTGCAGGAAGACGCCCTGGAGCGAGTGCTGGCCGGCGAAACGACGCTGGATGAAGCCAAGCGCCTGATCGCGTTCGAAAAGCTGCTCCGCCCGCAAGACATGCTGCAGATCGCGGCTTAAGTCGAGCACAAGTCCAATCATCCCTGCGCTTCCACGGAAGGAAGCGTGGGGATTTCTTGTTTAACCTAGTGGTGGACCTTCCAGCAGCGTGTTCGCGATGCGAAGGGCTTGCTGGCGCAGGGCGGTCTCGGTTTGCTCGGGCAATGTTTGGCGCAGGCTCTGGCGCCACGCGGCGTCCACGGCCCAGGCGCGACCGCGTTCCAGCCATTCATCCAGGGTGTAAGTGATGCCCTCGGTGAGGCCGACCGTGGTCAGGATGCTGGCGCTCATGCGCTGGGTGTATCGGCTGCCCGCCAAGGTGAGTACGGGCACCCCGCACGCCAGGGTCTCGACCGTGGTGGTGGCACCGCCGTACGGCCAGGGGTCCAGGGCAATATCCACCTCTTGGTAAAGGAGGAAATGTTCGCGGGTGGGCAGGAGGGTTTCGAACCGCACCAGGCGCGGGTCCATGCCGCCCATCACCAGGATTTCGAGGACGTGGGCGCGGGCGCGTTCGCTACGGAAGCCCGGATTCTTGAGGAGCAGACTCGCCCCGGGGATCGAAGACACCAAGCGTGCCCACTGGAACAAGCAGGGTTCGCTGAGCTTGGCGGCGTTGTTGAACGAGGCAAAAACGACCCCGTCGTGCGGTTGGGCCACCTTGGCCTCGGCCGGTATCTCGAGGTCGGGCCAGGTGAAGGAACCGCCCGGGATGTACCACGGCCGCTCGGAGAAGTTGCTGGTCTCCTCGGGGGAGACTTGCAGCTCGTCGCTCAGGATCGCGTCCATGTTGGCGATGCCTGTGGTGCCCGAGTAGCCCAGGTATGTCGCCTGCATCGGGGCCGCCCGGCGGGCAAAGATATCAAGGCGGTGGTCGGCCGTATGGCCGCTCAGGTCCACCAAAAGGTCAATCTCGTCGGCCTGAATCATCCGTACGGCTTCGGCGGTGGGCATCCGGTGTAAACCACGCGAAGCCACCGCGAGATCGCGCAGCGCCTGACCATGCGGTTCGTCGCGCTCGTTGGTGGGATACAGGAAGACTTCGGCGCGGCCCGCCAGCGCCTTCAAAACCGGCATCAAGAATCGCCCCACCGGGTGCCAGCCCAAATCACCGCTGACAAAGCCAATTCGCCTCACAGGCCCGGGCGTGGGGTCCTTATAGAGAGAGCCGTAAAGTGCATCCATGCCCTCAGCAAGTTGCTTAAGGTCCTCGGCGGAGGTATCCGGCGCGTATTGCCGCGCCATCAAGTAGTTGCTCAGGTAGATCGGCTCGTGCGGGTTAAGTTCGGTCGCGATCTCAAAGCTCATCGCCGCGTCGTCCGCGTAGCCTTGCCCCAGCAGGGCGTGGCCGCGCGCAATCCAGGCTTCGGGCGTGTCTTGGCTTAGGCCGCAGGCAATGGCGGCGTGGTCTTCGCTGCGGTCAATTTCACCGATATCGCGCAGCGAGTTGGCGAGGTTCACGTGCGCCTTCACGTAGGTCGGCACCTCTTCCAGCACGCGCTCATATTCGGCAATGGCCAGGTCGGCGCGGCGGCCGTGGTCGAAGATCAAGCCCAGCGTGACGCGGGCGGAGTGCAAATCGGGTTGGAGGGCCAGGGCTTGCTCGGCGCTCCTTTGCGCGGTCACCCGTTCACCCAGTTCCAGGCGGGCGTCGGCTTCGTTGCCCCAGGCGGCGGCCATAGTCGGCGCGGCCTCGCGGGCGGCCTTGTAGGCGGCGGCGGCTTCGGCCCAGCGGTCTTCGGCACGGTACGCGTTGCCGAGGTTGAAGGCAATGTTCGCGGCCTGCGGGAAACGGGCCGTGGCGCGCTCACCCACGGAGATGGCCTCGGTGGTTCGGCCGGCCTCGTTCAGGGCGGCCAGCCAGTTGCTCCAGGTGCCGGGGTCTTGGTCGTTCACCTCAATGGCGGCGGCCAGGCGGTCGCAGGCGGCGGAGGCTTGGCTCAGTTGCAGCAGGCCCGTGCCGCTGAGTTGCAAGGCGTCGTAGTGGCGCGGGTCGGTTTGGAGGATGGAATCGTAAACCTCCAGGGCTTCGGCAATCATGCCCTGCTGGTGCAGGGCTAAGCCTTCGCTGAGGCTCTTCACAATATGGTTGCTCGGCGGGGTGATTGCCCGCTGATACGCTCGCCCCAGATTGCTCAAGCCGCACGCTCCTGGGCCAACGACTGCACCGTAGCTAACCATTCGGTGGTAAATTGATCGGGCTGATGCACTGTGCTCGTGGCTCCGCGTTCCGGGAGCTGTTGGCGCAATTGCTGACGGCGCACGCGATCTAGTGCCAGCTCCAGCGCGCACTGCACGTAGTCCTCGGGGGTGCTTGTAATCAGATCTTCGGCTCCGTAGGCAGCTAAAAAGGCGGCACTCATGCGCCCGGCGTATCGGTCACTCACCAGGGTCACCACCGGTACGCCTCGTTGCAGAGCGTCCAGGGTGGTGGTCGCGCCGCTATAAGGGAAGGTGTCCAGCATGATGTCCACATCGGCAAAGGCGGCGTTCACATCCGCTTCTTCGGTCCAGTCGCGACACTCGATCCGGCTTGCATCAATGCCATGCGCCTCGAATCGTGCCAACAATGTCTCGGCGAGCGTTGAGTCTCCCAAGCCGCGATACTTCAAGATCATGCGGCTGTCGGGAAGGCCCGCCAGCACCGCACTCCAGAGCGCGATTGTCGTATCGGACAGCTTAGCGAGGTTGTTAAACGACCCGAAAACGACATGATCACGCGGACCGGCAGGCACGCTTTGCGGCGCCCGCGAATCACAAGTGAATACGCTCGGCAAGCGGAGCAAGGCTTCGGTGGCCGTAGATTCGGTGCCCTCGGGCATCGTCCAGGGGCAACCGATCCAGGCATCCA
>CALRVA020000131.1:0-7599 GCA_943371495.1 Archangium gephyra | reverse complement strand
GACGAGGCCCCCGGCTTCCTGCGCCGGTTGGCCGCCCACGGCATTGTGCAAATCGCGGACATCCGCACCAACGCCTGGAGCCGCTATCAAACCGACTTCCGGCGCGGCACCATCGAGCGCCTGTTCAGCGACGCGGGGGTGGCGTACCGCTTCTTTGGCGAGGGGCTGGGGGGCAAACCGGACGACGAAGATCGACTGACCGACGGCCGCCCGGACGACGGGAAGATCCTGGACGATCCGCGTTTTGAAGCCGAACTCACGGCGCTCATCCAGTGGGCGCAAGAAGCCCCCACCGCGTTCATGTGCGGGTGCGGCTGGCCGCAGGGCTGCCACCGCGGGCGGCTGCTGACCCCCGCCTTGGAGGCGCGCGGGCTGCTGGTGCGTCACATCACGCCGGATGGGCGCGTGGCGGATTCGTTGGCCGGAGCCGAACTCCTGCGTACCGGGCAGGCCAGCCTCTTCGACTAACCTCGCGACAAAGTGAGTTAGCCCGGCTGACCGCACAACTGGCGGTACGTGCTCATCACTTTCTTCACGTAGTTCTGGGTTTCGCGGTACGGCGGCACACCCCCAAAGCGGCGCACAGCCCCCGGCCCGGCGTTATAAGCCGCCAGCGACAGCACCAGCGCTTCGATTTCATCGTTGTTGCGGCTATAGGTGCTGAGGTGCTGCGTAATCAGCTTGGCCGTCCCCATCAGGTTCTGGTCCGTGTCAAAAACGTTGCTGACGCCCAGCCCGCGTGCGGTGCCCGGCATCAGTTGCCCCAGGCCGCGGGCGCCGGCATGGCTCACCGCGTTCGGGTTGAAATTGCTTTCCACCAGCACGATCGCCATGATGAGGCGGGCGTCCACCCCAAAGCGGGCACTGTGCTCCAGGATCTTGGCGGCGATATCGGTCGCCTGGGCCACGCTTAAGCGGCTGTTGCGCGAGCGAATGAATCCGGCATAGGCCCCCAGAACGGAGTTCAGTTCCGGAGCCAGGTGGGCACGCGGCGCCACGCTGAGCGGAGGAATGTTCCCCGGCAAAGCGGGCGGACGGCCCCCTCGGCTGGTGGTGCCCCCGCGCTGATTGCGCTCGGCGGCCTGTTGGCGGGCCAGTTCGGCTTGGCGCTGTTGCTCCAGGCGGGCATTCTCGGTGGCCTCATGCTTCAGCATCTGGTCTTCCGAGGCCGCGCCCAAGAGTTCAGCGCGCAGCAAGCCTAGTTCGGTGCGACGCTCAGCTTTCACCAGCAGGCGGGCGGTGGTGTTGGGATAGGTCACCCATTCCGGTGCCCCGGCGGCCTTGATATTGAGCGTGCGGCCTTCTTTGGTTTCCAGCAAGAGCGAGCGCGTGTCGCCGGAGCCGATGGAACCCTTCACGATTCCGCGGACTTCCATCACCCGGGAACCCACGAAGGTCTCCAGGGCCTCTTGACTGGCGGAAATGGCAACCCCGTGCTGGCGGCGTAGCGCAAGGTAGTCATCGAACGACGGAGCCGCAGTAGCCGTGGCTACAAGGGCTAACCATCCCATAACGATGCCAAATTTCATTTCCACCTCGAAAGCAGGTGGCGGACAGACCGGGATTCGAACCCGGGAGAGGTGATCACCTCAACCCGCTTAGCAGGCGGGCGCCTTAAGCCGCTCGGCCATCTGTCCGCGAGCCTTCATTCTAGCATTGTTGGCCCGCGAGAATGTCATCATCAGCATGTAAGGACGGACTGATGGTCTTTCGGGCCCGGCAGGCACTCAAAAAACTAGACTGGCCCTTCGCCCTCCGGGTGTATGTCGGGTTGGCGTTGTTCGGTGTGCTGGGCACGCTGGCCGAGCGCTTCGTCGGCCCTGCGCCGGTTTTCATCGAGCGCACGGTGAGCCTCCTCATGGTCGGTTGCGGCGTCGCGGCCGTGCTGCAAACGCTGGGCGTGGCGCCCTGGCGATGGATCGCCGCGCTGGGCGTGGGGTTCGCCGCCGAGTGGGTCGGCCTCGCCACCGGGTTGCCCTTCGGGCGCTATGAATACACCGGCCGGTGGTGGCCCAGCGTGCCGGGGCCGGGGGGCTCGCCCTTCCCCGTGCCGTTGCCCTTCGCCTGGCTGATGCTGGCGGGGGCGTGCTTCGTGGTGGTCCGCTCAGGGCGCTGGAACCGCACCATGCTAGCCCCGCTCGCGGGTCTGCTGGCCGCTATCTTTGACCTCGGGATGGAGCCCGTGCTGGCCGGGCCGCTCGGCTACTGGAAGTGGTTGGAACCCGGACCGCTCCCTGGAGGAGCACCGATTTTGAACTTCTTTGGTTGGTGGCTCACGGCAAGCATCGCCGCTTCTCTCTGGACGGCCCGGACATACGAGGACGAACGTGCCCACCGCCGCGGCCACGTGGGCTGGGTGGTGCTCATCACGTTCGGCGTGTTCCTTTGGGTCGTGGGGGCGTTGCGCGGTGGCGTTTAGGTCGCATAGAACCATGGCCCGTGCCACCTCGTAGGCGAGAGAGTGAAAGCGAAGACCGCGATTGTCATTGGGGCCGGCCTGGGGGGACTAGCCACCGCCGCGCGCCTGGCCCATCGCGGTGTTCAAGTCACGGTTCTGGAAAAGACCGACCAAATCGGCGGGCGCAACCGCCGCGTGCGCGTGGGTGCGTGCGATTTTGATGGCGGCCCTACCCTGCTGATGATGCGCGAGCCCTTCGAGCGGCTCTTCAACGATCTCGGCGAGCGCATGGAGGATCACCTCCCCATCACCCTCTGCGACCCCTCGTACCGCGTGTTCTACCGCGATGGCACCACCCTGGATGGCACCCCCAACGTGGCCCAGATGGTGAAGCAGATCGAGGACTTGGCCGGCCGGCGCGAAGCCGAGCGCTACGGCAAACTCCTGGGCGACCTCGCCGAGCTGTATCGCGTTTCTGTGCCCCAGTTCGTCCGCCGCAACTACCGCAGCGTGCTGGACCTCGCCCGGCCCAAGGATATCCAGGCGGTCTTCAAGCACCACATGCTCAGCAACCTGGCCAAGCGGATGGAGAAGTACGTGGACGACCCCCGCCTACGGATGCTGTTCACCTTCCAGACCATGTACCTTGGGTTGAGCCCCTACGATGCCCCCTGGGTGTACGGCGTGCTGACCTACATGGAGTACGGCGAAGGCATTTGGTATCCGCAGGGCGGCCTGCCCCGCGTGAGTGAAGTGGTGGCCGACCTGGCCACCACCCGGGGCGCGACGATTGAACTCGGCCAGAGCGTGGCCAGCATTGAAGGCAACCGGGTGCGGATGCAAGACGGCACCGAACGCACCGCCGACCTCATCATTGCCAACGCGGACCTCCCCTACGTAGAGCGGGAGCTCGAGAAGCGCCCGGCCAAGGAGCGGCGCACCTCGTGCTCGGCCTACCTGATGTACATCGACTACCAGGGTGCGTTGCCGAACCTGCTGCATCACAACGTCTTCTTTGGTGCAGATTTCCGCTCGAATCTTGACGCCATCTTCCAGCATCCGTTAAGAATGCCGCAAGATCCTGCCTTTTACGTTGCGCTCAGCAATCGGACGCAGCCGGACCGCGCCCCGGCCGGCCACGAGAACGTTTTTGTGCTGGTTCCTTGCCCGAATCTTGATTACAAGATGACCGCGCAAGATGAGCAGCAGATGCAAAGCCTGGTGACGGAACGGCTGTGCGAAGTGGCGGGTTTCGACCCGGCCCACATCCAGGCGCAACGCACCTACGGTCCGCAAGATTGGGCGGGCGACCTGAACCTGGACAAGGGTGCGGCGTTCGGGCTCAGCCACGACTTTATGCAGAGCGTGTGCTTCCGGCCCTCCAACCGCAGTAAGACGAACCCGCACCTGTTCTACGTGGGGGCCAGCACCACGCCCGGCAACGGCCTGCCGATGGTGCTGATCGGCGCGGAACTGGTGGAACAACGCATCGGCGACGCAGGCTATCTCGGCTAGTTTTGAGGCCATAATCCCGCTATGCGGGCGGCACTGTGGGGCATCGCGAGCGGGCTGATCCTGGCCGGCGCCTGCCAACCCAGCCCGAAGGCCGAAGCCGAGCGCCATCCGCTCGTCTCCGCCGCGCTTATTATAAAAGAGCCCTCCCCCACCCCTCCCGGCATGGCCTGGGTGCCCGGTGGCCAAACGTTCATCGGCAACAAAGAGGGGCAGATGGACGAGCAGCCGGTGCGGCTGGTCTACATGGACGGCTTCTGGATGGACACCACCGAGGTGACCACGCGCCAGTTTGCCGAGTTTGTGGCCACCACCAAGTACGTCACGGTCGCCGAGCGCGGCATCCCCGCCGATGAGAGCCCGACCGGAGCCGCCGTCCCCCCGGGCAGCCTGGTGTGGGTCAAGTTCGAGGGCACGAACCAATGGAAGTACGTCGAAGGCGCCAGTTGGCGGCGCCCCCGAGGCGGCACTACCACCGAGATCACCCCGGGCGATGACCCGGTAGTACACGTGGCTTACGAAGATGCCCTGGCCTATTGCCGCTGGGCGGGCAAGTCCCTGCCCACCGAGGTGGAATGGGAGCTCGCCGCCCGGCGCGGGAGCGTGGGGTCGCGCGCCCTGGGCGACCCTCTTCCCGATGCGAAAGGCCCCCACGCCAACATCTGGAACGGCGACTTCCCCGCTCAGGATCTCTTGGAAGACGGGTTCGGCGGGGTGGCCCCGGTCAAGAGCTTCCCCGTGGCGGCCAATGGCCTTTACGATATGGAGGGCAACGTGTGGGAGTGGTGCGAGGATTGGTACCGCGCGGATGCCTACGTGAGTTTGCGGCGGCTGCGGCCCGCCCCGCCCACCGAACCCTGGGATCCCAGCGAACCCGAGGTCGGCAAGCGCGTGGTGCGCGGCGGGAGCTTCCTCTGCGCGCGGGGGTTCTGCGAGGGGTACCGCCCCACCGCCCGGATGAAGACCTCTCCCGATACGGGGTCGGCCCACATCGGGTTCCGGTGTATCAAGCGGCCCGAGCCGGGCGGTTCTCAGCCCTCCGCGGGTAAGTAACCCCGTTCTTGCAGCAGCCTGAGCGGGAGGTAGACGCCGTAGCCTTGACTGGGGACGGTGCCCGGCAAGGTCACGAGTTCGTCGCCGATGTGAATGCGGTCCGCGCCCGGGTAGATCTTAATGTGATCATTGCCAATGCGGACATCGGCACGGGCAGGCTCCAGGCTGATGGTGAAGTTCCAACCCCGGTGACGGCTCAGCTCGTTCATGTCCACGTAGACGTTCTGGTTCTTGTCTACTTTGGTGACCATTTCCCGCCCAGCGACGCGTTGGATGTTATCGACGTACGCAAGTGCGCCACAAACTTCACTATTGTGCCATCTTGCAAGACTTGTCACCATGCTACTTAGCATTGATTTGTCGGTTGCGCCTTGCCTCGAACCTGCGGACCGATCGGGCGCGTCTCCCCAGCGGGCGTAAGACCTTGCGCTCGATCCAACTAAGAACAAAGCCGGAAAGTTTCCGCTAACGGACCACACAGACTGAACAGTCTTTCCTTCCCAAACGTCGCCGTGGGTGATTAGTGCTGAACCCCTTTGCACAGTGACCGCAGTTCCTATTGGCGCTGAATCTACGGCACCAAGATTGACCGTGATGCCCTTCGAATCCACATGGATTGCATTCATACCATCAATAAGATTCCTGAATTCTTCCATTGCATCTTTGCGCACTACCTGACTATCAACCAGAAGGTAGTGTGCGCCTGATGAATGCACCAGGCCCAAGGAGAAAAAGCCATCTTCACGACTCCCCACACGAGAAGCGATCGAGAAATCATTCGCTCGGGCGACATCTAGCAACGGTGAAGTTTGCTCACTCATGGCCAAGGCCAGCATAACCGTCATATTCATCAGTATACCTCTGAGATTGTGTACGTCTGGAAAACTCTGTTCTCCAATCGGCCTGGTATCGGAGATCCAGATGGCCCGGGCAACCAGCACGAGAAGTTGTATGGTGACGTGGTTACAAAGTAGTCGTCCAAGTCTAGATACTGCCGAAAGGCGTGCCCGTAAATGTTTGACCCAATTTGTGTTTGCCAAGATCCGTCATAAGACCAAGCGTAAGCAGGGCTCTGCCAAAGTGCGCCGTCAAGCTTATACTTATAGGACATCGCGGCATCGGAAATCGATCCTCCAACATTAA
The DNA here is from genome assembly GCA_943371495.1 of Archangium gephyra. Classification (GTDB taxonomy): domain Bacteria; phylum Armatimonadota; class Fimbriimonadia; order Fimbriimonadales; family Fimbriimonadaceae; genus JAHBTC01. The sequence continues at coordinate 1,493 of CALRVA020000131.1, read as the reverse complement.
GCTGGAAGTGCCATGCAAAGCGCACTCGAATATTCGGATCAGCAGCCCGGTTGTATCCAATTGGAACAAATTCATTTGTCAGATACTTCGAATCTCCTGTCACAAAGACTCCGTATACAACCCGTCCAGAGCACTCAATTCCTTGGGCTAAATGTAACAAGCCTAAATAGGCGTTAATGTCTGAACAACCGACGGGTCGCCCATTTGCGTGGCTCAGATGCTGCTTTAAGTTGTAAGTGACGACCTTAGGCCCTGTACCATTAAAGATGTCAGTCAAGAATGTGTAGACCCTTGGCCCTCCATTCAGCAAATCGTAGACGAACGTATTTGAATCGAATAGGCCAGTAGTTAACTCACGGTTTACGTCAGATGCAGTCGTTTCCAACTGCGCGAATGAGCAGGACAGCTCAGCCAATTCAGTCCAGACGGGGTTCATCACGCCAACCGGGTTCGATAACGTGATGTAGACCTTCTGGGTGGTCACTGTCCCTGACCATGGACTCGGATTCCCACCTGGAACTTGCGCCCCGAAGTTGCCTTCGACCCTCATAGTCAGCTGAATGTAGCCATGGGTGACGAAGCTTGGTAGACCGCCCAAACTCAAACTTGCCGGTGAGGTCTGACCAATAGATACCGAAAGCGACACCGTGGGCGCCGACAAGATCGTGTCGGGGATGGTAACGGGTGGAGGTGAACCAGGGGTGCCTGCAGCGGGAGGAGTGCTGTGAATGAATCGGGCATCTTGGACGATCAAGTTTCCAACGAAATCCTGTTGAGGATTGTTGTTCTGGAAGAAGACTTGAAGTTGGGCACTACCGCCTTTCGTGTAAACGACAGGGTGAGTAAAGCCTTCGGTAGAAGGCAATTGCGCCGGAAATAGGAACCGATTCGTCGCGGGTGAATTGCCCGTCCAGTTCGTAAAGGATCCGACGAGCGAAAGGGTGGGCTGCCCGCCACCTCCAGGTCCACCCGGCCCGCCCTGAGCCAGGGCCACAAGGACCATCAGCCAGGTGGCAACAACCGCCAAGAACTTGCCCATATCTCTCATATTGCCATACCCCCCCCACCTAGTTATAGGTATTTAGACCCATATTAGACTAGTTCGCAGGGGGTGGCACCGGCCGGTCAATCACCCACAGCGGGAAGCGCGGATTCGGCACCCGCTCACTCCGCATCAGCCCCACAATCTTCCGCACCAAATCGGGCCGCTGCGCCGCAATGTTCGTCGTCTCCATCGGGTCGGTTTGCAGATCATAAAGCTCCAGCGCCAAGCCCCGATTACGCAAGTTCGGGCGGATGCCCTTGTACCTCCCCTCCAGCAACATCGCCTGCCACCCCGGCCCTTCGGGAAACTCCCAATAGATGTGCGGCCGCGCCACCACCCGGCTGGCATCCGTGAAGGCCGGCCACAGGTTCACACTGTCCACGCGCCGCGTCCGTCCGCCGGTCGCGGCCAGCACCGTATTGAAGAGGTCGTGCGTCACCCCCACTTG
>CALRVA020000130.1:0-7630 GCA_943371495.1 Archangium gephyra | reverse complement strand
CCCTTCGGCGGCCGCCAGGTTGATCAATCGGCCATCGGCCAGGAGATAAACCTTGCTGCCATCGTGCCGCGTGAACTCCTCCACAAACGGGCGCACTTCGCGGCGCGCCTTGGAAAGCGCATCCAGCGCCGGGATGTTGATCTCGACATTGAAGTGGCCGCTGTTGCACACCACCGCGCCATCCTTAATGACCTTGAAGTGACGATCATCGAGCACGTGCTTGTTGCCGGTGACGGTGATGAAGAGGTCTCCAATCGGAGCCGCCGCTTCCATCGGCATCACTTCAAAACCGTCCATCACGGCTTCAATCGCCTTGGTCGGGTCAATCTCGGTGACGACCACGCGGGCGCCCATGCCCCGGGCGCGCGACGCCACGCCGCGACCACACCAGCCGTAGCCGGCGACCACCACCACGCGGCCGCTCAGCAGCATGTTGGTGCAACGCAGGATGCCGTCTAGGGTGCTCTGGCCGGTGCCGTAGCGGTTGTCAAAAAGGTGCTTGGTCAGCGCGTCGTTCACGGCCACAATCGGGTAGCCCAGCACGCCTTCGTTGGCCATCGCGCGGAGGCGGATGACACCGGTCGTGGTTTCTTCGGTGCCGCCAATGATGGTCTCCATCAGGTCGCGGCGATCGTTGTGGATCAGGCCCACCGTGTCCGCGCCGTCGTCCATCGTCAGGGTCGGGCGGATATCCAGCGCTTGGTGGATGTGGCGGTAATACGTTTCGTGGTCTTCGCCCTTGATGGCAAAGGTGCTGATGCCGTAGTGGTGAACCAGGGCCGCCGCCGTGTCATCTTGGGTGCTCAGCGGGTTACTACCGCAGAGGGCCACTTCGGCCCCACCTTCCTTCAGCGTGCGCATCAGGTTGGCCGTCTCGGTGGTGACGTGCAGACACGCCGTGATACGCTGGCCCGCCAGGGGCTTTTCCTTGGCAAATCGTTCGCGAATGGCTCGCAGGACCGGCATGTCGCGCTCGGCCCATTCAATTCGGTTACGTCCGGCGTCGGCCAGATTGGCATCGGCAATGTGCGAAGCCACGGTAGTCGTCTCCATCCTGGCTTTATTATGGGGATGTTTGGGCGGAATCCTTCGGGGCAAAATGCCATTCGGCCCCGGCCCTAAGCGACAGTTCTAGGCTGCGGAAAGCATGTTGCCCGGCAGATGCTTGAGTTCGAGGGTTGTATCGTTCCTTCCGGCCCGCACCACCGCCGATTCCAGAGTGTTCTCAAGCTCACGGATGTTGCCCGGCCAGGCATAGGCTTCCATTGCACTTAGTGCATCCGGGGCAATGGTTTCCAGGTGGCGACCATTCGCCTCGCAGTGCCGCGCCAAGAAGTGCTGCGCCAACAATTCGATATCCTCAGGCCGTTCGCGCAGAGCCGGCATCGCGATCTCCACCACGCGCAGGCGATACATCAAATCGAGGCGGAACTCGCCCATGTCCACCATGGCTTGCAGGTTCCGGTTGGTGGCCGTCACCAGACGCACATCCACACGGGTGGGGGCGGTGCTGCCCAGGCGCTCAAACTCTCGCTCTTGCAGCACGCGCAGGAGCTTGATCTGCGTCATCATCGGGATGTCGCCGATCTCGTCGAGGAACAACGTACCCTGGTTGGCCAGTTCAAATCGTCCGGCCTTGGCTTGATCTGCACCCGTGAAGGCGCCCTTCTCGTGGCCAAAGAGTTCGGCCTCTAGAAGCGTATCTGGCAGCGCCGCGCAGCTCACCGCCACAAAGGGTTGCTCGGCGCGGGGGCTCAGGGCGTGCAGCAGCTTCGCCACCACTTCTTTGCCCGTGCCGCTCTCGCCGGTGACGAGCACGGTGGCGCGGCTATCGGCCACTTGCTCGATCGTTTCGAAAATCTCCTTCATCACGTCCGAGCGGAAGATGAAGTCCGGCGCGGAAGTAACTCCGGCGCGGGTGCCTGCTTTGGGCTTGGCCGCGGCGCGGGCCGGGGCCGGGTTCTGGCTGGCCTCCAGCGCACTCTGCATCACCCGCTTGATGGCGTCCAAATCAAAAGGCTTCGTCACATACTCAAACGCGCCCTTGCGGATGGCACTCACGGCCTGCGGAATCGTGCCGTACGCCGTCATGATGACCACCGGAACCTCCGGCCAGTCGGCGGCAATCGCTTCTTGGAGTTGGTAGCCACTCATGCCCGGCATCGTGACGTCGGTAAGCACGGCATCCACACGGCTCGACTTGAGCACCTGGAGTGCTTCGTGACCGTTTTCTGCCAGCACGGCGGTCCAACCCTCGCGGTCAAACGCCACTTGCAGGATGCGCCGGATATTGGCTTCATCATCAACGATCAGAATCTTCTTTTTGCTCACGCAGATCTCCTAGAAAACGACACTTCAAAGGCGGTGCCCTCGCCCGGCGCGCTCTTGACACTCAAGGTGCCTCCGTGCGCGTCCACAATCTTTCGAACATTGGTCAGCCCCAGGCCGGTGCCGTGGGGTTTGGTGGTGAAGAACGGCGAGAACAGCATGCTCTGCTGTTCGTTGCTCATGCCCAGTCCGTGGTCCACCACGGCAAAGCCCGTGGCGCGGATGACCACTTCCACTTCCTGCCCGGCCGCACTGGCTTCGCGGGCGTTGCGCACCAGGTTCAGCATCACTTGCTCCACCCGGTGGTCGTCCAGCAAGATGAGCGGGACTTCACCCTCATAGCGGAAGAACAAGGACTTCCCTTCGGCCTCAAAGCTCGGGCCCTCCAGTCGCTCAACGCGCTGGGCAATGGCAAGCAGGCTTGCCGGTCGTACTTCCAGATGCACAGGCCGCGCAAAGTCTAAGAAGTTATCACATAACTTATTTAGACGCTCGGCTTCTTCCATCACCACTGCGCCGAGTTCTTCCGCCAAATCTGGGCTGGATTGGATCATCTGCCCGGCGGAACGGATGCCCGTGAGCGGGTTGCGAATCTCGTGGGCGATGGCCGCCGTCATCTGGCCAATCTCGGCGAGGCGTCGCACCCGTCCGATTTCGGACTGCGAGCGGACGAAATCTGTAATCTCCTCCACGGTCAGAACCGTGCTGCCATCACTCAGCGGCACCGCATGCATTGTCCAGGTTCGGTCGCTCCGGCTATCATAAACCTTGGCCGTGCGGAGTGCATCACCCTGGCGGCTCAGCGACGTCATTTGCTGCACCGCTTCCTTAAAATCTTCGGTCTTGGCCACGCTGGCCAGCATCTCGTCCGACCGACGGTTCCGGTCCAAAATCTGGTTGTCCGGGTCAATCACCATCACCGCACTCCCCACACTGTCCAGCACCCCGCGCAGGGTTTCGTGGCGGTGTTGGGCCTCCTGCAGCGCCGCCTGGGTTTGCGCCACCAGCCGGGCATTGGTGATGGCCAGGGCAATGGTATGCGCCACGGCTTCGGCCTTGCTGAGGTCTTCCGCGCCAAACGCGGGCTCCTCTCCTCCGCGCGAGAGGTTCAACACGCCCACGGCCTGGTCCCCGTTCATCAGGGGCACAATCAGGGCGCTCGCCACATCGGCCCGGTGGCGTCCGGCCACGTTCTCGGCCACACGGTCATCCACAATCAGTGACTTGCGGGTGGCGATGGCGTGTCCGGCCAAGCCGTAATCCACCTCAATCACTGCCCCCAGCGGGATCTGTCCGAGGGCGCCGGTCTTGGCCACCAAGCCAAACACCCCGTCACCGTTGTCGAGGAAGATGGTCGCGCCGCTGGCCCCAAACACCACTGCCACACGCTCCAGGGTGGTGCCCAAGAACGCCTGCAAGCCCAACACCGGCAAGGAGCTGAGATCAAACAGAGACCACAACGGGTCGGGAGTGTGAGAAGACGAATCGGCCAACATCTAAAGTGTCGGCACAACGTTCGCTTGAACTTAGTCGTCGTTCGACAAATTGGCCGGGGAAAAACGCGGGTCGTAGGTGTGTGTCACGTCCGCCAGGCGGCTCATAAAGTAGCCGAGGGCATCTCCAAACTGCTGAGGGGTCAATGTCTGGGAAGGGTCCGTCGCCAGCGGGGACACCGGTCCGACAAACCCCCATTCGATCAGTCGCTTGAGTTGGGCGCGGGTTTCGGGGGCCGGGTTCCGGCTGTCAATCAGCGGTTGGTCCACGGCTTGCCGGATGGGTCGCCCGCGAAACCGAGGTCGCGCCATGGTCATGATGCGGTCGAATTCAGCCACCATCTCCGCCCGGGTCGCGGCGCGGGCTTGCCCGGGACGAGCCACGGGTGCGCCTTCAACCTTCAGCACCACGCGCACGGCTTTGTCCACTCGGTTCATCACCTGGGTCATCGCATCGTGGCGAAGCGGAGCGGCCGTCGCCAACCCCCCGACCAAAGCCAAGACCGCCAAGGTGACCGCGCGCATTACTCGTAGGTTACCGCCGCCGATTTCTCGATGGCATCCAGTTCTTCCAGCGCTCGGCCGCATCCGATGGCCACGCTGTTGAGCGCGTTCTCCGCCACCTTCACCGGCACGTCGGTGACGCGCTGCAGCAGTTGGTCCAGGCCGCGCAGAAGCGCACCGCCCCCAGTGAGGGTGATGCCCCTTTCGATGATGTCGCTCGAGAGTTCGGGCGGCGTGTCTTCCAGCACCGCGCAAACCTTTTCGGCAATGAGCCGCACCGGTTCACTCAAGGCTTCGCGAATCTCTTCGCTCGAGACTTCAAGCGTGCGCGGCAAACCGGCGACCAGGTCGCGGCCCCGCACGTTCATCGTCATCTCCGGATCAATGGGATAGGCAGTCCCAATCCGCATCTTGATCTCTTCGGCCGTGGCGTCGCCGATCAGCAAATTGTAGGTGTTCTTGATGTGCCGAACAATGGCGTCATCGAGCTTGTTGCCGCCCACCCGCAGGCTTTGACTGAGCACGATACCCCCGAGGCTAATCACCGCAATATCGGTGGTTCCCCCGCCAATATCCACGATCATGTTGCCACCCGGGTTGGCAATGGGCAAGCCACACCCAATGGCGGCCGCCATGGGCTCTTCAATCGTCATGGCGCGGCCAAATCCGGCTTCGCGCGCCGCCTTGCACACCGCGCGGCGCTCCACGTTGGTGACCCCACTGGGCACGCAGATGAGTGCTGTCGGCGGGAACAACTGCCAGCCTCCCACCACCTTCTTGCGAATGTGCTCCATCATCTTCATGGTGACGGTGTAGTCCGCAATGACCCCATCCTTCATCGGGCGCACGGCTTGGATGTTGCCGGGCGTCTTGCCCAGCATCTCGCGGGCTTCGTTGCCGACGGCAAGAACCGTTTTGGTGTTTGTCGAAATGGCCACCACGGTGGGTTCATTCAGGACAATGCCCTTTCCTCGGCGGTAAACGAGCAGGTTGGCCGTACCGAGGTCAATTCCGATTTCAGCAGCAAATTTCAAGGTGGGAACTGCTATTGTGACACGCGCCTAAACGGTCGCCGTGTCCGACAGCCTCTCTACTGACGCCCCTAAACTATTGAGGGTTGCTTCAAAGTCCTCATAGCCTCGGTCGATGTAGTGCACATTGTGGACTTGGGTGGTCCCTTCGGCGGCTAGCCCGGCTAGCACGAGGGCTGCGCCCGCGCGCAAGTCACTCGCTTCCACCGCCGCGCCCTGGAGGCGTTCCACGCCCTTGATGACGGTTCGGCTGCCGCTGGTCTTGATGTTCGCGCCCATGCGGTTCAGCTGGTTCACGTGGCCTGTGCGGCGTTCGTAGATCGTTTCGTCCACCTCGCTGATGCCGTCGGCCAGGGCCATCACGGCCACCATGGTCTGCTGCATATCGGTGGCAAAGCCCGGGTACGGAAGAGTGACGATTTCGGCGCCTACAAGTCGCTGAGTGGCCCCGACGGTCACCGAGTCACTCGTGACTTCAACATCCGCGCCCATCTCCTTGAGCTTGGTCACCAGGGCCGCTTGGTATTCAGGCAAGATTTCGGTGCACGTCACGCGCCCCTTGGTGATCGCCCCGGCCAGCAGGTACGTCCCCACTTGGATCCGGTCCGCCGGAATGCGGAAGCGATTGTCGCCCATGTGGTCCACGCCGGTCACGGTGATCTTGTTGGTGCCCGCGCCTTCGATGCGCGCCCCCGCGCCCTGCAGGAACGCCGCGAGTTGCGTCACTTCGGGCTCCATGGCCGCGTTGTCAATCACGGTCTGGCCGGGCGTTCGGCAGGCCGTCGCCATCAGGTGCTGGGTGGCCCCGGCACTCGGAAAATCGAGATAGATGTACTCGCCGTGCAGGCTGTCGCTGGCCACGGAATACACCGCGTTGTCGGTGTCCACCGGGGCACCCATGCTGGCCAGAGCCTTGAGGTGGAAATCCACCTTGCGGTCGCCGATGTCGCAGCCGCCCGGCATAGGCAGACGCGCCTTGCCAAAACGAGTGAGAAGCGGACCGAGCAGATAGAACGAGGTACGGATGCGGCGCACGTGGGCGTCGCTCGGCTCAAAGTAGTGCAGATTGCGGGTGTCAATGGTGCAGGTGCTGCCGTTCCATTCGACCTCGGCTCCGAACTCGCGCAGGAGCTCCAGCTTCGTGCGGACATCGCTGATGTTGGGCAGATTCGCCAGTTCCGTCACCCCGTCAATCAGGGGCAAACTCGCCAAAATCGCCAAAGAAGCATTCTTGCTTCCGCCTACCGCCACGCTCCCCACAAGGGGTGCGCCACCTTCAATCTTCAAGACATTCATCGCCAATAACCCATCCGTGGTGAAAATCTCCCATCATCGTAGCACACAAACCCCGCCCCTCGAACTCCCCGCCAAGTTTTTGAGGACTAGAACGTAAAGGTTTTGTAAAGAGTGCGCCCATTGCGCCGGTTTTGACGTCTGAATACCATGATGGCGCCAAAACGTTGGCAAATCGATGCAAGGAGGATGCGTCCGCCTCTGTGGTCCGATACGGTCATACCGTCTCGTTGCCGCCGTTCGCCTCGGGCCCGTCTGTCTGTGACCGACGGGCCTTGCTATTGGCGCCGGGGGGTCCGCCATGGCTGAGGTCTTACTGTTGAACGCGAACTACGAACCGCTGAACGTCTGCAACGTCAGCCGGGCCGTGTCACTGGTGTTGCTGGGCAAAGCCGAGATTCTGCACCAGCACGACCAGCCCATCCGCACTAGCCGGGGCACCATTGTCAGCCCCAGCATCGTGCGCATGCGCTACATGGTCAAGCGGCCGATGCCCCAGCTGCGGCTTTCGCGGCACTCCATCCTGGCGCGCGACCTCTACACCTGCCAGTACTGCGGCAGCCGCAAGGACCTGACGCTGGACCACGTGGTGCCGCGCTGGTGCGGAGGCCCGCACACCTGGGAGAACCTGGTGACCTGCTGCCGCAAGTGCAACCTGAAGAAGGGCGACAAGACGCCCCAGCAGGCCAACATGAAGCTGAAGAAGGTGCCCCGGCGGCCCCACTTTGTGCCGTACCTGAGCCTGCCCAAGTACATGAAGGCGATGCAGAACGACGAATGGGCGTTCTATTTGCCGGTGTTCGAAGAGTTCGGTTCGACGATGAACTGAAGCGATGAACTGAAGCCCGCCTCAGGCGGTAACTTCAAACACGTTGCGGGCGGTCTCGAACAGCCGCACCCGAACCAGCTTGCCCGGCACGGCCGGGGCCAGCCGATCAAAGATGGCCTGCACCACGATCTCGCTGGTGGTGGGGCCGCCTT
>CALRVA020000129.1:0-7650 GCA_943371495.1 Archangium gephyra | reverse complement strand
ATATGCAACGCCACGGCCCAATGGGTGCGCCGCAAAGACCCCGAGCGCCGCATCGTCATCTGCTCGTATCAGCACTGCACTCACCCGGTGTGGAACGCCGACCTGACGCAGCGCGCCCAGGGCGAGGTGCTGTGGATTGACGAAGAAGGGCAGGTCAGCGGCGGGGGCCGCGCGGTGCTCAAGATGCTACGGGTCTTGGGCTATCGGGGACTTGGCTGGATCGCCTGGCCGCCCTTTATCTGGGTGTGGGAGCTCGGCTACCGGCTGGTGGCGCGCAACCGGAACGTCATTAGTCGGCGGCTCGGTTTGGGTAGTTCTTGCGGCCTAGATGGACGCTATCCCGAAGTCGATCCCCAAGATTCATAAGGGACAACGGACCCTAAATGCCGCACGAGGGTCCCGGTTCGCTTGAACTCAGACTTGGCGAACCCCAGAATATGCGCCATGCAGGTGCGGTTGGGTGCCTTCATCGTGGCGGGTGTAGCTGGTCTCTTGGCCGGTTGTGTGAGTGTCCGAACGGTGGAAGCTCCTCGAGATAGTGAGTCAACGACAGAGCGGGCGAAGCCCTCGCTGTCGGAGCTGAAACGCCATCTCACCCGCCCCGAGCGAGCCGAATACGTTTCGGTGCAAGTGGTGTGCCCCGATGGGGAGGCGGTCTGGCTGGAAGGCGTGACCGTGAAGAACGGGCAAGTGGAAGGCCTGGCCTGCGCCACCGCCCCCGAAACCCAACCCCAAGTGGTGCGCGTCAGCGAGGCCAATCTCCGAGATTGGATGGTGATTCGCAACCAAGAAATGACCGGCGGGTATACGCTTTCGACAACACTGCGGTAACGAGATCTCCTAGCGGGCGGTCGGTGCCGCCCCTATCACCGGCGCGCGCCGCGCCACGATCTCATGTTTGATTACCGAATTTTAGAATCTGAAACTGATTTGCGCTCCATGCTGGCTTTGCGCAATCGTTTTTTCCCTGACAACCCCATCACCTACCCTGAAATGAGAGGGATGATGGATGCGATCGCGCCCCGTTTCGAAAAGGAGCGGTGGGGTGCCTTTGTGGATGGTCACATGAAAGCATGCGTGTCGATTGAGCGTGAAGAGCCGTTCGAAGACGGGCGCGAATTCATGTTTACTATGGTCGATGACGACGTGACGGCCACTGAGATGGACAGTCATATTGACTTTCTCAAGAACCTTGGTCGAAAGCGCGGTAGCCGCACTTACACGGCCATGGCGACGTCATTGCGGCCGCAAATCCGAACCTCCTGGGAGGCTCACGGAGCGGAATACAAGCAGGAGAACCCTGTGAGTGCGTTGGACCTGAGCCAGTGGAACCTGAACGCCAAACCGGTGGCAGGCGTTACGATCCGTCGGTTCGAATTCCTGAACGAGTCGGACGCGTTGCAACAGGAGTTCTACGATATGTTCTGGGCGGCGATGATGGACGTGCCGTGGCCTACCCCAGTGGTGCCCGACCCCTTCGATGAGTTTGTGGACTATATGAAGTCACCCATCGGCCAGCAAGGTCGAGATTGGGTGGCGATGGAAGGTGACCGGATTCTGGGGATGTCTCAGGTTCGGCCGTTCCACGCGGATACCGGCAATCTCGGGGCCACCACCGGCTTCACCGGGGTTCGACGTGAGGCACGTCGGCGCGGCCTCGCGCGGGCTCTCAAGTGCCACGCGCTGCAAGACATGAAGGCGATGGGCCGCACCATGGTCTACACCGACAACGAAGAGAATAATCCGATGTACCAGCTGAATCTGCAACTGGGCTTCCGGCAGGTGCACTCGTTGTCGATTCTGACCGGTACGCTCTAAGGCATACAAAAACCCCCTCGGTCTCGCTGACCAAGGGGGTCTTGCATGTTTGGCGGCGTGGCTTACTTGTGGATGGCCATGCCGTGCGCGTCTTCGAAGGCTTCGAGGACGGCTTCGCTCATCGAGGGGTGAGCGTGGATCATCTCGGACATGATTTCGATGGTGGCTTCCAGCTTGATGGCCGCCGCGCCCTCGTGGATCATGTCGCTCACGTGCGCCCCGATCATGTGCACGCCCAGGATTTCGCCGTACTTCTTCTCGGCGACGACCTTGACGAACCCATCTTGGTGGCCCGACGCCATGGCCTTACCGAGCGGACGGAAGGCGAACTTGCCCACCATCACGTCGTAGCCCTTCTCCTTGGCTTCGCCTTCGGTGAGGCCGACGCTGGCGACTTCCGGCACGGTGTAGACGCAGTTGGGGACCACCTTGTAGTCCACCTTGCGGTCGCCGTTCTTCACGATGTTGCTGGCGACGATGGTGCCTTCGTGGCTCGCCATGTGGGCGAGTTGGATGCGGCCGGTCACGTCACCGATGGCCCAGATGTTGGGGACGTGCGTGCGCAGGCTGTCGTCTACCACTTCCACGCCGCGTCGGTGGAGCTTGACCCCGATCTTTTCGAGGTTCATGTTGTCGGTCATCGCCTTGCGGCCAACGCCGAGCAGCACCACGTCCACTTCAATCTCTTCCGACTTGCCGGCGCTGGTGACGGTGCACTTCCAACCGGTCTTGGTCTTTTCGCACTTGTCCAGGCTGGCACTGGTGCGCAGGTCCACGCCTTGGCGCTTCAGCAGCTTGCCGAGTTCCGCGCCGAGGTCGGCGTCGAACATCGGGATCGGCTGGGGCATCATTTCCACCAGCGTCACTTGGGTGCCGAGGCCATTGAAGACGTAGCTGAATTCCACGCCCACGGCGCCCGCGCCCAGGATGAGCATGCGCTTGGGCACGAACGGCGCCGTCACCGCATCGTCACTGGTCCACACGCCGTCTTCGCGGGTGCCTTCCAGGCCGGGAATCTGCAGGTAGATGACGCTGGAACCCATGGCGAGGACGAAGTTCTTGGCGCGCAGGGTTTGCGTCTTGCCATCCTTCTCGACTTCCAAGGTGTGGGCGTCCACAAACTTCGCAAAGCCTTCGACGTGGTTGATCTTGTTCTTCTTGAACAGCATGCCCACGCCTCCGCGCAGCGTTTCCACGATCTTGTTGCGGCGGGCCGAGAACTTCTCGAAGTCCATGCTAACCTCGCCGGTCACCACCACGCCCAGGTCACCGGCGTGCTTGACGTCGTGGAGACGTTCCACGCTGCCGATCATGGCCTTGCTGGGGATACAACCCCAGTTCAGACAAGTGCCGCCGAGATATTCCTTTTCGACAACGGTGACGGATGCGCCGAGTTGGGCGGCACGAATGGCGGCAACGTAGCCACCGGGGCCCGCCCCAATGACAACGACATCAGCATCAAACTTTTCTTGGGCCATAGGATAATCCTGGGGTTCGGTTTTGGTGATATCGCTAATCTGGCGGATCAGCGACTCGATTGAGGCAGGAATCAGCGCGGCCTGATTGACAATCGGGTCGCCAGAACTGGTGTCTGCCACGCTATGAGAATACCAAGGGCAACCCGGGTGCCCTAGGGAACTCACCCCCTTGGCGAGAGGCCAAAGGGGTGATCGTTGATGAGTCAATGGTTACGCCAGCGTGATGCCGTCGTTGAGGTAGACGTCCTGGATGGTGTTGAGGAGCTTGGCACCCTCGGCCATCGGGCGCTGGAACGCCTTGCGGCCACTGATGAGGCCCATGCCGCCCGCGCGCTTGTTGATGACGGCGGTGGCGACCGCATCCTTGAAGTCATTGGCGCCGCTGGCGCCGCCGCTGCTGATGAGCCCTGCGCGACCCATGTAGCCATTGATGACCTGGTAGCGGGTCATATCAATCGGGTGGTCACTGCTCAGTTCGGTGTAGATGCGGTCGTCCATCTTGCCGTAGCTGGAGTCGCCCGTGTTCAGAGCCCGGTAACCGCCGTTGACTTCCGGCAGCTTCTGCTTGAGGATGTCGGCTTCAATGGTCGCGCCGAGGTGGTTGGCCTGGCCCGAGAGGTCGGCGGAGAGGTGGTAATCCGTCTTGCCTTGCTTGAAGGCATCGTTGCGCAGGTAGCACCAAAGGATGGTGGCCATGCCGAGCTCGTGGGCGTGGGCGAAGGCTTGGCTTACTTCTTGGATCTGGCGAGTAGCCTCGTCGCTGCCGAAGTAGATGGTGGCGCCAATGGCAACACAGCCCATGTTCCAGGCCTGGTCCACCTGGGCGTACATCACTTGGTCGGCTTTGTTGGGATAGGTGAGGAGCTCGTTGTGGTTGATCTTGAGGATAAACGGAATCTTGTGGGCGTACTTGCGGGCCACGGAACCGAGCACACCGTAGGTGCTGGCCACGGCGTTGCAGCCGCCTTCGATGGCGAGCCGGACAATGTTCTCGGGGTCAAAGTATTCGGGGTTCTTGGCAAAGCTCGCGCCGGCGCTGTGCTCAATGCCTTGGTCCACCGGCAGGATGCTCATGTAGCCCGTGCCAGCCAGGCGGCCGGTGCCCAAAAGCTGCTGGACGCTGCGCAGGACGGGGATGCTCCGGTCGGTGGGGGCAAAAATGCGGTCCACAAAGTCCGGGCCGGGCTGGTGGAGCGCCGAAGCCGGAACGGTCTTGCACTCGTGGTCAAGAAGGGACGCTTGATCTTCGAGGAGGGAGCGGATTTGCTCGAGGCTCATTGCCGGACTGTCAGCCATAAACGGATTTTGGCACGGTGCGCTGCGGGGGCCTAATTTTCGAGAGTTTCCCCAGGAAAAGCAACCGAATCCCTACTCAACCCGGTATGACCAACGGATGGCTCCGGTTTTGGGGAGCCTCGGGAGTGAATGAGAACAATGAAGCGTTGGTCGTGGGTGTGCTTGGCAATGGCCGCAGCCCTGGCGCACGGACAAGACGTGCTGACCATTGAAGAAGCCTTGGCGGCAGCACGTGAGAACAATGGGGATGTTCGTAGTGCCTTTTTGAGCGTGCGAGCGGCGGCGCAGGACGTCAAGTCGGCGCAGGCTGATTTCTTGCCGTCGGTGACGGCGAACCTTTCGCGGAGCTCGGGCTGGCAGGAGCGGTACACCGGTTTTAACCAAGGTCGCAACGACTTCAACAGCACCAACAGCAGCGTTTCGTTGGACTACCGCATCTTGGACAACGGCCAGCGACGCTACAGCTTCGATCGGGTTCTCTTGAGCCAAGACGTGGCCCTGCTGAGTGCCCGCCAGACTTTGCGCAGCACCCTTTTCAGCGTGCACCAGCGGTTCTATGACGCTTTGCGCTCGCAGGAACTCTTCCGCGTGCGGAGCGCCCAGCTGAAGCGGTCGGAAGAACTGCTGAAGCAAGCCGAAATCAGTGCCGACCCCGCCATTGGGGCCATCCCCCGCAAAGACGTGCTGCAAGCGCGCGCTGACCTGCTCAACTCCCGAGCCAGCGTGCTGCAAGCCCAAAACAACGTCTCGACCAGCCTGGCCAACCTGAAGGCCGTGCTGGGTTGGAGCGGCGGAGAACTGCCGGAACTAGAATCTCAGACGGACCCCAGCATGCGCCCCGAAGTGCGCGACCTGGAATCCTTGGTGAATAAGGCCCTGGACACGCGCCCCGACCTGGTGGCCCAGCGCAAGCGCGTGGAGCAAAGCCAAGTGGCCCTGCGGCTGACCAAGCTGAACGTGGGCGTGCAATACAGCCTGAATGCGCAGTACACGCGCACCTTCAACGAAGATGTGAGCGACCGCCCGCAGTTGGTGTTCCAAGCCAGCATGCCGGTCTACGACGGTGACAGCCGCCGCGCCACGGTGCGCGGGAGCGAGCTTTCGCTGGAAGCCCAACTGGCGTCCCTGCAGCAGACCGAACGGGATGTGGTGGCAGAAGTAGAGACGGCCTACAAGTCGTACGCCCAAAACGGCCTGATATTGGAAGCCAGCCAACTCGCGCTGCAAGCCGCGCAAGAGAACTACGACGCCGCGAGTAAGTCACTTCAGCTCGGGGCGGGCGACGTCATCGATGTGCTCACCGCTCAGGTGACTTTGGTGACCGCGGAAACAAATTTTGTCCAAAGCCTGTATGACCTATTGATAAGTGAAGTCCGACTGGACCTTGCCGTCGGGGATCCGATCCCGGGTGAGCCGGTCGAAGAGTCAGTAGGGGAATGAACAAAACAACAGTAGGGGTCGTGGCGGCCCTCGTCGTCCTGGGGGCGGCCGGGTGGTACACCGTGCGCAACAACACGCAGGGTGGTGCCGAAGTGGAATTTCGATACGCACCGGTATCGAAAGGTGAATTGTTTCGCTCAACCAGTGGCACGGGCAACCTCGTCCCCCTCACCACGGTTACGGTTCGTAGTAAGGCGGGGGGGACGGTCGTTCGGCTTGCTGTGGAGGAAGGGTCCGTCGTCAACCGCGGTGATCTTATCGCCCTTATCGACCCCCGTGATACGCGTACGCTCGTGGAACAGGCCCAGGCCGACCTCACTGGTGCCCAGGCCCGGGTTCGCTCCGCCGAGATCACGGCGAGCCGAACGGTCCAGGATGTCGAGCAATCGGTTAGAGATGCGCGCATTCGATTAGACCAGGCTCGCATTCGACTTAAGAACGCTCAGGAGTCGGCGAAGGCCGAGCCCCTCACTTATAACGCCCAGCTTGAGAACGCCCGGGCGAGTGTGAGGGCCGCCGAAGAGGCAATGAAGCAGCTGAAGGAAGTGGACCTGCCGCAGCGTCGCCGCGATGCCGAGACCGCGCTGGAGCGCACGCGAATCCAATACGAAACGAGCCAGGCCGCCCACGAGCGGGCCAAGCAGCTCTTCGAATTGGGTTATGTGAGCAAGGCCGATTTGGACCGCGCGGCCAGTGATGAGCAGAGCACCCGAAGCAGCTACCAGGTCGCTCAGCAACGGGCCAGCACGCTGGATAGCGAACTTGATATTGCCCTGCGGACCCAGCAAACGCGAGTTGACCAGGCGAAGTCGTCGTTGCGGCAAACCGAAGCCGGCGAGATTCGCGTGGGGCAGTCGCAGCGCGACGTTCAAGACGCCCAGAAAGCCGTGGAGCAAGCCGAGGTCGCCCTCAAGACCGCGGAAATCAACCGCGCCAACGTGCAATTGCGACGGGCTGACCTGCAGAACGCGCAGTCCAGTGCGGTGCGAAGCCGGGTGAGCGCGCAGAACGCTCAGCAACAGCTTGAAGAGACCACGGTGACGGCCCCGCGCTCCGGGGTGGTGACCCAGAAGTATCTGGAAGAAGGCACGATTGTGCCGCCGGCCACCAGTGCCTTTGCCGAAGGAGCTCAAATTGTCGAGATTGCCGACACGAGCAAGATGTTTGTGGAGGTCAATGTGGATGAGAGCGACATTTCGGCGGTGAAGATTGGCATGCCGGTGCGAATTGCGGTGGAAGCTTACGGCCAGCGCCGATGGCGCGGCGTGGTGCGCAAGATTTATCCGAGCGCGGTGAACCAGAACGGCGTGACGAACATCCGGGTACGGGTGGAAGTCGTGAGCGAAGAAGCGGGTTCGGGTCGCGGCGGCGGTCGTCCGGGAATGGGCGGCGGAGCGCCGGGAGGAGCCCCAGGCGGAACCCCGGGAGCGGGCGCAGCGGCCGGTGGGCCGGGTGCAGGAGCGGCTGCGGGCCGGGCGGGTGGTAGTGCCACCAGCCGACAAGCGGAACGCGGGGGACGCCCGGAAGGAGCGGCTGGTCAAGGCCGCGTACCGGGACAAGGTGGAGCACCGGGTGGAGCACCGGGTGCCGGGCGACAACGTCCGAGTGCGGAAGGAAC
>CALRVA020000128.1:0-7726 GCA_943371495.1 Archangium gephyra | reverse complement strand
ACGATGGCTACCTGATGTTTCACCTCGTCACCAGGCTCGGCATTCCCAGCCTGGACTGGGTGGCCGAATTCGACGCCTTCCCTTTGTTCCGCAAGATCGGGGCCATGCCCTTCCCGCCTGGTGAACCTCACCGCCGCGTGGCCACCATCCGCGAGACCATTCGGCGGATGCGGGCCGAATCTTGCTCCCTCGTCCAGTTTGCCGATGGGATTTTGCGCCCGGAGGGCGACGCCTGGGAGGTCGGCGAGGCTCTCGATCTCGTTCTCAAAAAGGTGCCGAACGTGACCGTGGTGCCCGTCGCCATCGTCTACAGAATGGGCGTGCACGAGCGGCCCGACGCCGCCATCTGGACCGGCGAACCCATGACCCCCGGCGCCCACCTGCGCGGCCGCACCCACACCGCCGTCGAGATCCTGGCGCGCGAAGCTCACCTCTTTCTGCGCCGCCCCGAACAGAGCCACCTGCTGGTGCGCGGAACCCCCGATGTGAATGAACGGTGGGATTTTCGTGCAAAGTTCGGCAAAGTTGGCCGCTAGTGCCGACGACTGACCAAATTGAAGCGTTAGTTACAGTCGGAATGGCAATTCGTGGACCTTTTTGGCCGAGCTGGTTGGCACCGTGCGCACCGAAAGGCGCGTTCGTGCAGGCCGGCGATTTGGCCATCTGCCGGGCCTTGCACCGCAAGTTCGGCACCACGTATTACTTTGCCAGTCGCCGGTTCCCGCGCGAGATTCGCGACCGGGTGGATGCCCTGTACGGATTTGTGCGGGTGCCTGATGAGTGGGTGGACAACCCCGATGCGCCCCGGCCTGAGATTGCGCGCCGCCTGCAAGACTATCGTCAACAATTGGTGCGGGGAGTGGAAGGGGAGTGCCCCTCGCACCCCGTTTTGAGACCCTTTGTGGACTCCGTGCGGTCGGGCCACGTGCCGCTGGATGAGGCGCTCTTGTTCCTGGACGCCATGGAAATGGACCTGAGCCAAACCCGGTACCGCACCTACGCCGACCTGGAACGCTACATGCGGGGCAGTGCCGCCGCCGTCGGGCTGATGATGTGCCGCATCCTGGGCATGCCCCCCAGCGAGGAAGCCAACCGGGCCGCCGTCGCCCTCGGCAACGCGATGCAGATGACCAACTTCTTGCGCGACGTGGCCGAAGACTGGGAGCGCGGACGCCTTTATCTGCCACTCGAAGACATGGGCCGCTTTGGCGTGACTACAGAAGATATCGCCCAGCGCCGCCTGACGCCCGCCTTTGTGGATCTGATGAAGTTCGAGATCGAACGGACCCGAAAGCTCTACCGCCAGGCCGACGCCGGCATGCATCTCATTCCGCCGCAGGGCCGCCTGGCCATCCGCCTCGCCCGCGATCTTTATGCCGCCATCCTGGATGAGATCGAGCGCCAGGGCTACGATGTGTTCCAAGGCCGCGCGCGCACCAGCCGCCGCCGCAAGGTGGAGACCCTGATTCGTTTGGGCTGGCAGGCGCATTCTTTGAAGTAGTCTCGGGACATCAGGAGGAGTGAGGTCACTCATCCGCAGGAACCCCATGATTCAAGCCTTCACCAAGATCGCCATTCCCTTGGTCGCCCTCAGCCTCGCCGCGCTCGGCAGCGCCACGAATGTGCCCACCTTTAGCGCCACCGCCACTGACGGCAAAACCTACTCCGCCCAGTCGTTCACGCAGCGCCCGACGATCATCGTCTTCCTGATGGAAGGGTGCCCCAGCAACAAGACCGGCGCCCCGCTCATCAATGACCTCGCCGCCCAGCTTAAGGGCAAGGTCGAGGTGGTGGGAATCATGAATGCCGACCTCACCAAGGTCAAGGCCGAGGTCAAGGAACACGCCATCCAGTTCCCCGTGATCGCCGACCCGCAGAAGACCATCATCAAGGGCTTCGGTGCCAAGCGCAGCTTCGACCTTACCGGGGTTGGTTCCCCGCGCCAGGCCGTGTTCACCAAGATTTGGGAGGGCACCAGCCGCCGGAATGCCAATGAAGTCCTCAATGTCATTCGCGGGCATGGTCACTCCATCCCCACCGTGAACTGGAGCAAGTGGCCGCAATCCATCGTCCGCGGCTGCATGCTCTAAGGCGCACAATCCCCTTAGCCTAACATTCGGAGGTAGTGGTTCCTTCTTCATGGGCCCTGCCTCCGATTCTTATATAATTCAAGCCATGCGATTCGCGACCAAGGCCCTGCGGGTCGGGCAAGAACCCGATCCCACCTTCCGTGCGGTGGTGCCCCCGCTCTATCAATCCACCACCTTTGCGTGGGCGAGCCTGGACGACATCCCCAAGATTGACTACACCCGCTGCCAAAACCCCAACCGGCAGATGCTGGAAGAGGTCATCGCCAGCCTGGAAGGCGGCGCGGGCTGCACCCTCACCAGCAGCGGCATGGCGGCCATCGCGGCGTGCTTCTCGCTGCTGAAGCAGGGCGACCACCTGCTGATGGCGACCGACATTTACGGCGGCACCTTCCGCATGGTGGAGCAATACCTGCCCCAGCAGGGCATCTCGCACTGCGTGTTTGATGCGCACCGCCCGGAGACCATCGCGGCGGCCGTGACCCCCGCCAGCCGGATGCTGATCTTCGAAACCCCGGCCAACCCGACCCTGCGCGTGTGCGACATCGAGGCGGTGGTGGCCGAGGCCAAGCGCCACGGCCTGATTGTGGTGTTTGATAACACCTTTGCCAGCCCGGCCCTGCAGAACCCCATCGCCCTGGGCGTGGACCTCGTGGTGCACAGCACCACCAAGTACATCAGCGGCCACAGCGACGTGCTGGGCGGGTGCGTGGTGTCGGCCAACGACGAACTGGCGCACACCATTTACGAGTGGAACAAGGCTTACGGGGCGACCCCGTCGCCGTTTGACTGCTGGCTTTCGCTACGCGGGCTGCGGACACTGAGCGTGCGAATGGAGCGGCACTGCGCGAATGCGCAGCGGGTGGCCGAGGCGCTGCAGGGGCACCCGGCGGTGCGCAGCGTGTCGTATCCGGGATTGCCGTCGCACCCGGACCACGAGGTGGCGAAGCGGCAGATGAATGGCGGCTTCGGGGGCATGCTGGCGGTGGAGTTCCACGATGAAGCCACGGCCCGGCGCGTGGCCGAGGGGACGCAGGTGTTCCTGCTGGCGGAATCCCTGGGCGGGGTGGAGAGCTTGATTGCCTACCCGCCGCTGATGTCGCACGCGACGATGACGGAGGCGCAGCGCGTGGAGCGCGGCATCTTGCCGACGATGCTGCGGCTGAGCGTGGGAATCGAGGACGCCGACGACCTCATTGAGGATCTGCTGCAGGCGATCAACAGTTAGGCATCCGGCAAGTTGCCCGAACAGAACTTGAGGGGCACTCACCAAAGGTGCCCCTCAAGGATGAAGACTCTTAGTCTTACTTGCGGCGGCGGCGCGCCACCAGCGAAGCCAGCCCCAGCCCCAGCACGGTCATCGTCGCCGGTTCCGGCACCGCCCCGTACTGCAGGTGGTCCACTTCAAGCCCACCGCTCGTATTGCTGATGCGAATGCTACCAATCCCGCCCGGATTCACCCAGCCGTAGAATCGGTCTTCCGCCGTGGTCCCGCTAACGCTACCATCCGCATGGCTGCCATTGATAACCCCCAGGGAAGTGCCACTGCCGTCAAATGCCTCGAATCGGGTGTTCCCGCTTCCGTCCGTCCACACGATGCCCGCGTGGGTCGGCAGAGCGCCATAAGTACCGCTGCTAAACGTAAACCGAATGCCCGTAGGCCCGCCGCTGGCGAAGAACGACCGACCGGCCGAGCCCGAACCGTTCACGTTGCCGTCATCGCCGTCCACCGAGTCAGTAAGGCCACCAGGCCCGATGGGGTTACCCAGAGAGGCCGTCACGCCCGGTGTGTTCAACGCACCGTCTTCAAAGTTCTCCAGATAGAACGTCGAGCTGCCCACAGAGGCCGCCCACGGGCTGTCCGAGGTCTGCAAGTACGGCGTCGGTCCGAGCTGACTCAAAGCACTGGCCGACAAGGTGGCCAACGCCGCCACCGAAAGAAATAGTTTCATCAAAATCCTCTCCGCTCCCTCAACAAGAGCGAGGCCCCCTTATTTTACATTGAATATGTCGTCCGTAGTTCTACCGGCATCGAACCCCGCAAAAATAACGGGCAGAGTGGAGTCCAGAATCAAGCCGGGTTCGGGGCGCTTTCAGCCGTAAAGCGCCGGGCGTACCGGGCCAGCACAAACGCCGCGACCGCGCCCACCCACAACGAATGGGGTCTCAAGAAGTAATGCACCCGCGCGCCGATCACCGCCCCCATCACCAGGGCCAGCCAGTGCAGGGCGTAGGGCCACCAGGTTTCCTTCTCGCCCCCCATCAGCGCCCCCGCCAGGTTCTGGCCGAGCTTCACCAGCGTGCCCGTCATATAGGAGATGCCGATACTGACTTCCCCGTCGCGCTGGAACACCGTGTTCACCGCCCCCATCGCCAGCACCATGCAGGCGGTGCTGAAGTAGGTGAACGCCAAGCTATGCCCCACTGCCCCCAGAGTAAGGAGGGCCCCCACGGTGAGCAGCACATTCACTTTGCGCGGGGGGTAGCGGCGAGAGACCACCGTGCCGAGCATCACCCCCACCACAAACAAGCTGATGACGCCCAAAACGAGGGCGCCGTAGGCAAAGTGGTTCTCCACGAGGGACACGCTCAGGCGCGTGGAGTTGCCACTCATAAAGGAGACAAACAGCCCGCCCGTGGCCATAAAGGCGGTGGCGTCCACGTAGCCGGAAAGGCAAGACAAAGACACGGCCAAACCGATATGGTCGCGGCTGTATCCTCGCATCGCGAGGTCAGTATATCGCCGGGAAGTGGGGTGAAATCGGCTTCGGGGAAGACCTAAATGGTCGGAGCGCCGGGATTTGAACCCGGGACCTCTTCCCCCCCAGAGAAGCGCGCTACCAAACTGCGCTACGCCCCGAACCGAGGCACAAATATACCCGGACCACCACGCGGGCGGCCCGGGTACGGACTAGCCTGACCTTAGCGGCCCGGCGCGGCCAGCCACGGCGTGCGGCCCTTGCTGTAGAGGTACCGCAGCAGGTCCACGGCCGAACCCGGCGCGGGCACGCCCACCAGGGTGCGGTCAATGGCGCCGGCGGCTTCCATGGCCTTGCGGGCTTCGCTGGGGCGCTGCATCATCTGCAGGGCACCGGCCAGGGCGTATTGCGCACCGGCGTATTCCGGGGCGGCACCCACGGCGGCGCGGGCCCACTTCAGCGTGTCGTCCTTGTTGCCATCCTGCATGGCCAGCATGGCCAGGGCGGTGAGGGCTTCGAACGAATCCGGGCGGGCTTCGATGGCGGCGTCCAGCAGTGCCTTGGCGATGCCGCGCTGACGATCCACTTGCTCCGAAGACAGCGACTCGTTGAACGAATAGGTGTAGGCCTGGATCGCGCGCTCCGTCAGCAGTTCGTAGCTGGCGGCGTCGGTCAGGATCGCATTCTCAAAGGCGATGCGAGCTTCATCCGGGCGGCGGGCTTGCTGTAGCAGCACGGACTGGTAGTAACCGGCCAGCGTCGGGTCGCCGTTGCTCTGGCGGTACTGCTGCAGTACCTGGCCCATGCCGTTCAGGTTGCCGGCGCGCAGGCTGGTGAAGATCTGCGCCGTCACCACGGTGTTGCGGCTGGGGTCCAGCAGCAGAGCTTCCTTCATCGCGGCCGAGGACTTCTCGGTCTCGCCCATGTAGGCGTGCAGACACGCGGCCAGCGCGTAGGTTTCCGCGTCCATCGTGTTGCTGCGGCGGGCCAGATCAATGGCTTCGGCGGCATCCTTCAGGCGGGCGGAGCGCAGGTAGGCGTAGATCAAGCGGTTGCCGTGGCCAATCTTGGTCGGGTCCTTGGCGAACACCGGAGCCAGGCGGCGGGCGGCATCATTAAAGCGGCGGATATCCAGCAAGGCATCCACGTAGGCCGGCAGAGTCTCGTCGGTCGGTTCGCCCATCGCGTCAATGCGAGAGGCATTGGCGGCGTTTTGGTTGGTGGCGGCGGAGCGGAAGGCTTCCGTCAGCGTGCCGAGCAAGGTGGCGTTGTCGTTGGTCCCGCGTTCCAGCGCCAAAAAGGCGCGGCGCAGGTTAATGCCGCTCAGCAGTTGGCGGGCGGGCACGTTGGCCGGGTCGCTCGCCACGATGTCTTCGGCAAACTTTTGGGCCAGGTCCAGCACGCCGGCGCCCAGGTTGGCGCGGGCCAGCACCAGGCGGGCGGAGTTGTCGTTGCCATCAATGCGCAGGGCCGTGCGGCCGTGCAGAATCGCCTTGGCCCACTGGCTCTCTTGCAGGGCTTCGTTGGCAATGCCCACGTGATAGCCCACGCCCTTGCTCAGGCCGTTGTCAATCTTCAGGCGGAGCGTCTTCTTCACGCTGCCCCCTTCGGCATTGTAGGCGGCAAACGTCACCGAAAACGGTCCGTCATCCTCCGTGAGCGTGTCGATATTGAACTGGTAAGGCGTGCTCTGGTCGGTGTCCCGCAGGTTGTCGCCGATGTAGAACTCTACGCTGGTGACCAAAGCCTCGCTTTGCACTCGCGCCGTAAACTGAACGTCCCCGCTGATCGTCTCGCCATCCTTGTGGCTCAACTCCAACGTCATCGGGGCGGCAAGGGCCCACGGGGCCGTCAATGCCAACCAAACACTCAAACCAATCCTTCTCTTCATGCTCATAGGGCCTTGCCCCTTGCGCAATTATGACGCGCCCGGGGAGTATACGTTTCGTCAGACCGCATCAGTGCCCGATTCTCCGGTCCGAATTCTGATAGCGTCCGTCACTTTCTCGACAAAAATCTTCCCTGATCCCGCCGCCTCGGTGCGCACGGCGTCCGAAATCGCCTGGATCACGCGTTCTTGGTCGGCCTCGGTCACCACCAGTTCCACGCGGCTGCGCAGGGGCATGGCGATGAGATATTCATGCCCGGCCAGTTGCACGGCCTGCTCAGGGTTATCACCCCGGCCCCGGGCTTCGCCGATGGTCATCCCGCCCAGGTTGAGATTGCCCAGCGCCGTCTTCACGTCCTCAAGCTGAAACGGCTTGATATACGCCGTGATCCGGACCATGGGCTTAGTTTGGCGCATGTCGCGACCGGGCGAAAGAAAGAAGCGGGCGAGCGGGGGTGTCCTCTCTCACCCCCGCCCTGTTCGTCACTTATCGGTGTTGGCCCGCTGCCCCGCACCCATGTCCCCGTGACCCGGGGCACCATTGTTCGGATTGGCCGCTGACCATTCCTCCAATGTGTTGGCGTTCTTTCCGGCTTCGAGATCAGCCGGAGGTTGTTCCGCCGTCGTTTCGAGATTCGCGCCCTCTCCGCCGCTGCACCCGATGATGAAGGCCACCCAAATTGTGGCCACCAGCATTTTCAGGAATCGCGCCATAACTATTCCGGCGACCACACGGTGGTGCCGGTGTAGGGAATGTTCACGAAGTCTTGGCAGGCGATATTGCCCAGACCGAAGCGGCTGCCGTCCAACAGTTCGCTGGGGCTGGCGCAGTAGGCCAGGCGGTCGTTCAGCTGGCTCGGCACGTAAACGTAACCGACGCCCGTGGTGAGACCCCCGCGGAACTTCACGTTCTTGGCGTGTCCATCGGCGTAGGCCATGTTGAAGCGGCCCCCGAAGCGGAACTGGCTCTGGCGCGTGTTGGCCGTCACCGGGAACGTATCCAGGATCCAAGCCTTGCCGCCGGCGCTGTTGGGGAACATGCCGATCGTCGG
>CALRVA020000127.1:0-7730 GCA_943371495.1 Archangium gephyra | reverse complement strand
CGCATGATGGACCCCTTGCCGAAGGCCTTCTCGATCTGCTGGACCGCGAGGGCCACGGCTTCATTCTTGTCAGTGGGTTGATTTCGGGTCGCAGCCACGGTTCTCAATACTCCTAGACAAAACTATACTATAATGATCGCATCGGAGGTCAAGCCTTCGGCGGAGATTTCCCAAAGTCGGTGGGCCATTCCTCATTCTCCGGGCTCGGCAGGAAGCGCTTTCCTCCTATGCCAAACCGGGATTCTTAACCAAAACCTGGTAATTCCTACGACCCCGAGCGACAGAGGGAGGGGATACAATGAGCGAAGCCTCGGGAGAGGGGGTCTGGATTTATCATGAAAAAGGTTCTTATGACGGCGCTGGTGTTGGGCAGTGCGGTCGCGGCCATGGCCGACAACTCCGTGACGTTTGCGACGTTTGCGGATCCGTCGGGCAATGCCCACAATCCGGTATTCGTGCATGATCGCGTGGCCAAGACTCTGAACGGAGCTTGGGGCAACGCTGGTCTCACGCTGATCGCGCCGGGCGCCGTGGGTGCCCCGACCGTGACCAATGCCAAGTTCAACACGACGACGCTCGCGCTGACGCAGGTTATTCCGGGGCTCTTCGCCACCGGTCCGGGCAGCATCAGCTTCTCCGACAGCAGCAACAACCCGCTGTTCACCATTTCGTTCGATAGCGCCACGTTTGTGGAAGGCCTCGGCGCCGGTGCCAGCACGCTGCGCGGTCAAAACATCACGCTCAGCGGTCCTGCGGTGCCTCCGGGTGCCACGATGACGCAGTTCAACTTCGCTCTGGCGAACCAGGCGAACGTGGGCAACACCACCACCTACACGGCCAGCTTCACCAGCAGCGCCGTGCCGGAACCGGCCAGCATGATCGCGCTGGGCGCGGGCCTGCTCGCGCTGGCTCGTCGCCGCCGCCAGGCCTAAATCGGGCCTGGAACTCAAGCATCCCCTCTTGCCTCATCGGTGAGAGGGGTTGTTTTTTGCCAAAGCCCGTAGGAATACGGGGTCATTTACCCGGTTCTTGACTTCGGCTTAACTCGGCACCCAGGTACAGTGAAAACGTGTCGAGGCTTGTCGGCACAGGGAGATTGGACTTATGAAGATTTGGATTACCGCCGGTATGGCCTTGGCCTCGGTGGCCGCGATGGCGAATTCCTTTACGGTGGCCACGTTTGCGGACCCGAGCGGAAACTCGAGCAACCCGGTGATGTTCGTCGATACGAATGCCTTCTTGGTCTACGGCAGCTGGAACCAACCGGGCCTGACCCTGGAAACGCCGGGCCTCATCGGTGGCGGCTCGGTCAGCAACGCCCAGTTCACGATGTCGAACACGGTGATCACTACGATCATCAGCGGCGTCTACTCCATGGGTTCGGGCACCATTAACTTCACGGACGCCATGGCGAACCCGGTGCTCAATATCTCCTACACCAAGGGTCTGTTGGTGATGGATGGCGGCGCGGGCAGCAGCGATATCCGACTGGACAACGTGGTGTTCTCTGGCCCCAATGTGCCGTCGGGTCTCAGCCAAGAGATGTACAACTTCAGCTTCGCGAACTCGAGCTACGATAGCAACACGTTCATCACGAGCTACACGGCCAGCTTCACCAGCAGTGCGGTGCCGGAACCGGCCAGCATGATCGCCCTCGGGGCCGGTCTGCTCGCTCTGGCTCGCCGCCGCCGCGCGTAAGCTCAATTACCAACTCCCAATTACCCGCTCGAGTCAGGTCCTTCCCGACTCGGGCGGGTTTGCTTTTGGCCTCCCTTCCGCCGTATCATGGAGGGTCCTCATGCGGCGAATTCTTGGCCTGTTCGTGCTCTTGCTCGCCGCCCTGGCGGGGGCGGAACCCGTCACCATCCGCATGATGGCGGGGCCGGGCCAAGGGATCCCGCCGCGCGAAACCACCAACCCCCGCGAGATGACGCGCCGCGCCATCTTCGACGAATTCCACGCCCGCAACCCCGACCTCCGGGTGGTCAACGCCGGGGGACTGGAGTTGATTGGCGACCGGGCCGAGAGCGGCTTCCTCATGAGCATGGCGGGCGATACCGCGCCCGACGTCTTTTACGTCAACTTCCGGCAGTACTTCTCTTACATTGACCAAGGGTTCTGCCGCCCACTGGACGACCTGATTGCCAAAGACCCCGCCAGCATGGAGCGGGTGCAGCCCGAAATCGAGAAGGTGCTGCGCAGCTACGACAACCGGATTTATGCGGTGCCGTTTTTCCAGGTCGCGCAGGCGCTTTATTACCGTAAGGACATTTACGCCAAGGCGGGGCTGGACCCCAACAAGCCGCCGCGCACGTGGGAAGAATTCGAGGCGTACTCCCGCCAGATCATGGAGCGGGTGCCGGGCACGCGCGGGTTCGTTTTTAGCGGCGGCCCCGGGGGGCAAGGCTACTGGTGGACCAACTTTGTGTGGCAAGCCGGGGGCGAGGTGCTGGTGCCCGCCGAGCGCGGCTACGCCAAGGCGGTGGTGAATACCCCCGAGGCCGCCAAAGCCCTGGAGTTCTATCGCCGCCTCACTGTGACGACCTGGAAGGGTGCGGACGGCAAAACCTACGGCCCCATCGCGCAGGTCACGCCCACGTGGTCGCAGGATGTGAAGGACGGCAAGGTGGCCATGTGGTTCAGCTACACCAACGACGTGATGCTGAGCATGAGCGACCTCAACCCGGCCCTCATCGGCATTGCGCGGATGCCCGCCGGCCCCGCCGGGAGCTACAACGAGATCAACTCGGGGATGTGGGCCATCAACGCCAGCATCAAGGACCCCGAGAAGATCGAGGCCTGCTGGCGATTCATCGACTTCTTTGTCAGCCAAGAGGCGGCGCGGATCAGCACCGTCAAGTTTGTGGATTTAGGGCTGGAAAAGCTCATCAATCCGGTGCTGCTGAAGCAGTTTGGTTACGCTGACCTCGCGGGCACGGTGGACCCGGGCTACGTGGAGGCGAACGAAAAGCTCTTCCAAACCGGGAAGCCCGAACCCTACGGCCGCAACTCCCAACAGGTGTATTTGGTGCTGGATGGCGCGCTGGACCGCGCGCGGCTGGACCCCAACCGCCCCGCCGACCAGATCCTGGAAGAAGTGAACCAGGAGATGAACCGTAAGCTGTTGGGCTACATCCCCGAGGCCGAGATGAACGCCCTGCGCGGGCGGGCCACCACGGCGCTGGTGATCGTTTTGCTGATTACGGCGGGGTTGATTGCGTGGGCCATCCGCAAAGCGCGCAATGTCGAGGCCTGGGTGGAGCAGCGCATGCCCGCCGGCACCGACCGCAGCCGCGTGCGGCGCTTTGTGGTGTGGTGCCTGCTGCCCGCGTGTCTCAGCATCATGGTGTGGGCGTACTACCCGCTGGTCAAGGGGCTCGTCATCGCGTTCCAGGATTACCGAATCATGCAATCCCCGCAGTGGGTGGGGTTAGACAATTTCATCAACGTCTTCACGAGTTCGCTGTTCTGGAAGAGCCTGATGAACAGCGTGATCTACGTGGGGTTGACCATCGTGATGGGCTTCGTCTTGCCCATCCTGCTGGCCCTGGCGCTGAACGAGATCCCGCGCTTCACGTTGTTCTTCCGTACGGTGTTCTATCTCCCGGCCATGACCTCGGGGATTGTCATCGCGTTCATGTGGCGGCAGTTCTACGACCGGGCGGAAACCGGCTTGCTCAATAGCCTGCTGGCCCCGATTATCCAGGCGATCAACCCGCTCTGGATGCGGCTGGGCGGAGGTGAAATTCCGCTCGCCCAAGACTGGCTGGGCGACCCCAAACTGGCGATGTTTGCCGTGGTGCTGCCGGGTATCTGGGCGGGGGCCGGACCGGGTTCGATTCTCTACCTGGCGGCGCTGAAGAATGTGCCCCAAGAGCGATACGAAGCCGCCGACTTGGACGGCGCGGAGTGGTGGCACAAGATCCGCTACATGACGCTGCCGAGCCTGCGTCCGCTCATCCTCATCAACCTGCTGGGGGTGTTCATTGCGGGGTTCAAGGCGATGGAAAACGTCTTCGTCCTCACCGGGGGCGGGCCGCTCTATAGCACCCACACCGTGGGGCTCGAAATCTGGACAAACGCCTTCATGTTCCTTAAGTTTGGGTACGCCACGGCGGCGGCCTGGGTGATGGGCGCGATCCTGATTGGCTTCACGCTGGTGCAGATTCGGTCGCTGACCCGCATGAAGTTCACGGCTGCCAAACTGTGAGCGGACGCCTAATTTCGGTGGCCGACGTGGTGGTGGATAGCCGCACCGCCGGCCGGGAAGGCAACTTCACTTACGAGGCCCCGGCGGCGGCCAAGCCGGGCCAAGCGTGGCTGGTGCCCCTGGGGGCGCGGTCCGTGCTGGCGTTTGTCACCCAGGTGCGGCGGGTGAAGGAAGAAGACCTGGGATTCCCGCGCAGCAAGCTCCGTCCGTTAGGGCGCGAGATCAACTCCCTATCGTTGCCCGCGCCGACATTGGCGCTGGTGCACGAGGTGAGCCAGCGCACCTTGTGCCCGCTGAGCGTGGCGATGACGCCCGCCCTGCC
This sequence comes from Archangium gephyra, assembly GCA_943371495.1. Taxonomy (GTDB): domain Bacteria; phylum Armatimonadota; class Fimbriimonadia; order Fimbriimonadales; family Fimbriimonadaceae; genus JAHBTC01. Next base: position 3,198 of record CALRVA020000127.1, on the reverse strand, counting down.
GCCGCGCGCCCAAACCCGCCTGACCACCACCTGGCAGGTGCGCCCGGGCAACCCGCCGCGCCAGCTGACCCTGGTGGAGGACGAGGTGTGGAAGACCCTGCAGGCCGGGGAGATCACGGAAACCAAGACGAAGCCGCTGGCTGCGCCCTTGCGCAAGGCACTGCAGGAGTTGGAAGCGATCGGCGTTGCGAGCAAGTATCTTGACCTCACTCTGCCCGAATCCAAGCGGCGGCCGACCTCGTGGCGGCTGACGATCGGGGATGCCGAGATCGAGGCCTTTGTGCGCGGGCCGGGGCGGCGCAAACCCGCGCAGAGTCTGCTGCTGCTGCGTCTGCAGGGGGCGGGGAGCACGGTGTTCCAAGACGGCGAACTCCGCAGCATAGGGGGCGTGACGGACGCCACCCTCCGGGCGTTAGAGCAGGCCGGATTCTTGCAGCAAGTGGGGGAAAACACCCCCACAACGACCACCTCTAACGTGCCGAACGCCGAGCAGGCGGTGGCGATTTCAGCGATCCAGGCGGCTATTGCCGCGCACCGGCCGGAAGGGTTCTTGCTCTACGGCGTGACGGGCTCGGGCAAGACGGAAGTGTATTTGCAAGCCGCCGCCGAGTCTCTCCGGCAAGGGCGGCCGGTGCTGTATCTGGTGCCCGAAATCGCGCTCACGGCCCAGGTGATTGCCCAGCTAAGGGGACGCTTTGGCGACCGGGTGGCGGTGCTGCACAGCAACATGACCCCCGCCGAGCGCCTGATGGCCTGGCGCCGGGTGCGGGCTGGGGAATGCCCGGTGGTGCTGGGGGCGCGGTCGGCCTTGTTCGCCCCGCTGCCGGACCTTGGGCTGATCGTGCTGGACGAAGAGCACGAGCCGAGTTATAAGCAAGACAGTAGCCCGCGCTACGAAAGCCGGGGGCTGGCCGCCTTCCTGGCCCAGCAGCACGGATGCCCCTACGTGCTGGGCAGTGCCACGCCCAGCATCGAAACCTTTGCCGCCGCGCAAACCGGGGCGCTCACCATGCTGCAACTCAAGCAGCGCGCCCGGGCCGTCAATCTGCCGAGTATCGAGATCGAAGACCTCTCTCGCCTCTACCGAGAAAAGAAGGTGGACATCATCGGGCCGCAACTCGCGGAAGCGATGCAAGACACATTGGACCGCAATCTCCAGAGCATCCTGTTCCTCAACCGGCGGGCGTATTCCCCGTTCCTCATCTGCAAGGAGTGTCAGCACCGCTTTGTGTGCCCGCACTGCGAGGTTGCCCTCGCCTACAGCCAGCAGCAACAGCGGCTGCGATGCCACCACTGCGATTACCACGAACCCAAGCCACCCCGGTGCCCGGCGTGCGGGGGCATCAAGCTGGGCGGCGTGGGCGTGGGGGTGGAACGCGTGCAGGAGACGGTGCAGGCGATGTTCCCGAAGGCGCGGGTGGAGCGCCTGGACCGCGATGTGACCCGGCGGACGGGGGCGCTGGAGGAGATTGTCACCAAGTTCCACTCGGGGGCGATTGACATCCTCATTGGCACCCAGATGGTGGCCAAGGGGTTCGACTTCCCCCGGGTGGTGCTGGTGGGGGTGATTACGGCGGATTTGTCGCTCAACATTCCGGATTTCCGGGCGGCGGAGCGCACCTTCCAGCTGATGACGCAGGTGGCGGGCCGGGCCGGGCGGGCGGAGCACGCGGGCCGGGTGATTATCCAGGCGATTGACGCCGACCACCGGTCATTGAAGAGCGTGCAGGCGCACGACTACGAGGGGTTCTTTGAAGAAGAGGTGGAGTGCCGGTCGCGGCTGGGGTACCCGCCGTATACGCGCCTGGTGAACATCGTGCTCTCTGGTCCGGACCAAGGGGTGGTGAGTGAGCGGGCGCTGATGCTTCAGCAGACGTTGGTGGCGCGCTTGCCGGGCTCGCAGGTGTATCCGGCGCTGCCCTGCCCCCTGGCGAAGCTGAAGGATCAGTACCGGTTCCACATCTTGATCAAGTTGCCGCTGGATGCGGACATCGAGCCCATCCGCCTCCCTTCCGAACTTGCGATGAGCAAGGACGTGCGGGTGGCGGTGGATGTGGACCCGATGAGTTTGGTTTAGGCGCTGCACTCCTGCAACGAAGGGGTGTCTTCAAAGGTATGACAAGAAAGTCTCCTTGAAACGAAGTTTCAATCAACGCATGAATGATCTGCTCGATCGTATTGACGACCGAACCCACATGATGTTGGCAGTCTCGGTGCTGACTGTCGTCGCAGCATTACTGATCTTTCTGTCCGTTGCGATAAACAAGGAAAAGGTGATTGCCGAAACGGGCGGTTACAGCACTCAGCATATATTGGAAGCCAAGTGGTTCATTTCTAGAACGAATGGCTTTACGACGATACGAAACACTATTGCGGGGGTGTTTCTCATTGGCCTAGTCGTAAATTTGTTCATCTTCATTAAAGGCAAGATTGATGAAAAGAGAAACTTGAATGATTCGGTAGGCGGAGAGATGGGTCGTTTATGAGGTCTCCGCCGGTATGCCGCCCTGCATGGGCGAAGTGGATTTTTCGCCCAAGTTCTCCAAGAATCCCCATCCTCCTCGCGGCCATGCTGATCCTGATGGCGGTACTCGCTTATGACTACCATCGCCAAGACCTAATCGATCGCAACACGCTCGGCGGTACGGACTTGTTGACAGTGTTGATTCGGGAGAACTTCAAGGGCATTCGAGTTCTCATTGTGGGTTTAGGCGTCGGATACAGCACTTATTTAATGCTTGTGGAGCCTCCCATTTATCTAGTAAGTAGATGTAGAGTATTCGTGGTAAAGCGACGCACAATAGTTGATGGCCATGACGGCGACTAAATGTAAAACCCCACCCGGATCAGGTGGGGGTTCTCTGTCACGCCTTGCGCTTAAGACTCGTTCTTGCTCGGCAGCGGCTTGAGGGCGTCGGCCAACTCCGGCACGGCCTTCAGCGCGTTCGAAAGCTCCACCGGCACCGCCAGCACAATGGTGTTGGAAGGCGAGGTGCCCAGGCTATCTAGGGTCTGCAGGGTGCGCAGTTGCAGCGCCCCCGGGCTGGTCGCCATCTTCTGCGCGGCCAGGGCCAGGTTCTCGGCGGCCTCGCGGTCGCCTTCGGCCTTGGTGATCGTCGCGCGCTTCTCGCGCTCGGCGCTCGCCTGGCGGGCCATCACCCTCTTCAGGTCCTCGGGGAGCTCGATGTCCTGAATTCG
>CALRVA020000126.1:0-7851 GCA_943371495.1 Archangium gephyra | reverse complement strand
TGAAGAACCTGATTGAAGGCTCGCTGAAAGACCACCAGAACCGGACCCACCGAAGCGAATGACCGACACCGAAGCCCTTTTGCGGGCGTGTGAACTGGCCGCCGGTGGCTATCCCGCTCCCAACCCCCACGTGGGTTGCGTGATTGTGCGCGGCGATGAGGTGGTAGGCGAGGGATTCCATGCTTTTGCGGGCGGACCGCACGCGGAGGTCGAGGCATTGGCAGCGGCGGGCGATAAGGCGCAGGGCGCCACCGCATACGTCACTTTGGAGCCCTGCCACCACCACGGGCGCACCCCGCCGTGCAGCTTGGCCCTGCTGAACGCAGGGGTAGCGCGGGTGGTCTATGCCGTGCCCGACCCCAACCCCCGGGCGCAAGGCGGGGCGGAGGCGCTGCGGGCCGCGGGGGTTTCGGTGGATCTTCTCCCCATGCCCGAGGCCGAAGCTGTGAACCGGGTGTGGCTGACCGCGGCGCGGCGGCAAAGCCCCTATGTGATGCTGAAGGTGGCGATCACCCAGGATGGCTTCTTGGCTCGGCTGGATGGCACCAGCAAGTGGATCACGGGCGAGGCGGCCCGTGGGGCGGCCCATGTTCTGCGGGCGCAGATGGGAGCCGTGCTGGTGGGAGTGGGGACGGTGCTGGCCGATGACCCGCGCCTGGATGCCCGGGTGCCGGGAGTGGGGCGGCCGGTGACCCAGATCGTCCTAGACCCCCACGCGCGATTGCGGGGTGACGAGCAGGTATTTCAGTCGCCGGGCGAGGTGATTTGGTTGCGCGAGGAAGTGCAGGGAGGTGTGGCGCAGGTGTTGGCGCATATTTGGGAGCAAGGGGTGACCAGCTTGCTGGTGGAAGGCGGGGCCTTCACTCTCGCCGAGTTCCTAAAGGCGGGGGCGTGGGATGAGCTGCACCAGTTTGTGGCTTCCACCGAGTGGGGCGAGGGCATCCCGTGGCACGGCGGCGCGGACCCGAACCTGGGTGAACCCGACGAAATCCGTCCTCACGGGCCGGACGAAGAGCGCATCTACCGGCGCCGCTAAGAATTTTTCAGAAATCTCAGGATTTCTTGGAACATGCCTGCGCGAGGTTGCGTCCTAAGATTGTCATTTAAAGTGCTTCATTCCTCCCCATAACACCCGGTTTCCGCCCCCACGGAGCCGGGCTTTTTCTTTTTGGGAGAGGCGATTAGTAAGTCAGGAATTCAGCGGCCAAGCGGGGGTCGTCGGTGAGTTCGGGATGGAAACTGGTGCCCAGGAGTTTGCCCTCGCGCACGGCCACGATCTGATCCTCGTATCTCGCGAGAACCTCAACGTTCGGGCCGATCTCTGTGACGATGGGCGCCCGGATGAAGACGGCGGTGAGGGGCTCCTCCCAGCCGGCGATGGGCACCTCGGTCTCAAAGCTGTGCACTTGCGCACCAAAGGCGTTGCGCCGCACGGTGATGTCCATGAGTTCCAGGGCGTACTGGGTGCGGTTCTCAATCCGCTTGGCCAGCATGATCATGCCCATGCAGGTCCCCCAAATCGGCATGCCCGCCGCGGCCCGCTCGCGGATGGCCGCCCCGGTGCCGTAGCGCTCCAGCAGCTTGCCCACGGTGGAGCTCTCGCCGCCCGGAATCACCAAGCGGTCCACTTGGGCGAGGTCCTCGGGGGTGCGCACTTCGCTCACCTCGGCCCCCAGCCCGGCAAAGACTTGCATGTGGCAGGCGTAGTCTCCCTGGATAGCCAAGACCCCGACGCGCGAACTCATGGGGCGAGGTTACCGAGCCTCCCGGTTCTGGATTCGGGCCCGGTAGTAAGATCAAGGGCATGATTGAGCTGATTGGCTCACCCTTTGATGGATGCGGACGCCGCACGGGCAGCCGGCTTGGCCCTGCCGCCCTGCGCATGGCGGGCATGCCGGAGGCGCTTGCTCGCCTGGACGAGGTGGTGGACAGTGGCGATACGCTGCCCCTGGACACGCAACCGCTGCCGGGCTGGGCCGAAACCGCCCAACTGGCCATCCGCGCCTACCAGGCCTTGGCCCCGCGCGTGGAAGCCAGCATCCGCGCCGGTCACATTCCGCTGATGATGGGCGGCGACCACAGCCTGAGCATGGGGTCACTGGCCGGGGCCTTGCGCGCCACTGAAGGGGACCTGGCCGTGGTGTGGATTGACGCCCACATGGACCTCAACACCCCCGCCACCAGCCCGAGCGGCAACCTGCACGGGATGCCCCTGGCGGCGGCCCTGCGCATGGCGGACAACGCGCCGAACCCGCACATCTCCGACTCCCGGCGCGCCGACCTGGACAAGGTTTGGCACCAGATTCTCACGACCGTGATGCCGGCCTATACGCCCCAAGCGGTGGCCTGGATCGGACTCCGTGATGTGGACCCGGGCGAAGCCGCCAACCTCATGCAAATGACGCAGGCGCGGGCCATCACCATGCAGGAGATTGACGACAAGAGCATCGGTAACGTGATGGACGAGCTGGAAGCCTGGCTGACCGCCCGCAACGTGAAGAACGTGTGGCTGAGCTTTGACGTGGACGCGCTGGACCCGATCTACGCCCCCGGCACCGGAACCGCCGTGCGCGGCGGGCTGACCTACCGGGAAGGGCACCTGGTGGCCGAGCGGTTCTGCCGCCAGTTTGCCAGCGCCAACAACCCCTACCGCCTGGTGGGGCTGGACTTGGTGGAAGTGAACCCCCTGGCCGACATGAACAACGAAACCGCCGCCGTCGCGGTGGAGTGGGCGTGCAGCCTGTTTGGCCGCACGGTGCTGCACCAATACAAGGGAGACGCCGCGCCGTGAGCACTGACCACCTGACTCGCCTGCAGCAGGTTCTGCGGGACGAAGCCGGAGCCCTGACGGCCCTGGCCGACCGACTGGACGATTCCTTTGCCCAGGCCGTGACCTGGATGCACGAGTGCAAGGGCCGGGTGGTGACGTGCGGGGTTGGCAAGAGCGGCCACATTGCGGCCAAGGCCAGCGCGACCCTGAGCAGCACGGGCACACCGAGCGTCTTTATGCACGCCGCTGAGGCGGTGCACGGCGACTTGGGGATGGTGACGGCGCAGGACCTGGTGCTGGTCTATACCTACAGCGGCGAAACCGACGAACTGGTGCGCCTGTTTCCGTCGTTCCGGCAGATCGGAGCACGGACCATCACGATGACCGGACGTCGCCAGAGTTCGGCGGCTCATTTGGCCGACCTGGTGCTGGACGTGAACGTGGAGCGCGAAGTTTGCCCGCACAACCTGGCCCCGACCACCAGCACCACCGCGATGCTGGCCGTGAGTGACGCGCTGGCGGTGGCGGTGATGGAGGCGCGGAACTTCCGGCCCGAAGACTTTGCCAAGTTCCACCCGGCGGGGGCGCTGGGCCGCCGCCTGACCCTGCGCGTGGCCGACACCATGCGCACCGGCGACGACCTGGCCATTGTGGGCGAGACCACGCCGCTGCTGGAGGCGATGGGCGTGATTACGCGCGCGGGCTCCGGCGGAGCGTGCGTGGTGGACCAAGCGGGACGCCTGACCGGATTTGTGAGTGACGGCGACCTGCGCCGCTTCTTCCTGAGCGGCAAAGATGCCCGCACCGCGGCGACGAAGGATGCGATGTCGCCCGCCCCGAGCACGATCGAGCAGGACCTGCTGGCGTTTGAAGCGCTGGAAGTGTTCCAGAACCACCCGCGCAAGATCGGCGAGATGCCGGTGGTGTATCACGAGCGCCCGATTGGGTTGCTGGTGCTCAAGGATCTGCTTCGCGCGGGCCTGGTTTAAGCCCAACCAAAGCACCCAAACGAAAATCGCCCCTCGTCCGGCGGGACGAGAGGCGACTGATTTTGCGATCGTGAACCGTTACGCGGTTTGGTGTTCGTACACGCACACCCACTTGCGGTTGCGTCGCGTTTCGAACTTCACCTGGCCGCCGATCATGGCGTACAGGGTGTGGTCGTTGCCCATGCCCACGCCGGCGCCGGCGTAGAACTTGGTGCCGCGCTGGCGAACGATGATGCTGCCAGCCTTGACGATTTCGCCCGCATAGCGCTTCACGCCGAGGCGCTGGGAATTGCTATCGCGACCGTTCTTGGATGAACCTTGACCCTTCTTATGTGCCATTTCTCAATTACCTCTGGGATCGGGCTTACTTAGCCACGACCTCGTCAACGCGAAGGAAGGTCACCGGTTGGCGGTGGCCCCAGTGCTTGCGCACGTTCTTCTTCGGCTTGTAGTTGAAAGCTTCGATCTTCTTGGCCTTGCCCTGACGGATGATCGTGGCCTTCACGCGGGCGCCCTTCACAAACGGGCTACCGATGGTCACTTTGCCGTCGTTGTTCAGCATCAAAACTTCGTCGAGTTCAATCTTCGTGCCCGGCTCGCCTTCCAACTTTTCAACTTGGAGCACTTCGTCCTTGGCGGCCTTGAACTGCTTTCCGCCGGTCTTCACAATCGCATACATACGCAAACACCTCCAACGGTGGGGCGAATCGAGATTATGCCTCAATTCGTTGGTGGTCCTCAAGCCGCTTCGGGCTGCGAGGCCAGGATCGCCAGGAATTCTGGGTCCAAGAACCCAGGCTGGACCCCTTGGCGGTAGTTCCAGACGGTGGCACCGGCCCGAAGGTAGTCCCGGCTGCTCGGTCCGGCGTGGACCAGAGCCCGCGCCAAGTTGAGCGCCACGGACCAATCGTGAGGCAGGTCGAGCGCCCATTCGGGTGTCTTCTCCGGCAACAGAAGCATGAGCGTGAATGCCCGAGCGAGCGCATCGATCCCGTCCGTGCCGCAAACTTCAATGAGCTTGAGGGCGACGAGATCGCGGCGATACGTTTCCAGTTCGTGCGCGCATGCGGCCAAGGCTTCCGGCGTCACCAGCCCCTTGAGCGGGGAGAAGTCAAACGGGCGCAGTTCGGGCGGCTTGGGCAGGGCCTCGGTGGCCGTGGCCACGCAGTTGCGGCCGTTGCGCTTGGCTTCGTAGAGAGCGAGGTCAGCGGCCTTCAGCACCAGGCTGGGCGTGTTGCCGTTGGCGGGGTAGTTGGCTACGCCAAAGCTGGCCGTGATCTGGCGGGTTTGCCCCGCTGCATTCACGTACTGCAGCTTGCTGATGGCTTCGCGGAGGCGCTCGGCGGCTTCTTCGGTGCGGCGCTGGTCCAGGTCGGGGAGGATCACGGTGAACTCCTCACCGCCGTAGCGGGCGGCCAAATCGTAGGTGCGCACTTGGTCACGCAGGGTTCTGGCCACCAGGCGCAGCACTTCGTCGCCGGCATCGTGCCCCTCTTCCTCGTTGAACTTGCGGAAGTGGTCCACGTCAATCATCAGCACGCCCAGGGGCGACTTGTTGCGGTTGCTTTCGGTCACCTTGGCGGCCAAGAAATCTTGCATAGCGCGGTGGTTGGCAATCCCGGTGAGGGGGTCGTGGCGGGCCAGGCGCTCGGTGGCTTCAAAGAGGTGCGCGCTGTGCAGAGCAAGCGCCAGGTGCTCGCTGATGGTTTGGTAGAGGTCCACCGTGTCGGCAAAGGCCGTGTCGTCGGCACGGCCGACGTACTCGATGACACCCAGAAGGTTGTCGCCCACGATGAGCGGATGCACCACGATGCCGCCCGGCGGGAGGTAGCAGATCTTGGCTTCAATTTCGGAGGTGAGCGGAGATTCTTCGGCCTGGGCCAGCACAATGGGTTTGCGCTCGGTGGCGACCAGGTCGGCCAGGCACTTGGGGTGTTCGCCCAAGGGCAGGTGGCCAAAGAACTGCAGCCCCTGGCGGTTGGCGCCTACGTTGGCGGCCAGTTCCAGGGAATTGGATTCTTCGTTATACGTCCACAGCATGACGGCCGCGAGCTCAGCGGCGGACGCGATGGAGTGGGTGGCGGCCACGGCCAACGACTGCTGGGTTTGATTCATGTTCAGCGCTTTGCCAATGCGCTTGAGAGCGTCGGCCTTGCGTTCGCTCAGGCTGGCCTTGCGCCAAGCGTCGTACTCTTCGGCGGCTTCCACCACCAGCACCAGCAGGTGCGTGGGGTCGTGCGCGGGCAGGCCTGCCCCCAGCAGGCGTACGCCATTGAGCAGCAAGTGCGAAGGGAAGCCCCGGAAAACCGACTCGGCCAAGAGCCCGACCGGGCTCTCAAAAATGTTCTGTCCTTTGGCCAGCGCAGGCACGCGCCGGGCCAGACCCCAGGATTGCGTGACCTCGCCGGTGTCCTTGACGACCGCCCCGCCAATCTGACCTTCGTCAAACCGGGAGAACAGCGCCGCCCAGTCGAGACTGAGAGACAAGGTGCTGCCGTCCGGACTTTCCAGTTCCAGGGGGAAACCTTGACCATAGTCGGACCAGTCGTTTTCGTGAACCGAAAGGCCAGCGCTCTGCAGGGTCGTTTTCAGTTCATTGGGGAGGGGGGCGTCAGGCACTCGTTACACTAGTTTTCGGTTCCTTTCGGGTCCAGCAAGAGACCAATTGAGAACGATGACAAGGGGAAATGCGTCATCCTCTTGAAAATGCGAGTTTCGGGCTGGATCATGGTAGCGGCAGGCCTGGCCACCTTCTTGGTGGGCTGCGGTGGCGGAGGCGGTGGAGTGACCACCGGGGGCGGAACGGGTGGCGGCACCCGGCAGCTGGGCGACATCTGCCCGGCGGGCACGCCGGCCGGCACATTGAACTACCGCACCACGTGGGGGTCGTCGCCGTCGGTGGCCAGCCAGGTCGTGCAATTGCTGGATGCCAACGGCCAAGTGATCCGAACGGAAAGCCTGGACCGGGCCAGCCAATCCACCGGTCAGATCATTGCCAGCAGCCTGACGCCAGGGGTCTATGAACTCCGCGCGCGCCTCTATGCGGCGGCGGGTGGCACGGGCACGGAACTTGGCACCACCAGTCAGGTGCTGGACTTCTGCGGCACGGGCTCAAACACAGTGAACGCCAACACCTCATTTGGCACTACCGCGCAGGCCGTTCGCTTGAGCCCGACGGCTTTGACCCTTAAGGAGCAAGCCGTGCGGCGCGTGATTTCGACGGTCTGGGCGGCGGATGGCTCGGCGCGCTTCGTCACGCCGGGTTCGATTTCCTTCGCGAGTTCGGCCACTGGCACGGCCACGGTGAGCGCGGCGGGCGTCGTTACGGGCGTCAATGCGGGCACCGCCAATATCTCCTCCACCTGGGCGGAGGGGCCGCTGAACGGTTCGATGGGCGTGACGGTCGAGGACCTCGTCATTACCCGCAGCAAGTGGACGGTGTTGGTCTATATCAACGCCGCGAATGACCTCTTCCAGGCCAGCGACCTCAACGTGAACCAGATGGAACGGGTGGCCAATAACCCAGACGTCCGGTTTGTGGTGCAGTGGAAGCAGTCGCGCGACCAATTCCCGAGTTCGAGTTTTGATGGGGTGCGCCGGTACGCGGTGAAGTACGACACCACGGGCAACATCGCCAGCGAACTGGTGCAGAACAACATGGTCAACGGCCTCGGCCAGCCGCTCGATATGGGCGACCCTCAAACCCTCAATGACTTCATCACCTGGGGCAAGGCCAACTACCCGGCCGACCGCTACTGCCTGGTGGTGTGGAACCACGGCAACGGCTGGAAGCGCAGCAACCTGGAAGAAGGCGGCACTCGCGGCTTTAGCTACGACGACGAATATGGCACCAGCATCCAGACCTGGGAGATTGACGAAGCGCTGGGTTCCAACGTGTTCGACATCCTGGCGTGGGACGCGAGTCTGATGCAGATGGTGGAAGTGGCCTACGAAGCCCGTAACCGCGCCCGCTACGTGGTAGGCAGCGAAGAAAGCCCGCCGGCGGATGGCTACCCCTACGATGCGGTGTTTGATGGATTCCGGGACAATCCGGACGCGCCCACAGCGGACCTAACGCTGGGCTTTGTGGAG
>CALRVA020000125.1:0-7898 GCA_943371495.1 Archangium gephyra | reverse complement strand
GTCGAAGGCCGCGCGTCCCACGGCGTTAATGGAGAAGGCTGAGAAGAGGTACGGAGCCGCACCACCCACCAGCAAGCCGAGGAAGATCTCCGGCACTTCGAGTCGCATCCCGATCTCAGTCAGCTTCGCCGCGTCCACATAAGCGTGGAACAAGGCGACCGCTGCCACAACCGCAGTTGCGATGGCAAAGCCCTTGGTGAGAGCCTTGGTGGTGTTGCCAGCGGCGTCCAGAATCTGGACCGCGCGGGCACCCTTCGGGTTGTCGTGTCCGGCACCGGACATTTCGAACACGCCCTGGGCGTTGTCCGAGATCGGGCCGAACGTGTCCATCGCGAGGATGAAGCCGGTGGTGGTGAGCAAGCCCAGACCCACCAGGGCAATCCCGTAGAAGGAGAGAAGGTAGCCGCCGAACTGGTCGGACGGGAAGATGAGGAGCGGAGCCATCAGCGCCGCCACAATGGCGAACACCGAGAACACCGACGATTCCAGACCGTAGGCGAAACCGTTGATGATCATCGGGGCCGGACCCGTGGTGGCCACCGAGGCCACTTCGCGCACCGGCTTCTTCTTGAAGGAGACGTAGTAGTCCGTCAGCTTCTCAAAGAGGAAGGCCATGAAGATCCCGAAGAGGATACAGACCACGAAGCGCCACCATTCCACGTTCTTGTGCGTCACCAGGATCGGTTCGGCCGTGGCGGGTTGCGGGGGCATGCTGCCGTCCGTCGGCGGGTTGGAAACTTCCTCCGGCGACATCTTGTAGTAGCCCAGCACCGGGGCGACTTGGTCGAAGCGGGTCTTTCCGTCCGAATCCAAGGCCACGTAGAGGTTGTCCTTGCCGTCCACGTAGATCGTGGCCGGGTAGATGGCGTCTTCCTTCACCTCGGTGCCTTGCTTCTTGACTTCTTCAAACTGCTTGGCGAGGTACTCCTTGGTGGAGGGGCCGACGATGAACGTTTGGGCCGGCGGATTCTGCTGGCCCGGAGCCGTTTGCTGGACGCTGACCTGCATGTAGATCAGTTCCTTGCCACCATAGGCTTCCTTGAGGGTCACGAACTGCGGGGCCGGCGGGTTGGCCGGGTCGCCCGAAGTCTGATCCGGCTTCTGCACCGCAAACGCCGCCACCTTGGCGAAGTTCGGGCTATTCAGGTCCACCTTGGTCAGGTCGTCCACCTTGCGCGGTTCCGGCAAGTTGTTCGGGTCGAACTGGCTGAACGGACTGATGTAGTTGGAGACGAATCGCAGGCGATCGTCTTCGGTGAAGCCCGGCGTCGCCGCCATGAAGCCCGGAGCCTTGGCCACGTCTTCCGCCGCCACTTCCTTGAACTCCTTCTTCTGCGCGATGGCCAGCTTGTTGCCTTCGGCCACCATCACATCCAGAATGTTGCGCTGCCACTGCTCACGCGTGGTCTTCGTGGACGTCTGGATGACGCTGTTGCTGCCGGGCATGCCGCCCATCATCCAGTAGGCCAGAACCACGGTGAGGATCGCCGCAATGACGCCCGAGCCGTAGAAGCCCTTCTGGATCGAGTGCAGCGGGTCGGACTCTTCGTCCTCGTCGCCCTTGACCATGTAGATGCCGATGATCGAAGCCACGATCCCAATCCCGCGAGCGAGAAGGGCGAACATCACCAAGCGCATCCAGGTCGCAGTGTCGAAGATCGCAGCCGTCGCGGCGCCCAAAACGATGGCGGCCACGAGGGTGACTTCGTAAGATTCAAAGACGTCAGCGGCCATCCCGGCGCAGTCGCCGACGTTATCGCCGACGTTGTCCGCAATGACGGCCGGGTTGCGCGGGTCGTCTTCCGGAATCCCGGCTTCGACCTTACCAACGAGGTCCGCACCCACGTCCGCCGCCTTGGTGTAGATCCCACCACCGACGCGCATGAAGAGGGCAGCCAGCGAGCCACCAAAACCAAAACCGACCAGAAGCTTCATGGCTTCGGCGGGGAAGAACAGGAAGACGGCCGTCGCACCGATCAAACCAAGGCCCACGGTGTACATGCCGGCCACAGCGCCCGATCGGAACGCTGTTTCCAGGGCTTCCTTCTTGCTATTCAGAGCGGCGGCTGCCGTGCGCACGTTGCCGCGAACGGCGGTAACCATGCCCAAGTAACCGGCTCCATAGGAGGCCATCACCCCGAGGATGAAACAGACGGCCACGCCGGTGCCCACGTTCTGTCCAAATTGTCCTTGGTACAGGAAGTAAAGGCCAGCGGCGAGGATGATGACAAAGATGCTCATCAACTTGCGTTGCTGAGCCAGGTACGCAAGCGCCCCAGCCTCGATGGCTTTCGCCACCTCGCGCATCGCATCATTGCCGGTGCCCTTGGCCAGGACCTGCTTTTGGAACACATAACCCATAACAATGGCGAGGAAGCCGAGGCCCAAAGACAAGTAAAGATAAATCTTGTCTTGATCGGAGAACTCAAGCTTGACGTTCTCACCCCCGGCAGCCATTGCAAAGGTCGGAATAAGTAGCGCGGCCAGAACCGCGATGAGGGTCGTCCACCGACCCGTCTTCCACCATCGCAAACACATAGTGCGGAAATTGACTCCTTTGATTCATGAAGGGAGTCAGGTCGGAAACGACCTGACTCCGTCCAGTGGCTCAAGATACCCGAGCCGCGAGGTCAATCTGTGGGTTACTTTTGGGAGGCGCGAATTTCCACCGTGACGTGGTGGCCCCGCAATTGCCCTTGGATGGCCTCGGCCTTCATTTTCGGGATGCCCGTGAACATGGTGACCGGAGCGGCTTCCATCATCTGCTTCACCTGGTTGCGGTTCAGCGACATGATCTTCTGCAGCGCCGAGATGAGTTCTTCGCTCGACCGCTGGACGCCCAGCAGGACGAGGTCGTACTTCTCGTTGTCCACCTGGGCGGCGTAAGCGCCCATGGCCGCATGCCCTTGACCGCCGTCCGCCGTCGAGATCGGAATTTCCCGGTCGCAGTTCTCACAAATCAGCCCGACGGAGCGCTCGTTGTACCAATTCAACTCCTGGCAGAAGCCGCACTTCACCTGGAATACCTTGAGGATGCGCCCGTCTTGGATGGGCACCAAGCGGCCACAACCGGTGCAGCGCACGTCTTCCATCGGCTTTTCGGTGAATCCGTTGCGGCCCTGGCAAATGGGGCAAGTGATCTCAAAGGAAGTCACCTTTTTGACCTTGGACATCGAGACAATGGCCATGATCACGCCCACCAACCCGGCTACGGCCAAAACAATGGCCAGGCCGATCATGGCACCGCCGTAGTAGATTCCCACGCCGCCCAGAAGAAGGGCAATCACGCCCGGAATTCCGAAGGCCATGGCCTTTTGGGCGTGGATCTCCTGAATGTCCGAACTTCGCTTGGCTGAACTCATACGTACTCCTAGTATAAGGGACGATGGTCCCAGAATGCCACCTTTCGGTGGAGTGGCATTCTGGGTGAGTTGAGGTCTAGCGCGAAATGGGGCCGCTCAAACTGCCGCCTGCGCCGGTGCCGGGGTTCGGCAAGCCTTGGCCGGTGCCCATGTTCGGGTCTTGCAAGACGGGCGCATTCGGGTCCGTGGCCGGCACAATCAGCACCTTGCGGTTGCCCTGGTTAAGCGGCGTAAAGCCGTTGCTCTGGCCCAGAGTCTTGAGGATCGTCATCGCGGGCACGTTGACGTACCGCACGGACACGGGGCCGTCCGTGAAGCCTGGCGCGAACTCGACCTCCAGCCCGGCGGCGATCCCGATCTGCTCAATCACGCTGCGCAGGGAAGTCCCCTCGTCCTGAATCGTGATGGGCAACATCGTGGGGTCGGCGGGTTGGGTCGGGGCGAGCGGTTGCGGTCCGGTGGGGACGGGATTCGCGTTACCCGGGGCGGTACCGCCGGGGTCCATGCCTTCCGGCGAACCCTGGCCCGGCCCTTGGCTTTCAATCCGGCGGTCGCCGCTCATGGTGGCGCCCTCCATATTGTTATCCCCGGTGGCGCTCACACTCGGTCGCCCGGTGCCCGTGGCTAGGGTCTGGCCTTGAGGGCGAGTGACGGCGTAGTAGCCCAGGGCCAAGCTGACAACGAGCAGGGCCGCTGCTACGCCCAGACTCCAACGCGGCATCCGCACCTCGGGCGTCGGCTTTTCCAGCAAGACGTGCGGGGCGGGAATGATGGCGGGCGGAATCGGCTTGGCGGCCGTGAGCTTGCCCAGCATCGCGGCGCGGCTCTCCAGCTCGGCCACATCCTCGGGGTAGCGCTGGCGGTACTGCTGGGCGGCGTCCGAGAGCGGGTCTCGGGCGAGTTCCCACAGCAATTCGTCGCGATCTTCGGGCAGCAGGCTCATTGGTCACCTCCCTGATAGAACTGGCGGAATCGTTCGCGGGCCCGGAACAGGCGGGTCTTGGCCGCGTTCGGCGTGCATTCCATCGCGCCGGCGATTTCGTTCAACGAAAGGTCTTCCCAATAAAACATAACAATAATGGCCCGGTCCTCGGGCTCCAATCGGCGCAGGGCGCTCTCAATGTCGGGGTCTGCGAGTTGCGGAATCCCGTGCGGGTCCGTGAGACGGTCGCTCACGGCTTCCAGCGTCACCGCGTGGCGATCGTGACGCGTGCGGCGAGTGGCTTGGATGGCGGTGTTGACCACAATCCGGTACAGCCACGTGCCAAAGCTGGCCCGGCGATCAAAGCGCGTGAGGTTCTTGAACGCCTTGGTCATGGCCTCTTGCACCACGTCCTCGGCTTCCGAGCGGTGCAACACAATGCCCTGGGCCACGCTCAGGCTTCGGCCATAGTGCCGGTCAAACAGATGCCGGAACGCCGCCCGGTCCCCCGCCACCACCCGGGCAATGATGTGCTCGTCGGTGTCGTGGTCCATCGGCAACGGAATTTGGTTCGCCAGTGTCACAGTCTCGTCGTTTGGACGCGGATCAGTTGGCATTGGTAACTCCTGGGGTTTCGGGGCCTACTTCCGGCACGGACGCGGCCTGAATCGCCTGCCCCATTTCTATACGACGTGCAAAGGCCGGGCCAAGTGTGCTCCAGCTGGCAAACGCCAGCGCAAGCATCACCACGGTGACCGTGACCCAGGCCCAGTTTTCCCGCTTCTTAAACCACAACGTGACCCCCATGCCCATCAGCAGCGCCAGCGGCGCGAAGGCCGGATACAGGTACCGGGCCTGCCCCTGGAAGTACTGCAAATTGAACCGAAGGAACAGGGCTAGCACCACGAGGATGGCCACTGCCCCCAGGGCGTGCATGGCCGGTTGCGGCTTCTTGCGATCTTTGGCCACGGCCACGATGCCCGAGAGAAGCGCGGCCGCCAAGAAGGCCAGACTCACTCGGTAGAAGGTTTCCACCGTCTTGCCCCCGTAAGCTTCCAGGGGGGAGATGTCCATGTAACCAAAGGTGCCCACAAAGCTCTTGGCCGCCGTCCAGCCCACCCAGTTCATCAAGTACGAGCTGAGGCCAATCGAGTCGATGAACATCTTGGCTTGGGCGGTGCCGCCGAACGATTCCGTGAAGGCGCGGAGCGCAAACGGGTCGCCGTAGACCTGCACGTTGCGGATCATCCAGGGCGCGGCCACCAGGATCGGACCCACGGCCATCATAAGGGCGACCGTGATTTTCGACTTCTTGGGCGCCCCGATGAGCCCCGCCACAAAACCGACCGGGATGAGCATCAGGCCCGTCGTCTTGGTCCAGATCGCCGCCCCGGCCACCAGGCCAAAGAGAATGGGATAGGCCGCCCCTGACCCCCGGGCCACGATCGCCGCTAGCACCAAAGCCCAGGTGATGAGGCAATACAAGAGCGGATCGTTGCTCACCGCGCCGTGCAAAGCGAGGTTCATTGGCAACAGGCCAAACGCCATCGCCGCGAGGCCCACCTCGTCCGATTGCGAGACATTGCGGGCAAACGCAAACAAGCCCAGCAGCATCAGCACACCGATGCCCGTATTGACGAAGCGGAGGTACCGCCCGCCCTCATTGGCCTGCGGATCCCAACCTGCCGCCTTGGCGATCTGCCCCGTCAAAAAGTAGTAAAGCGGAGGCTGGTGCGCCTGGTAATTCTCATAAAGCTCGGGATCTTTGGGGTCCAGCACCGCCGGGCCTTCCCCTCGGGCCATGCGCGCGATGTAGTTGGCATGCTGGCGTTCGTCGGGCGCACCGATGTCCGGCGCCGTGGCCGGTTGCCCGGTTTCTAGGTTCCGTTGCGTCACCAGAGCCCCGGCCGTCCGGTAGGGCGTGGCGTCGTTGAAAGCCGTTGCCCCCCCAACGAACAGAAGCAAGATCACGAAAATTCCGAGGGCGCGCATGCCGTTTCTATTGTATATGAACAGCAAAAAGCACTAGACTATCGGCGGAACTCCTCCGGTACCGGCGGAGTAAGAGAAAAAACATGCGACGATCCTTGTTCTCCATGATTGCCCTCGCGGGCGGAGTGGTGAGTGCGCTGGCCTTTGCCCCGCCGAAGCCCCTTGAAGGTCACGTTGAAGCTCTGCAACGGGCCAAGACCCTTAACGTGGAATACACCGTGACGATGGTGGGCGGCGCTCCGCGCACCGTGCGCCTCTCGCTGCAAAAGCCGAACCTGCTGCGCATGGAATCGGGCAACGAAGTCGTAACTGCCGACGGCACCACGATTGTCACGTTCGATAAGGCGAGCAACCAGTTTTCCAAGATGGACCAGAGTGCCGAATCGCTCCTCGGTCTGTTCGAAGATACTGATATGCGCTTCTGGCGCCCGTTCTTCGACGCCAAGGCGTTTGACAGCATGACCGACGTCGCCAAGGGCAGTAATGTCGAGCGCGCCGGCCGCCGTCTGAGCACCGTGACGGGCAAGATGGGCATGTCGAGCTCGACCATGTACCTGGACTCCCGTGACGAAGTCCTGCGCCAAGCCGAAGTCAGCCAGCAAATGGGTGGTACCACGGCCCGCACCGTCATCAACGCCACGAAGGTGGAGATGAACGGGGAAGTCGCCTCGGACCTGTTCGCTTTCAAGGCTCCGGCCGGCGCCACCGAGGTCACATTTACGGCCAAGTGGCTGTACGACTTCGAAGCCGCCAAGAAGCTGGCCAAGCAAACCGGCCGCCTGCTGATGGTGGACTTCATGGCCGACTGGTGCGGCCCGTGCAAAATGCTGGACGCGCAAGTGTTCAGCACGCCAGAGTTCAAGAAGGCCGCGGGCGAAATGGTGTGGGTGAAGGTCAACATTGACAACTTCCCGGCCCTCGCTTCGCAATACAAGGCGACTTCGATCCCGCTCGTGGTGTTCATGGACGGGGACGGCCAAGTCGTCCACCAGTCGCTGGGCTTCAAGCCGGTCGGAGACTTCCTCAAGGAAATCGCCGCCGCCAAGAGCAAAGGCTAAGCCTTAGCCTCAACACAAGAGAATCCCCGTTCCGGTTGCCGGAGCGGGGATTTTTGGTTTCCTAGTATCCCTTTCAGGTGGTACACGCTGGTCGCGGCCCGAAATCAGATGTATCCCGGAGGGGGAATCATGAAAGATCGGCAATTGAAGGTGGTGCGGCTCATCGAGCCGGAGCTATGCCTCGAGTGCCGCTTTGCCCAGATGGCCGATGTGGAAATGGCCGATGGCACCCACCAACGCATGATTCACTGCCGCCGCCTCGATTGCGACAACTGGGATTACCAGTCGGCGGCCGACGCCAACGCGCTCGACCTCGACGACGCGGCCTAAAACACGCCGAAGGGGTCACCCTGGGCTTCCAAGTCCAAAGTGAAGGGAAGCGTGCTCCAGGGTGTCATCACTTGCATGGCCTTGTTGAGCCGCCCCATGTACTCGTGGTGGCTGAGCGTGAGTGCGCCCAGGCTCTCCAGGTGCGGGTTGATCACCTGGGCATCAAACAGCACAAACCCTAGCTCACGGCACTTGGCGTGAAGCTGCCACAGGGCGATCTTGCTGGCATTGGTG
>CALRVA020000124.1:0-7913 GCA_943371495.1 Archangium gephyra | reverse complement strand
GCCGAGCACGGAGGCCCCGGCGACCACGGCAAACGAACGAGACATGCCCTAATCTACGGGACAAACCGCCGAAGGGTGCGGGCCTGGTCCATGTCTTCCGGGCGCCACCAGACGGCCTTGATAAAAGGGGACTGCCCCGCCTCCCAGTGACCATAAGTGATGGCGAGGAGCGACCCGTCCGGCAGGAGTTCGAGCCCCGGGTAGCCACAGTCCCAGGAGTTCTGGTTGTCCAGCAACCGGAACCGAGCCTGACCAGCCCGCCCGTTCTTGAAGTCATCGTAATGCCCGAGCCACGCCACAAAGTCACCCTTGGTGGGGCCGTCCGCCATGTCCCGGTAGACCGCCACCAACCGCCCATCGGGCAGGTACCGCAGGGTGTGCCGGTCGCCGCTCAGGCTGGGGTGCAGGGGGCGCGGGGCCGACCAGGTGCGCCCCTCATCCCGCGAAAACACCACCTGCGACGGTCTTTGCCGCCGGTTTTCGCGGAGGAGCAGTGCCCACTCCTGCCCGTCCGGGCTGGCGATGAATCCGGGCTCGCAAAGGTGCACCGCCCGCGAGCTTTGGATCACGCGGGGTTCGGACCAGGTGTCACCCATGTCCGTGGACTCCGTTTGCAAGAGCTTGAATTCCCCGGTCGCTCGCCCGCCCTGCTTCAGGAACCGACCATCGTCGTGGAACCAGGCGATCACCGTGCCGTCGGCGCGCTGTGTCACGCTGCCCATTACCACAATGCCGCCCCAATCGCCCACTTGCCGCAGGGGCGTCCAGTTCTTGCCATCGTCCTCGCTGGAGGCGATGAGCGCGGGATAGAGGCCGCTCCACATGATAAGTCGTGTCCGCCCCGTGCGCGGGTCCACCAAACGGTGAAGCGTGGGCGTCTCTTGGCTTTGCGCCCAGTTGCTGGGGGTGGGGAGCCGGTCACTCCAATTGCGCCCGCCATTGGTGGAGCGCTTCAGCACCACCGGGCCGCGCCCGTGCCCCTGCGGGTAGGCAATCAGAACTTCGCCACCCGGAAGCTGCACCGACGACACGTGCCCCAGATACTGCCCGGCCTGCCGGTCCACCACGGTTTGGTGCTGCGTCATCATCGCCCAATCAATGGTGGGCGGAGCCTGCCCCGGCCCGGCCGCCAGCAAGAGGATCGAGGTTAAAACCATGCGACCTCGGTGATCATCGGGCAGGCATCGGCCTTCACAAAGCGCACCCGCACCCGGTCCGTTTGCACACCGCCCAGGTCAAGAATCCGGTGCGGGCCGATGGCCTGCGCCCGCTTGACTTCGCGCCACCCGTTGCCTTCGGGCACTTCAATGGCAAAGGTGTCTACACGTTGCCCCCACCGGATGGCTTCGCGGAGCCGCACGTAGCGCAGGTTCTGCGTCTGCGACCAGCGGAACTCGAGCCAGGCGTTCACTTGCCCGTCCGGGGCGGCCCAGAAGGTGGCCTTCTCACCGTCATTGACCTTCGCCGCCGGATAATCCGCGCTCCAGTCACCGCTCGAGGTCACTCGCGCGGCGGGGGCCAAGTCATTACCAAAGGCTTCCTCCCGCAACCGCCGGAACTCCTGCAACGACTTGATATCTGCGTCGTGAATCTGGCCGCGCGAATCGGGTGGCACGTTGAGCAGGAAGCTCGCCCCACGCCCCACGCTCTGCAAATAGAGGCTAAAGAGCTGCTCGCCCGTCTTGACCTTGCTGTCCTCCGAGGGTCGCCAGAACCAGCCCGGCCGAATCGAGACATCCGCTTCCGCCGGCATCCAGGTGCCACGTCCCCGGTGACCGCTCATCGCTTCTTCGTAGGCGGTGAACCCCGGCGCGGGTTTCTGGCCCGGTTCGGGGCCGCGCGGGTCATAGGTGGCCCAGCAGGGGTCATTGGCCACCCCCCGCTCGTTGCCCACCCAGCGCACGTCCGGTCCGACATCGCTGAAGATGGCGGCGCGAGGTGCCCAGGTGCGGGCGAGCTCCCAGGTCTTGGGCCAGTCGTAGTAGGTTGTGCGGTCAATCATCCGGTTTTCGCGCGCCCCGCCGTAGTAGCCGTCACCACCGTTCGCGCCGTCGTGCCAAATCGTGAAGATGGGGCCGTAGTTTTGGGTGAGCTCCCGCAATTGGTCGCGGTACATCTTCACGTACTCCGGCTTGCCGTAGCTAGCCGCATTGCGGTCCCACGGGGAGAGATAGATGCCGAACTGGAGGCCATGGCGGCGGCAGGCTTCCGAGATATCCCGCACCACATCGCCCCGGCCATTCTTCCAATTCGAGGCTTTCACACTGTGAGGCGTGGTCCTGGTGGGCCACAGGCAGTAGCCGTCGTGGTGCTTGGCGGTGAGGATGATCCCGGTCATCCCGGCGTCCTTGAAGGCCCGCACGATCTGGTCCGGGTCGTAATCCATAGGGTGGAACGTGGTGGGCGGCTCGCTGCCGTCGCCCCACTCCTTGCCCGTGAACGTGTTGTTCCCAAAGTGGATGAAGCCGTAGTATTCGAGCTCGTGCCAAGCCAACTGCGCCGCATTGGGCACCGGGCCGTAGGGGGTCGGGGCCGCCAGATTGGTTGAAGTCATGAGTGTCGCCAAGGCCACAAGACAAGCCATGGCCCATTATTCCTGAAGCGGACTTGCCCAGCGACCGGGAACCCTCGTAATTTTATCGGACGGTAAAACGTTTAGTAAGTTGGAGATA
Organism: Archangium gephyra; assembly: GCA_943371495.1. GTDB lineage: Bacteria > Armatimonadota > Fimbriimonadia > Fimbriimonadales > Fimbriimonadaceae > JAHBTC01. The sequence goes on along the minus strand of CALRVA020000124.1, from coordinate 5,241 downwards.
CTCGAAAGCATGTTGACGTCCTTAGTTGCCACCGCGATTCTCGGCCAAAGCGCCTCCACGCCCAAAGTGGCACCCGTCAAGACCTTCCCCGGCATTCGCATCGTGAGTGCGGCCGCCGCCAGCACCGGAGCGAAGTTCGCGGTAGGTCTCGAAAACGGGAACGTCCGCATCATGAACGGGACGAACTACTCGACTTTGTTCAACCTGGCAGGCCACCCCGGTCCGGCCTATGGCCTGGCGTTCAGTTCGGACGGCAAGTTGCTGGCCACCGGCGACGAAACGGGTCGCATCTGGATTTGGAACGTGGCCAACGGCCAAAAAGTGCGCGAACTCCCCCGAGATAAGGGCCACCAGCGCGGCATCCAGTCGCTCACTTTTAGCCGGGACAACAAGCGCATCGCGAGTGTGGGCAAGGACGACGTCATCCACGTTTGGAACGTGAGCGGCGGCAATCCCGTGGTGAGCATGAAGGGCATGGGCGCCAACTTCTTCGGTGTGGGCTTTGCGTCCTCCGGCGGCCTGGTGACAGGCACCCTGCTGGAAGGCATGCGCATCTACAACGCGGGCACCGGAGCCTTGGCCTCCACGGTGACCATGAAGCCGATGGCGGGCGCCAACAACCTGAGCGTGAACAGCGCGGGCACCTTGGCCGTGACGGCGGGCCGTGACGGCAGTGCGGTGGTCTACAACCTCTCCACCCGGGCGCAAGCGGCCAAGTTCCGCAATCACCAGGACTGGGTGCTGTACACCGCGTTCACGCCGAATGGCAAGTACGTGTTCACCAGCAGCAACGACATGACGATCAGCCTCGGCGCGGTGGCCAATAGCCAGCGCGTGGCCACCATCACCGGCGCGAGCATGGTCGGTTCGCCCCTGGCGGTGACCGGCGATGGCAAGCTCTTGGTGACGAGCGACGACGGGGATAACCTCAAGCTCTTCACCATCACCCCGGCGCAACCGGCGGCGGCCGCCACGACGCGCCGACGACGCTAACGAGGGAGGACCGGCGAGGCAATGGCCCGGGCGATCCGGGCCGGAAAATCTGGCCCGCCGTACACCCATCCCGTATAAATCTGAATGAGGTCAGCGCCCTGCACCAAGCGGGCGCGGGCCTCTTCTTCGTTATGGATTCCGCCCACGTTGATGACGGTGCGCTCGGGATCCAGATGTTGCCGAATGAGGGCCAGCACTTCGCGGCTGCGCCCGGACAGCGGGGCTCCGCTCAGGCCACCTTCTTGGCCGGGGTCTTGCTTGAGACCCGCGCGGCTGATGGTGGTGTTGGTGGCCACCACCCCCGTGATGTCGAGATCATTGACCAGCGCCGCCACGTCCGCGATCTGCTCGTCGTTCAGGTCCGGGGCAATCTTGATAAAGAGCGGTTTGGTGCCGTCCATCTCTCTCAGTCGCCAGAGAATCTGACTGAGCGGCCCGCGATCCTGCAGCGTGCGCAGGCCGGGCGTGTTGGGCGAACTGACGTTGACCGTGACGTAGTCGGCGGCGTCCTTGAGCCGCTGGAATGAGTAGGCGTAGTCATCAGCGGCCTGCTCCAAGGGCGTCACCTTGCTCTTGCCAATATTCACCCCCAGGACGAGGTTTTTGGGTCGGTTTTCGAGGCGAGGGGCCACCGCATCCGCGCCTTCGTTGTTGAAGCCTAACCGATTGATGAGAGCTTGGTCCTCGGGCAGGCGAAACATGCGCGGGCGCTCATTCCCGGGCTGGGCATGGCGTGTGACGGTGCCAATTTCGGCAAATCCAAAGCCGAAGGACGCCCATGCGTGCAGGCAGCGGGCGTTCTTGTCAAATCCGGCGGCCAAACCCACGGGGTTCGGGAAACTCACGCCAAACCGAGTTACCGGGGCGGCCACCGGGCCAGGGCCCTTGATCCAGCCGCGTTCGATTGCCGCCAGGATGCGCTCGTGAACCGTCTCCGCATCCATCCGGAAGAGGAGCGGGCGGAGGGCATGATAAAGGCTCACGGCGTCGGGAGTCTATCCCGTACCGTGAGCCTCGGTTGTTGTGCGCTTAGGCCTTGCGGCGGCGGCGCGCCAGGGCGACCAGGCTGGCACCCAACACCAGCATGGAGGCCGGTTCCGGCACGCCGGAGATGCGCTGGATTTCGTTGGCGGCCTCGGGGGTCATCGCCGTGTACCAGTTCTCGGCGCCGTACTGCTCGAACTCCCCATTGGAGAGCACGCCCAGAATGCGGCCGTTCGGGTCGATCAGCGGACTACCACTGTCGCCCGGAGCGCCGAAGCCCTCGAAGCTCGTGAAGTTGGCATCGCCCGGCGCATCGAATCGGTCCACCACCGAGAAGTAGTTGCCAAACAGGTTGCCCGCGACTTCCGTGCGTTCAATGCGGCTCGTCATGCCGCGGCGGACGTTGTCCGATCCCCACGGGCTGTTGCCTTCCGCTCCGTGCAGGCCGTAACCCGCACTCACCAACTGCGTGCCCGGGGCAAACGAATTGTCGTTGCGGATGAGAGGCGTAAATACGTTGCGGTTCCAGCCGCTAATCTTGAAGATGGACATGTCCGCGCCCAGAATGTTGTAAACCTGGGTGATCGGATAGCTGCCGCCATCGGAGAACCGGAACGAACCTGTGCTGCCCGCGTCAATGACGTGGCGGGCCGTGATGCCCCAGTGGAATCCATTCATGAATCCCATGTAGGTGCCGGTCGCGCGGAAACTTGCGCCTTCAAAGACCCGTCCAATGCCTTGGAAGCGCGGGTCCGTGGCGCCAAAGTTGGACACTTGGGCGTCGGTGAGGTTATTGCTCCAAACAATGGCGGGAGCAAAGGCAGGCACAGCAAGGACTGCCAAGGCGGCGACGAGCGGCCGGAACATCGCCACAGGATACTCCCCTGCCCTCCTTTTTCGCCCTGCAATTTTGCCGGGTTCCGGTTAAGAGTGCGGGAGTGCATCGCCGGTTTGCACGCGCCACAAGGCCGCGTAGATCCCGTTATGCTCGAGCAGTTCCTCGTGGGTGCCCGACTCGGCGACCTGCCCCGCGTCCATCACCCAGATACGGTGCGCGTCGCGCACGGTGCTGAGGCGGTGCGCAATGACCACCGAAGTGCGGTCCTTGGTCACTCGGGCCAAGGACCGCTGGATGGCCGCTTCGGTCTCGTTGTCCACCGCGCTGGTGGCTTCATCGAGCAGCAAAATCAGCGGGTCGCGCAGGATGGCGCGGGCCAAGGACAGCCGCTGACGTTGGCCGCCACTGAGCTTTTGCCCCCGCTCGCCCACCACCGTGTCGTACCCCTCGGGCATGGCGGCGATGAACTCGTGGGCTTCGGCGGCGCGAGCGGCCTCTTCGATTTCGGCGTCAGTGGCCTCGGGGCGGCCGTACCGGATGTTTTCCCGCACCGACCCGTGGAACAAGAACACATCCTGGCTGACGTAGCCGAACGCCCCCCGCAGGTGGGCGTAAGTAAGATCGCGCACATTCACACCGTCTATTCGCACTTCGCCCGCCGTGACATCGTGGAAGCGGAGCAATAACCGGATGAGCGTGCTTTTGCCGGCCCCGGTGGCCCCCACAATCGCGTGGGTTTCCCCGGCCGGGATGGCTAGATTCACGCCCCGCAGCACCGGCACCCCGTTGGCGTAGGCAAAGTCCACGTCCTTTAACTCGATCTGACCGGTGGCGGACACCGGCAGGGCCAGCGTTCCTTCCTGCATCTTCGGGCGCACGGCCAGCAGATCCATGATGCGATGCGTGCTGGCCATCGCCCGTTGGTAGAGGTCCAGCGTCTCGCCCAGGCGGGTCAGCGGCCACAGCAGTCGCTGCGTCATGAACACCAGCACCGAATAGATGCCGACTTCCATGCGACCATTCAGAACCATCCATCCGCCTAACACCAGCGTGCAGGTGAACCCGGAGAGAATCACCATGCGGATGAGCGGCACAAAGGCGCTGGAGTACTTGATTGCGTTCTGGTTAACCTCGCGGTACTCCTGGCTCACCCGGCCCAGCCGGGCGGATTCGCGGGCCTCGGCGGTGAAGGCCTTGATGGTCTGAATCCCGCTGAGGTTGGCGCTGAGCGTGGCGCTCAGCTCGCCCACCGCTTCGCGTACCTGCGCGTAGAGCGGCTCCAAGCGTTTCTGGTAGCGGATCGACCCCCAAACGATGATGGGGATGGGCACGAACGCCAGCAGGGTCAGCAGCCAGGAACTCGCTGCGAACACCGCCCCAACCAGCACGACGTTCCAGAACACGACGATGAGCGACGCCGCCCCGCCATCCAGGAACCGTTCCAATTGGTTGATGTCGTCATTCAGGACACTGATGAGGCCGCCACTCGAGCGATCTTCAAACCAACTGATTTCGAGGGTCTGCACGTGGTCATATAGCTCGGTGCGCATGCCGTGCTCCATGCTCTGCGCGAGGTTGCGCCAGGCCACCGCACTGAGATAGCCAAAGAGGCTCTCCAGAATCCAAACCACCACGTTGATGGCCGCCAACACGAGGAGTTGATGCCACCGATCGACAATGCCGAACTGAGTGGCCACAAAGCTGCCTTCCCCCCGCACCACCACGTCAATGACCGCGCCAATGAGGACCTCGGGAGCGACATCCATCACCTTGCCGAGCGTGGAATAGGTGGCAGCCTTCACCACCAGCGGCCGGTGCGGACCGGCGTATTGCCACAGATGTTTGAGCCCCGACGTGCGCGGGGTTTGCGTTTCGCTCATGCCTTCGTTACCGGTACAGCACGTAGGCGGTGAGCGGCCGCATCTCCATCTCGCCTTCCTCTTGCCGCACCCGGCCCCGGGGCATCACTTCTTCGTCCAGACCCACGTTCCATTTGCCTTCGGGCAAGGTCACGTTTTGCCCCTTCATCCCGGCGTGGAAGAGCACAATGACATCCTTCCAGGTGTCTCGTGCCCCTGCACCATCCAGCCGGAACCCGACGGTCTTGGGCGGCAACTGATCGGCGGGGATTTCTTTCACCAAACGGTCAACTTCCGCCTTCGTGCGGAGCCGGAACACCGGGTGCGCTCGCCGCAAGGCGATGAGCCGAGTGAAGTAGGCGTTGCGCTGCCAGTAGTCTTCGGCCCGCACCCAGTCGTACTGGTTGACGGGGTCGCCCGCATTGTAAGAGTTGTTGTTGCCGCCCTTGGTCCGACCAATCTCGATGCCCCCTTCGATGAAGGGCACGCCTTGCGAGAGCAAAACCCCTGCGTGGGCAAACTTCACCGCGTACTCCTGCATTTCGGGGGAGGCAAGCTCCATCGCAA
>CALRVA020000123.1:0-8011 GCA_943371495.1 Archangium gephyra | reverse complement strand
CACGGGGCGTGGGCGGGTCTTGGCCTCGTTTATCTCATGCTCCTTTTCTTTGCTAAGGAAGAAGATCGAGCTCCCTGGTGGGTGGCCGCCGCACTGCTTGGGCTTGGTCTGGCCAGCAAATACACGGGCCTCCAGGTGGCCCTCGCGGGTGCCGCCGTCGCTCTCGTGGCCGCGGCTCGCCAAAAGCGAATCAAAGAAGCCCTTCTCATCGGGGCCGTGGCCCTTGCGTTCGCCCTGCCGGTTTTCATCCGCAATGCCGCCCTCACCGGCAACCCGGTCTTTCCGTTTTTCTATTCGGTATTTGGGGGGAGAGGCTGGGATCAGTGGCGGGCGGACATCTATGCCAATGAGCAAGCCTCGTTCGGGGTGGGCAAGCAGCCCACCGCGCTGGGGCACGCCACCCTTGGCCTGGCGTACCAGCCCGGCCGCTACACCAACCCCCGGCAAACCGAGGGCGGAGGCTTCCCGACCGGGGCGGTGGGCTTCGCCATCATCCTTCTGGCCGTGGCCGCCTGGGCCAGTGGCCGCACCGATAAACCCGGCCGCGCCGCCCTCGCCGCCGTGGCTATCTTGCTCCTCGGCTGGTTTGCACTCAGTCAGCAAAGCCGATATCTCGCTTTCCTCATCCCGCCCATTGCCCTGGCGGCCGCACCACTCCTTAGGGAGAAAAAGTGGCAGCCCGTGCTGGCGGCCGCCCTCTTCGGGCAGGCCATCTACACGATGGGGATGATCTGGAACATGCAGGGGCAGGATCAACTGCGCGTGGTCAGCGGGCAGATTTCGCCCACCGACTACCGGCAGGCCCTGGTGCCGTTTGCCGCCGATGCCCCCGCCCTCAATCAGCTCCCGGCGGACTCGAAAATTGCCCTCTACGATGAAGTTTTCGGGTTCCTGCTGGAGCGTGATTACCTGTGGGCGAACCCTGGCCACAGCATGCTCATCCGGCATGAGCAAGTGCAAACCGGCCCCGAATATCGGCAAACCTTGCGCGACAACCAGGTCACCCACGTCTATGTGGCCCTGCGGTTTTGGGCCCGCGAGGACCGCGAACGGTGGCTGCAGGCGGCGGGCCTGATCGAAGGGGGAATGCCGTACTCCGCCGAGGAATCGGCGGCGATGAACGAAAATCTGGATTTGAAGTGGAGGCGTTTGTTGGCGGATTCCCTTCGCTCGGGGGACCTCAAACTGGTCGGTCAGTTCCGGTCCGCGTTGCTCCTCGAAGTCCCCTCTTCCTAGTTCAACCCGCCCCGCTTCGGTAACCTCGGGGCATGGAATATCGGCGGCTCGGTCGGAGCGGCGTACGAGTAAGCGAAGTGGGCCTCGGCGGGTGGCTGACCCACGGGCGCACCATCTCGGATGACACCACGGCTTCGATCGTGAGGCGAGCCTTCGATCTCGGAGTCAATTTCTTCGATACCGCCGATGTTTACAACAAGGGCGAGGCCGAGATTTCGCTGGGCAAAGCTGTGAAGGGGATTCGGCGTGAAGACCTTTTTGTGGCCACCAAGTGCTTCTGGCCGATGTCCGATGGCGTGAACGACCGGGGCCTCAGCCGCAAGCATATTGTCGAGTCGGTGAATGCCAGCCTCAAGCGCCTGCAGATGGATTACGTGGACCTCATGCAGTTCCACCGCTACGACCCCGACACGCCGATGGAGGAGATGGTGCGCGCCATTGATGACCTGGTGCGCCAAGGCAAGGTGCACTACTGGGGCGTCAGCGTGTGGTCAGCCGACCAGATCCAAGATGTCGTCCGTACCAGCCGCGAGTGGCTGTGCACGCTCCCGGTGAGCAACCAGCCGCCCTACAACATGTTTGCCCGCGACATCGAGGCCGACGTGATCCCGACGTCGGAAAAGCTTGGTCTTGGTCAAGTTGTGTTCAGTCCGCTGGCCCAGGGCATCCTTACGGGCAAGTACAAGCCGGGCCAGGCCGCTCCCGCGGGTAGCCGAGGGGCGGATGAAACCAGTAACCAGTTCATGGCGAACCTGATGCGCGATGAGGTGCTGGGCAAGGTAGAGCAGCTGTCTCCCTTGGCCGCCAAGGTGGACATGACCCTCGGTCAGTTTGCGCTGGCCTGGTGCCTGCGCCAGCCCAACGTGAGCAGCGTGATTGTGGGGGCCACGCGCATGGAGCAACTGGAAGAGAACGTGGGCGCCGCGGGCCGCGAGGTGCCCGCCGAAATCTGGACCGAAGTGGATCGAATCCTGGCGAGCTGAATTGAGCGACTTCACCCCGATCTCCGAACCCCTACGCCGCGATTATTCGTTCGGCGATGAAGTGCCCCTGCTGGCCGGGGAAACCGAATTCGAGAAGCCGCGCGGCATCCACCGGGTCGAGGTTCGGCCGGGGCTCGTGCGAGTTCATATTTCGCAACTTTCGGGCGGCCTGGCCGAGTCTCGCCGCCGGGTGCTGGCTTACATCGCCGATGCCGGTGTGAGCATTGACTTTCTCAAGCTCACGCCGACGGGTCTTTCGTTTGTAGTCTCGGAGAGCCGCGCGGTGGCGGTGGAGCAGTGCCTAACGCCGCACGGCTTCCACACTAGTTTCCACGCCGAGCGTAGCCTGCTCATCATCCACGCGGTGAACATGCGCGATGAAGAGGGCTTGATCTCGCGGGTGCTGGCGGAGGTCATCCGCTCGGGCGTCGAGCTTGAGCACCTGGGCGATTCTCACGACCGACTCCTCATCGTGGTGCCGGATTCGGAAGCTGAGGCCTTGGCGGCCCGCCTGCGAGACCTGGGCGAGGCTAATCCGGGAGGCGTGGCGTGAAGTACGTGGTCCTCAAGTTTGGCGGCACCAGCGTGCGCACCAAGGAAGCGCGCAATGCGGCGGCCCTGCGGGTCATCAGTTGCAAGGAGCAGGGCTACCAGCCCGTGGTGGTGGTGAGTGCCATCGGCCGGCGCGGTGAACCCTACGCCACCGACACCCTGGTGCAACTCCTCCGCGAAATTGACCCGGTGGTGGAGCCGGACGTGCGCGAACTGGACCTGATGATGGCCTGCGGCGAGATTCTCTCGTCGGTGATTTTTGCGCATACGCTCAAGAGCCTGGGGCACCCAGCGATGGCCATGCGCGGAGGGCAGGCGGGCATCCGCACCGATGGCCAGTACGGACGGGCACGAATCTTGGGCGTGAACCCGATAGGGTTGATGGAAGTGAGCCGCCGGGGCGCGATTCCGGTGGTGTGCGGCTTCCAGGGTGTGTGGACGGACGGCAAGCTTCCGGGGGCGGAACTCACCACCCTGGGCCGGGGCGGCAGCGACACCACGGCGGCGGCGCTGGGCGCGGCCCTGCGGGCCGACCGCGTGGAGATTTACACCGACGTGGACGGGGTGAAATCGGCGGACCCGGATTTCGTGCCGGGCGCGCCCACCCTGGGCCGCGTGAGCTACGACGAAGTGGCCGAGATTGCCCACTTGGGCGCGAAGGTTTTGCACCCCCGGGCGGCGGAGATTGCCATGCGATTCGGCATTCCGCTGTGGGTGAAAAACACCTTTAGCGACCACCCAGGCACTGAGATCACCACCCGCGACCATGCCGAGACGGCGGCGGTGACAGGCGTGACGCACTCGGGCAAATTGGTGTATTTGCAAGCGGACTTGCAAGACCTGCCGGAGTCGGCGCGTCGCCAACTAATGCAGGTGATGTATGACACTCTGGGTCGCCAATCCTTTAATCTTTACATGACCAACCTGAGCCCGTCGAGCTTCGGCTTTGCGGTGCCGCGTGAGCAGTACGGGCTGTTCATGTTGCTGTTCGATGGGTTGGTCATCCCGCTCCAAGGTGAGACGAACGAGATTGCGATCCTCCAGGTGGGTGATGAGCCAAGCCACGAGACGCAGACCCAGGTGGAGCTCCTCAAGCCGCTGGGCGAGACCCGTGTGATCCGGCTCGCGAGCATCGAAGGCTGCACGATGGTGAGCGTGGTGGGGCGGGAAGCTCTGGCCCAGCCGGGCCTGTTCCGCACCGTGCTGGACACCCTAGCAGAAGAACAAGTACCGGTGCTGCAGACGGGCGACGCGGACTTCTCGCTGAGTGTGCTGATCCCGGAATCAGAGCTTCGGCGGACGGTCTCGGCGTTGCACGCCCGCTTTGGGCTGGCCACCACGGGAGCTTAAGTACGTGTTGCCCGATGGCCGCCCGGCGCTCATGGGGATCCTGAACGTCACCCCGGATTCCTTTAGCGATGGGGGGCTTTTCTTGGACGCGAACGCGGCGGTGGCGGCCGGGCGACAGATGGTGGCCGACGGGGCGGACTTGGTGGACGTGGGCGGCGAAAGCACCCGCCCCGGGGCCGAGCCCGTGACCGAAGCCGAGGAACTCCGCCGGGTGGTGCCGGTGGTGCAGGCGCTGTGCGCCGAGGGCATCCGGGTGAGCATAGACACCACCAAGCCGGCGGTGGCCGAGGCCTGCCTGGCCGCCGGGGCCGTGGTGCTGAACGACGTGACGGGGTTCCAAAACCCCGAACTGCGCGAGGTCTGCGCCCGGCACGGGGCCACGGCTTGCATCATGCACATGCAGGGCGAACCCCGCACCATGCAAGCCAACCCGAGCTACACCGACGTGGTGGGCGAGATCGCGGCCTATCTGGGTGAGCAAGCGCAGCGGGTGCAAGCGGCCGGGGTCAAGGATGTGTGGGTGGACCCGGGCATTGGGTTCGGCAAGACCACCGCTCATAACCTCGCTTTGCTTCGCCATATGGACGCGCTCACTGCCTTGGGCTACCCCGTGCTGATTGGCCTCAGCCGCAAGGCATTCTTAGGCCGAATCCTGGGCACCGAAGCCGAACCCCTGCCCACCAGCGAGAGGGAAGAAGCGACCCTGGCTGCCAATCTTTTTGCGGCGGCCCACGGGGCACGAATCTTGCGGGTCCACAATGTGCGGGGGCATGCCCGTGCCCTCCGGGCTTGGCGGGCCCTGACTGACTGATGCGAATTCTGATCCACGACTTTAGCGGCCACGCGTTTACCTCCACCCTGAGCCGCGAACTGGCCCGACGAGGCCACGAGGTCGCCCACGTCTTCTCTTCGAGCTTCTTGACGCCCCAAGGCCCGAATGAGCGCCGCGCCGACGACCCGGACAACCTCCAACTGATTTCCATCAAGCTCGATCAGCCGATTGACAAGGGCAATCTGCGCAAGCGCCGCGCGGGCGAGATTGAGCACGGCCGCCGGGCCACTCAGGTCATCCGCGAGTTCAAACCGGACCTGGTGCTGAGCGGCAACACGCCGCTGGATGCCCAGCGTATGTTCCTCGATCACTGCGAGCAAGCCGGCATCCCGTTCCTGTTTTGGGTGCAAGACCTGATTGGCCAAGCGGCGGTGCGGATCCTGCGTCGTAAGGTGCCGGTGGTGGGTGGCAGCATTGGCAAGTACTACCAGAGCATGGAGAACCGACTGCTGGAGCGGAGCCGCAAGGTGGTGGTGATTAGTGAAGATTTCCGGCCGCACCTGCCCGCCGGGGTGAAGCCCGAGAACATCCACGTGGTGGAGAACTGGGCCGTGCTGGATGAGATTAGCGTGAAGCCCCGCCAGAACGAGTGGGCGGCGGCGCAGGGCGCGAGCGAAGGGCTGACCTACGTCTACAGCGGCACCCTGGGCATGAAGCACAACCCCGAGTTGCTGGTGCAGATGGCGAAGTCATTGCAGAGCGTGCCGGGGGCGCAGGTCATCGTCATCAGTGGTGGGGCAGGGCTGGAATTTGTGGCCCAGCGCGCGCAAGAACTGAACCTCCGCAACCTCAAGACTTTGCCGTTCCAGCCCTTTGAGCAACTGGAAAACGTGCTCGGCACCGCCGATGTTTTGATGGCGATCTTGGAGCCGGACGCGGGCGTCTTCAGCGTCCCCAGCAAGGTGCTGAGCTACTTGTGTGCGGGGCGGGCGCTGCTGCTGGCCGTACCGCCGGAGAACCTGGCCGCGCGCATCGTGGCAGGTCGGGAAGCGGGCATCGTGGTGCCGCCGACCGATACGGACGCCTTTGTCCGCGCCGGAATGGAACTGGCGCAGGATGCCAACCGCCGCGAGCAGATGGGGCAGAACGCGCGGGCCTACGCCGAAGAGACGTTCGACATCCGCCGCATCACGGATCGGTTCCTCGAGATCTTCGATTCGGCGTTGGCCAAGTAAATCGTCAGACGCGGGCGGCTTGCCAGGCGCCTTGCTTCCACTGGTACATCGCCATCAGTCCGTTCAGCGTCTGCGACACGGACATGGCCCACCACACCCCGGTGGCACCCAGCGCCCAGCCCGGCATGCCCGGCAACCAACCGGCGGGTAATGCCAGGCACGCGGCCAGCGGCAAGCGCACGCCCCACAGGGTGATGACAGTCTGCCAGAAGGGACGCACCATGTCCCCCGCGCCCTGCATGGCCCCCACCAGCACCATGCCGTAGGAGAACAGCACTTCGGTGGCCAGGATGATGTAGGTGTACATCACGGCGATATGGATGACCTCTTGGCTTTGACCTTCGAGCATCGCGTTCGCCACTTGGGGGGCGAAAATTGCTAGCAAAATCGAGACAAACCCAACGACGGCCGCCGAGTGGTGCGCACACAGCCAGCCCAGACGGCGGGCGCGATCAGGGTCCTTCATCCCGAGGGATTGGCCCACCAGAGCTTGCGCCGAAATCATGAGCCCGAACGCCGGCATAAAGGCGACGGCTTCGATGTTGATGCCCACCCGCATGGCCCCTAGGGCGTGCTCAGCGTTCGGCACCTGCTTTAGGATCATGAGCAGCAATGCGAATGAACCCACCCGCACCACCGCCATCCCGCAGGCAGGTCCCGCGAGGCGCAAGAGGCGCTTGATCCAAGGCAGTTCCGGCCACTCGGGGCGCTTGATCTGGAGGGGACTGCGGGCGGCAAAAATGAGATACGCCACGGCAGCAATCCAGGCGCTCAGGGCCATGGAAGCGGCCGCACCGGTCACTCCCCATCCCAGACCGGGCAACGAGATGCCGTTCCAGGTGCGGGTGGGGAAAATCATGAAAATATTGAAAACAACGTGCATGGCAATTTGCACGCTGGAGATATAGAGCGGACTCTTGCCGTCGCCGATCGCCCGGAACGATCCCGCGATGGTCTGGATGACATAAAGCGCGGGCAGGCTGAGCGCAAAAACGCTGAGGTACTGCACCATCACCTCGCCGACGCGCGGGGCACCCGCCGGGGCAAACCAGTTCCGGGCCACCGGGGCCACCAACAGAGCCAAGCCCACGGCAATCAAGCCCAAGAGAAGAGAGAAGCCGACGCTCTTGCGAGAGGCGAGCTTGACTTCATCGTGGTCGCCGGCGCCAAAGGCCCGGGAGACGATCGCGGTCGGTGCCGTACCAAGGGCAAAGCCCACGGAGAAAAACAGGAAGATCAGAGCACTGGCGGAGGCCACCCCGGCCAAGGCCGCCTCGTCGGGTTTGCCCTGATATTGAATGCGCGCGAGGAAGGATGTGTCTAAGAAACCGTTGATCGTTTGGAGAATGTTGAGCAAGACGGCGGGGCCGGCCAGCTTCCAAACCACCCGGTGCTCATTTTCAAGTTTTGGTTTCTCTTCCTCTCCCGGGGATTGCACGTCATATCACTCTACAAGAATTGCGAGTGCAACGATTGGCAGTCCTAGTTGAAAAGGGTCTCATGAACTGAGATAATGACAGTGACATGAACTACGAAATCATGCACGGGCCGAGCTTTGCTGTCGCCCGAGTTTTGTTGCAGCAAGGCGAAAGTGTGCGGGCGGAAAGCGGGGCCATGGCCTCGATGTCGCCGTCGGTGGAGATGCAATCGCAATCGGGAGGATTGGGCAAGATGTTTGGTCGGATTCTCAGTGGGGAATCGGCCTTCCAGACCATGTTCTCGGCCACGCACGGGCCGGGCGAAGTGGTGCTGGCCCCCAAGACGCCGGGGGAAGTCCGGGCCTTAACGCTGCAGGGCAAAGGTTGGATGATCACCAGTGGCGCCTACCTGGCCAGTGACCCGAGCGTGGAACTCGGCACGGCTGCCAACATGAAGAACTTCTT
>CALRVA020000122.1:0-8274 GCA_943371495.1 Archangium gephyra | reverse complement strand
CACTTCTTGACCCGTGTAACAACCCTTGTTGTAGGAGATGTGTTCGCGCTCGAACTCCGGCCCGAGTTCAGGCGGCAACAGCTTGCTGTGGGTGTCCACCCCAAACTGCGGAATCCCCGCCCGCAGCATCGCCGCAAAGACGTCCTCGGGGTCCACTTCATCGCCGGGCAGCAAGAGGGGAAGCTCTTCGGGTTCACCAATACCCACCAAATCCCAGCCCCCGAAGGCGCACCGTCGCTGGCGGATGGCAAAGCCCCCAAAGGGAAGCGGCCCCGCGTCGCCCGTTACGCCTTGTTGTTCAATCCACTCTTCGGCCAGCGGCCCTTGAATGGTCACGCCCCCCACGCCGCTCACATTAAGGCTCACATCTTCCAGGATCACGAAGTCGCGCACGCGCTCCAGCAGCACCTCGGCCGCCTCGGTCACCCAGTGGAAACCCCGCTCCGTGCGTTGCCCGCGCACGATGGCGTCAAGTTGCCCGGTGGCGGTCACCAGGCAGGTGCTGCCCACCTGCCCCACGCTCCACGCGGCCACGTCCTGCGTGGTTTGCCCCTGCCACCAGGTCACGGCGTCGTCGCCGGTGCTACTGAGCCACATCAGGTCATCCAGGCGCGCCCAAAAACTCGTTGACATATACTCCTGAGTATGGGGCTAATCGTGGTGGCGGCCGGGCTGGGCTTGCTGTTGGGCCTGGGTCAGAGCGAAGAACGCCGATTTGAACGCGCCGCCGCGTCCGAGATCAGCTCCAAGCTGGGCGGGGACGAGAAGAAAGTGCGGGTGAACGTACGCCCCCACGGGGTTGGGGCCCTGCAGGGCGACCTCACCGTGGCCCAGATTTTTGCGGAGCGGTTCACGCTGGATGAACTCCCGCTCTTCACCGAACCCGACCGCAACCCCAGCGGCCGCATCCGTAGCCTGCAACTGCGCCTCACCGAGTTCCGGTTGCGCGGTCTGCTGGTGCAGAGCCTCGTGGCCGACATCCCCGAGTGCCGCTACGACTTTGACCTCGCCCGCCGGGAGCGCACCATCCGTCTGGCGCGGAGCGGGCAGGGCACAGGTTCGGTCACTGTGCGCGGCACCGACCTCGCCGAGTGGATCGACCGCAAGTACGCTGAGATCAAGGAGTGCCAGGTCACGCTGGAGGACGGCTGGGTGCGCGTGGATGGCTACGGCGAGTTCGTGATCGTCAAGAGTCGCTTCTCCGTGCTGGCCAAGTTGGTGAGCCCCGATGGCCGCCGGGTGATGCTCGATCGCGCCCGCATCACCTTCGACGGCGTGCCCGCCGACCCGATGGCCGCCAAGGTTCTGCTGGACGTGATGAACCCCGTGGTGGACCTAGATGACGACCTCGGACTCTACGACGCGGTGAGCGTGGAGGTCATCCGCGCCGAGAACGGACTCATGATCGCCTCGGGTCGGACTCAAATTCCAGAAAAACCTGCCGAAAATACGGGGATATGAGCGCTTTCGCGTTGGCCCTGCTTTTGGCCACGCCGCCCGACCCGGCCAGCCTGGCCTGGGGGGCCGAGTATGCCGTCCGGGGTGAACGCGCCCAGGTGGAGGGCATGCTGGAGCGCGACCGCGTGTGGGTGAGCCGCTGGTGGGATGGCCGCTGGTGGCAATCCGCCGAGCAGGTGACCTGGCTGAGCCCGCGCTTCCTCTCCCGCTGGACGGGCTACGAAGGGGCGCGCAACGCTTGGACCCCGGAGCAAACCGAAGGCGCATGGCGGGATTTAGAAGGGCGCTACCTGCAGGGCTCGACCTTTGTGGTCAGCCTGTGCGCCTTCCCCAAGATGACGACTTACGAGGTCGGTGAGCGCACCAAACCCGACCCGACCCCGCTGGGGGACGTGCGCGTGGTGCTGGTGCGGGGCGACAAGAGGGAAGAACTGACCCTGCGGCCCCTGGCCGTGCTGCGTGGCCGCGAACGCCGCCAGGTGGAAGGCTTTGACTGGTGGGATGCCGTGCACAACGAGCGTCCGCCGATCAGGCAGGGCTACTTTGGCGACTTTTGGCGGGTGTGGTACGCCGCTTACAGCACGACCACAATTGCGCCGGGCGAATCGTTTGAGATCCAGATGTTCTCGGATCGCCGGACGCGCACGGCGACGTTCACCAACCGGCTCCCGGTTAGTGCGCCGCCTGCTGATGCTGAGAAAGACTAGCCTTCGTTGGCCGCCTTTTGCTTCACCGCGCTGAAGTGCGCGTACGCCAGCAAGCCCAGCACCACCGCCGCCAGCACGATGTTGCCCGCCGACATCATGATCGACTTGCCCTCATTCATCAGCGTGTACGTGCGGAACGACCAGAACCCGAGCATCACCAGCGTCAGCATGCCGGCCGTGCGGAACGCCATCGCGGGCTTCTTGGCCGCCAGAGCGTAGCAAACCAGCAGCGCCGTGCCCACGCCGCCCCCGGCGATGAGCGAGACCGTGCTCTTGCCCATCACAAAACCTGCCACGCCCCCGAGAAGAACGAGGATGCCGTAGATCAAGACCACTGTGCGTGCCATGCCTCGAAAGTACCCCGCATCACGGCGGGGGCAAGGGGACAGGGGATACACTCACAGGAATGAAGGCCCTCCCTCCCGAATTCGGCGATAAGCCGGCTCATGAATGCGGAGTGATGGGCATCTACGCGCCGGGGCGCGATGTCGCCCGGCTTTCTTTCTTTGCGCTCTTCGCCCTCCAGCATCGGGGCCAAGAGGCGGCGGGCATCGCCGTCAGCGACGGCCAAGACGTACGCATGCACCGGGGCGGCGGCCTGGTGGCGCAGGTTTTCACCGAATCCGACCTTGCCCAGCTTCCGGGCCACATGAGTGTAGGGCACACTCGCTACAGCACCAGCGGCGGCAGCGGCGCCGACGGCGTCCAACCGATTTATTGCCAAAGCGTGGTGGGCGATGTGGCCGTGGCGCACAACGGCAACCTGGTGAACCCGGTGGACCTGCGCGCCCGCGTCACGTCTCTCGGCTTGCCTTACCAGGGCAATACCGATAGCGAGGCCATCGCCCGCCTCTACGCTTACCACCTCGAACACGGCCCCATCGAGAGTGCCCGCCGCACCATGGTTGACCTGGTGGGGGCCTACAGCGTCGTCGTTCTGACGCCTCGCCACATCGTGGCCTTCCGCGACCCGCACGGCCTGCGGCCATTAGTTCTGGGCCGCCTGGGCGATGGCTGGGTGGTGGCGAGTGAATCCTGCGCGTTCGGCCCCGTGGGCGCCACCTTCGAGCGCGAAATCGAACCCGGCGAGGTCGTTCTCATTGACGAGAACGGCATCACCAGCGACCGCATGTCCACCCGCCCCCAGCGCGCTACCTGTCTGTTTGAATTCATCTACTTCGCCCGGCCGGATAGCTACCTGGACGGCAGCACCGTCTACGCCGCCCGCAGCCGCATGGGCGAAACCCTGGCCCGCGAGCACCCAGTGGAAGCCGACCTCGTCGTGCCCGTGCCGGATAGTGGCTTCCCGGCGGCGCTCGGCTACAGCAAGGCCAGCGGCATCCCGGTGGGCGAGGGGCTCATCAAGAGCCGCTACATCCACCGCACGTTCATCGAGCCCGACCCCTCCATGCGTGAGCGGGGCGTGCGCCTCAAGCTCAGCCCGCTGCCGGACGCCATCCGTGACAAGCGCCTCGTGCTGGTGGACGACAGCATCGTGCGCAGCACCACCATGCGCCAGATCGTGCGGCTGCTGAAGGAAGCCGGGGCCAAGGAGGTCCACGTGCGCATCACCGCCCCGCCCATCATCTCGCCGTGCTTCTACGGGGTGGATTTCCCCACCAAGAGCGAACTCGCCGCCGCCAATTTCTCGATTGATGCCATCCGCCGGGATATCGGCGCCGAGAGCCTCGGCTACCTCAGCGTCACCGGTACCGCCATGGCCGTGGGGCGGCCGATGCGGGATTACTGCCTGGCCTGCTTCACGGGCCAGTACCCCATCCCCGTGCCCGAGAACATGAGCAAGGAAGTGCTGATGAAGAGTGAGCACCTGGGCAGCATGGCGTCGGTGGATACCGCTCAACGCCCCCTGCCGGGGACGGAATAAAGCTCAGGCCTGGTCGCAGCGGAACTCGGCCAGGCTCAGGTGCCGTTGCAGCACCTGCTGGCTGTGCTGGAAGAGCATCTCGGTCAGCGGATTCCAGAGGTGGTAGATGTTCGGCAGCTCAGCCGGGTCCACCCACCGGCGGCCTATGGATTCGAACTGCGGATCCATCTCCACCAGTTCACTCACTTGCGCTACATAGACATCGGCCCAGCGCACTTCGTTGCGTTCGCTGATGCGGTACGCCCCGATGTAGAGCATGTCGCTCAGCAGGGCTCCGGCCTCTTCTTGCGCCTCGCGCCGAGCGGCATCGTAGCTGCTTTCGTTGGGCTCCACGCGCCCACTGGGGATGCACCAGCCCCGGTCGCAGATGTTGCACAAAAGAACGCGTGAATCCTGCCAGGGAAAAACCAGCGCGGCGAAGGCACGAAGAGGCGCCCGGAACGGTGCCGGGTGGAACTCTAGCCGTTGCCTGCCGTACTGTCCACAGGGGAATTTCATACTACTTTTGTGTATTCCTACTCCACTATCGGTTCGCCGCGACGCTTTCTGAGGACCCCAGGATCACGACCTTGCCTCTCACGAGGTCTTTAGGAAGCGGCCCGAAATCGCGGCTGTCCTCGCTCACTTCGGCATTGTCGCCCAAAACGTAGAAAGTGCCTTCGGGCACGGTGAACGGGCCACGGGCCAATCCCCAGTCGTTCGGGGCGTTCAGCGGATCAATTTTGTCACCGGGGAGCCCGGCCACGCGCTTAATCACCGATTCTTTCGGGTCCTCGGGGCTGGTGAACACGATGATGTCGTTCTTTCGAATGTCCCCGACCAGCCAATACGCCCGGGTGAATAACAGCCGGCGGCCATTCTTGAGGGTCGGCTCCATAGAGGGGCCACTCACCGAAGCCGTGTTGAAGTTCAGGAAGAAAAAGACACTAAATCCGAGCATCAAGAGCAAGAACACCGTGAATCCAGTCACGAGCACGGTTTTTCGCTTGGGCTTCTTCATCCTTGGTCAACTCCCAAACTGGTTATACTCGCAACGAAGGGCATTCTTGGCATGACTTTGGCAGCGGCGACCCCATCTCTAGCTCAACAGCAAACGTGGCTCCTCGCAATCAGCGTTGTCGTCGGCGTCCTTGCTCTGGCGGTAGTGGCGCTCTTGGTGCAGCTCAAATCTCTGCGCCGCCAACTCGATCTGGTGCTCCGTGATGTCCAAGGCGAATCGCTGATGGCGTCCCTCAACCAGCACTTCGCCGAGCGCCGCGAACTGAAACAGCAACACCAATCCATGTCCGATCGTCTGACCGACGTGGAATCGCGATTGCGAACCAGCAAGCGGTTCTTGGGTGTCGTTCGGTTTGATGCCTTCGATGACGTCAGCGGGCAGCAGTCCTTTGCCGTGGCGGCCTATGATGATGAAGGCCACGGCGTCGTGCTCAGCAACGTAGTGGGCCGCTCGCACAACCGCATTTACGCCAAGGAGATGGTGGACGGCCAGAACCCCCTGGGGTGGAGCGACGAGGAGCAGCAGGCCATCCAGCAAGCGGCACGCCGAAAGGCGCGCACCGGAGGTGCCCCGTAACTCAATTTGCCGATGATCTCTTGCTCATTGAACGGAGCCAGGCCGGCGATATGCAGGCCTTCAACACCCTGGTACGCAAGTACGAGGACCGCGCCTATAAGTACGCCTACCGCCTGGTGCGCAGCCAAGATGAAGCCAGTGATATCGTGGCCGACGCCTTTGTGCGGGTCCACGCTGCCCTCCACAACTTTCGCGGCCAAAGCGCCTTCGGCACCTGGCTGTACCGCATCGTCACCAACTGTTTCCTCGATGCCCGCAAACGCGAGCGTCGCCACCAGCACCAAAGCCTGGATGTGAGCAACCCGAACGGGGAAGGGGACCTGGAGCGGCAGATCGAAGATACGGCCGAAGGCCCGGCTGAACTCGCCGTGAAGTCTGCCCGCGAAGAAGCCGTGCAGACCGCCCTGGGCGACATGCCCGAGTTCCAACGGGCGATGCTCGTCATGTACCACGTCGAAGGCTTGAGCTACGAAGAAATTGCCGAGGCCTTGGACCTCCCGCTCGGCACCGTGAAGAGTCGCCTCAATCGGGCCCGGGTGGCCTTGCGGGACCAACTGTCCGGATCCATGGAACTTTTCCAAGAATAGGAAAGTCACATCAACAAAGCGAGGGCCATATGAATTCGCAGCAAGCGCGAGATTTATTCTCTGAATATCGAGAGGGCACCCTAGAGGCCGGCCTGCGGGAGCAATTTGAACGGGCGCTCCGGCAAGATGCCGCGCTTCGCAAGGACTATGATCAGTTCTGTGCCATTCTGGTCGCCCTGGAGGGTGGCCGGGAAGAGGTGATTGAGGTCCCTTTAGACCTCAGCCGCCGCATTACCGAATCCTTGGAATCAGCCGCCCCGGCCCCTCGGCGGTTTAACCTAATTGAACTGTTCCGCAGCCCCATCGGCTACGGTGTGGCGGCGGCCGTGGTGCTGGTGCCGGTGATCCTGATTTCTCTGAATCGCGGCGGTGGCAGCAATGCCTCCCAGGCGTCGCTCATCGGGGGCAACTCGGTGCCGACTCGGTCCGAATTCCGCATGGTGGACAGTGAACTCTCCATCGTGCTGCAAAGCCCGAAGGACGACCAACTGGAAGTCCGTGATGGCCTGGAAGGTCCGGTAGAGCAGAAGTTTGAAGTCGGCAACGAAGTGCTGCGGCAAGCGTTCACCAATCCCCAACCGGCGGCGCGCGGCGTGTGGTTCGACTTTGCCAACGACAACCTGGCCGACCGCTATGTGGTGATTCCTGGTCAAGAAAAGGTGACCACCCAAGAAGGGGAAGGCAGCATCCTGGACCTGGCGACCGCGATTAGCAACCACCAAGGCGTGGCGATCGAAGTGGCGAATCCCGCCAGCGAACGCACGTTCAAGTGGAGCCTGACGCCCGAGGACAACCTCGAGACGATGGTCGAGAAGCTACGAACTCAGGGGTTGGCCTTGAGTGACAACGTGAGCAACGTTTTCCTGCTCACCGAGTAAGGCCTCTTCCGTCTTCTTCATTTGAGTCTGAGTCCGATCCAAAGTGATCAGGCTCAGATTCACTTGCGTAAAGAGGTCCATCTTTTTGTTGGGCACGAACGCAATGTAAGCCCACTTGCTGATGCTCTTCGTCACGTCCGTGTTTTCGCGTGTCTTCGCTTTCGCGACGATGGGTCGCCAATCACCATGACGCTCTCGGAGTTCGTGGGCGCCCAAAAGCTCCATGTGGTGCCACAAGCGTCGCAAGGAACTATCGCTTTGCTTGGTGTCTTGCATCGCCTCCCAAAGAACGGTGCGCTCGGTCGCGCTCAATTCAGGAGCAATGTCCTCGGCCACTCGCAGGGCACTAATCTGATAGAGTCCCGATTCGCCCATGTGCACAAAGTCGCTGAACTTGCCCACTTCACCTAGTCGGAGCATCAGGACGGACCAGTGGCTCGCCTCGGAATAGTCCTTGCGCCGGGTCGCGTCAATCATGCGACTTTCCATGCGGCGGGCGAGAAGCGCCCGGGCGCGCAGGATCTCTTGCTTGGGGCCTGTTTCGCCAATGTCAGAGAGTCGGGCGGGCAGCACATCCTCAAGTTGACCAGCCGCGTAGGCATCAATCCATGACTGAGTGACCTCGGTTAGTTCCTCGTCCGTGACTTCGCGGGCCGGCCGCAGGGCCAGCATCTCCGCCGATTTCACATAGGGGCCGTAGGCGTAGAGACGCTCGGCATTGACCCGGCCGTACTCGACGACCTGGTAGTCGCTTTCCGACACTCGTCCACGAATGCCGACAAAGGCCAAAAAGGCGAAGGGCAGGATGAGCCCCAAGAAGCAAGCCACTCGCTTCGTCCCCATAGTTCTACATCGTCGGAAAGCTGAACCAAGTTTCTCACCAAGGAATTTTGCCGGGTTCTTGCCGGGATTTTCGGTCCCCACCCGTAGGACTGCGGAACCTTGCGGGACGAAATGGACCCATTTTTTGGGATTCCGACCCCCGTTTCGGCCCAGGACCCCCGTTTTGTCCCTTATGTTGAAACTGTGGAACGTCGCAATTCGCGAACGATTTGGCCCGCAGCGCGGGTGGAAACGTGGGAGAGTCATCTGGTGGCTCGGGCCCAGCGTGGGGACGAGTTGGCCTTCGAGATGCTCATGGATCTCCATGGCCAGGCCGTGAAGGGTCACGCTATGCGCCTTC
>CALRVA020000121.1:0-8367 GCA_943371495.1 Archangium gephyra | reverse complement strand
ACCATCA
Source organism: Archangium gephyra (assembly GCA_943371495.1). Lineage (GTDB taxonomy): Bacteria > Armatimonadota > Fimbriimonadia > Fimbriimonadales > Fimbriimonadaceae > JAHBTC01. The sequence goes on along the minus strand of CALRVA020000121.1, from coordinate 8,360 downwards.
CGGCTTGCATGTCGGTGCCGGCCGGGGCGGGCATGCACTTGTAGCCTTCGTTGGCCAGCACGGCCGCGCTCTTGCCTTCAGCGGGTGCCCACACGCTACTGTGTTCAAAGGGGCTCACAGCCAGGTTGGTGGCGTGCTGCAGCGCCCAGTTATTGGCCTCGGTGGCCCCACTGGTGAAAAAGACATGCTCCGGCGGCGTGGCGAATTGGTCGGCAATGTACTGCCGCGCGCGTTCTACGGCCTCGCGGGCTTGCATCCCCCACGCGTGCAGGCTGTGGGGGTTGCCGCATTGCTCCCCGAACCAGGGAAGCATGGCCTCCCGGACTCGCGGATCGAGAGACGTCGTGGCCGCGTTGTCGAAGTAGTTTTCGAGTCGGCTTGGTCCGCTCATCGGGTCGCCGTAGCGAGTGATTCCATGATCAAGCGCGGAACATCGCTCGTGCGGTCGGCCACCTTGGCTCCGGCGGCCAGCAGGGCATCCACCTTGCTTTGCGCCGTGCCCAGCCCACCGCTGACGATGGCGCCCGCGTGGCCCATGCGCTTGCCCGGAGGAGCGGTGCGGCCGCTGATGAACGCCACGACCGGCTTGCTCATGGTCTTGATATATTCGGCGGCGGCTTCTTCGTCCGTGCCTCCGATTTCACCGACCATCACCACGGCGGTGGTGGCGGGGTCCTTTTCAAACATCTCCATGACCTCGATGAAGCGGGTGCCCGGGATCGGGTCGCCGCCAATGCCGACGCAGGTGGTCTGGCCGAGGTCGGCGCGGGTGAGTTCCCACGCGATTTCGTAAGTCAGGGTGCCACTGCGGCTCACCATGCCGATCGGACCCGGCTTAAAGATGTGTCCGGGCATGATGCCCATCTTGCATTCCCCGGGCGTGATGATGCCGGCGCAGTTGCCCCCCAGCAGGCGGCTCTTGCCGCGCGCCTTCATCTTGGTGGCGACCTTCAGCATGTCCTGCACGGGCACGCCTTCGGTGATAAGGGTGATGAACGGGATGCCAGCGGCTTCGGCTTCCAGCACCGAGTCGGCGGCGAACGGCGCGGGCACAAACACCAGTACGGCATCGGCCTGCGTGGCGTCCACGGCCTCTTGCATGGTGTTAAACACCGGCAGACCGAGGTGTTCGGTGCCGCCCTTGCCCGGCGTCACGCCGCCCACGACCTTCGTGCCGTACTCCAGCATCTGCTGGGCGTGGAACGTGCCCTCTTTCCCCGTCATCCCGGCCACGAGAACCCGGGTGTCCTTATTCACCAAGACTGCCAATTTGAATACTCCTGCCCGCCAGAATACCGAAGCCCACCGGAAGTTGGGGCCGTTCGTTACAATAAGACCATGAGCAAAGGGAGCCCGCACGTTCGATACGCTGAGGTCGAGCGCGAGACGACGGAGACCAAGGTCTCGGTGGTGCTGGATCTAGATGGGGGACAACGCCGCGATGTCCACACCGGAATCGGGTTCCTGGACCACATGCTGCAGCTGATGGCGTTCCACGGCCAGTTCAATCTGGGCGTGACGGCCGACGGCGACCTGGAAGTGGACGACCACCACACGGTGGAAGACGTGGGCATTACGCTGGGGCAGGCGTTCCGCACGGCGCTTCTGGAAGTCACTTCAATTCAGCGCTACGGGGACTTGCTCTCCCCAATGGATGACGCTTTGGTGGCCGTGGCGGTGGACATCTCCGGGCGGGGGATGGCGTTTGTGGACTTGCCGTTCCGCCGGGAGAACTTGGGCGGCATAGCCACCGAAAACATCGCGGAGTTTCTGCGGGCCTTTGCCATGCACTCGGGCATGACCATTCATGTGCGCCGCCTGGCGGGGGACAACGACCACCACCTTTGCGAAGCTGCCTTCAAGGGGCTGGGCCGGGCCTTGCACGCCGCAACGCGCACCAGTGACCGGCCGGGCGTGGCCAGCACGAAAGGGAAATTGCTCCAGTCGTGATTGTCTTTCCTGCAATTGACCTGATGGGAGGGCAGGCCGTGCGCCTGACCCAGGGGGCCTTTGATGCCGCCAAGGTTTACAACGCGGACCCCGTGGCGCAGGCGCAGTGCTTTGCGCAGGCCGGGGCGCAGTGGATTCACTTGGTGGACTTGGATGGAGCCAAGGCGGGTCAGCCCGTGCATCTGGATGTGTTGCGCGGGATTGCGGAGGCGACGGGATTGCCGGTGCAGTTTGGGGGTGGTTTGCGCACCAGCGCCGACATGGAAGCGGCCCTAGCCGCCGGGGCCGCCCGCGTCATCGTGGGCACCCGCTTGACACAAGATCTTGATTTCGCTGCTTCGCTGTTCACTCAGTTTGGCGAGCGACTGGTGGCTGGGCTCGACGCGCGCAACGGGGAAGTCGCCACTCACGGCTGGCAAGAGGGAAGCGGGCAAGGCATTTTGGACTTGGCGCGTGAATTGGTGGAGCGAGGGGCCAGGAGGTTCATCTACACCGATATCGGACGGGACGGCGTGCTGGGAGGGCCAGATTTGAGCGGCACGGTGGCCCTGCACGGAGCCACGGGCGTGCCCGTGATCGCCAGCGGGGGCGTAGCCGAGCTAAGTGACCTCGAGCACATTGCTGCCACCCAACTTGAGGGCGTGATTGTGGGGAAAGCCCTGTATGAAGGGCGTTTTCGCCTGGAAGAAGCCCTGACCGTTGCAACGACCTCCCCGAAGGGAGTGTAATAGCGGCATAGAGGTGGCTTCACCTCAAAACGAATCGCGAGATCAAAACCATGTTTGAACCAGAAACCCTAGGCATCATGATTCCCATCGTGGCTCTGTTGATCCCGATCGTGGCCATTCTTACTCGTCACCAACGTTCGATGGCCGAGCTGATCCACGGTAGCCACCATGCGCAGCAAAATCAAGCCGCCGCCAGTGAGATTCAAGCGCTACGCGCCGAAATGGCCTCGCTCCGCGAATCGGTCAACACGATGATCGTGATGCGCGACGGCCTACCCTCGAATGGCCTCAATCCGCAGCTTGGCAACACGCCGCCGGCCTACCCGACCGAGGCTGTGCGCAACAGCGATCAAGCTTGATCCAAGCGAGTTAAGAAGCGGTCAAATCGTTCGCCGCTGGGACTTAAGGCCCTTACTTAACAAGAGATGGGCCAGGGGTCGGCCTTTTGCCGTGAGGCGAGGTCGCTTGCGTGTATGATTACAGGTTCCCGGAGTCCTGAATGCGCGTTGTTATGCCTGCCTCGAAGCGAATTGGACGTTCGCTAGAGTTGCCCAACCTCATTGATCTCCAACTGAACAGTTACCGATGGTTCCTCGAAGAGGGCTTGCCGGAATTATTCAAGACTTTTACCCCAATCTGGGACTTTACGCAAACTAATTATCTGGAGTTCGTCAGCTTTACGCTTGGCGAGCCGAAGTACTCGATCAGCGAATGCCGCGATCGTGACATGACGTTTGAAGCTCCGATTAAGGCAATTGTTCGATTTGGAGGAAAAGATCGTCCCGTCATCGAGTCTGAGGTCTATCTTGGCGACCTCCCGCTGATGACCGATAACGGTACGTTTATCATCAACGGCCGCGAGCGCGTCATCGTCAGCCAGCTCAGCCGTTCGCCCGGCCTGTACTTCGAAGAAGACGTGGACACGTCGATGCAGATGATCGTCCGCGCTCGCCTCATCCCGATGGAAGGGGCGTGGCTCGAAGTCGAAAACGACCCGAATGGCGTCGTGCACACCCAGGTTTCGCAAAGCAAGAAGCTCCCTATCACCCAGGTGATGAAGGCGCTGCACGGCTTTAAGCAAGGTCGCGACATGCAAGTGATGCCGGTCGGCCAAGCTCAGCAGAAGAAGCTGAGCGAGCCGCTGGTAGACCCCGACACCGGGGAAGTGGTGCTGGACAAGGGCGTCATCCTCCGCAAGGTGGTGCTGGACGGCCTGACCGATGAGCAGAAGGCGTGGGAAGCCACGGTGGAAAGCCCGTTGAGCAGCAACACGGAAATGATCTGGCACTTCGGCGAAGAAAAGACGCTGACGAAGCCGGAAGCTCATGATCTGGTGGGCGTGCGCCCGATTGAAGAGATCCGCGATGGCAAGAAGGTCATCGTGGCGGCTCTGGCGCGCATCGACGAGGATTCGGCGAAGAAGATTGCCGCGCTCGGCCTGGAGACCATCGAGGTTCTGGAACTGCCGGAACTCCTGGAAGCCACCCTGCACGCGGACCGCACCAGCACGACCCGCGAAGCGATCTTGGACATCTACAAGCGCATGCGACCGGGTGAAGCGGCCAACGAAGACGCCGCCGGCCAATTGGTTTACAGCCTGTTCTTTGACCAGCGTCGCTACGACCTGGCCAAGGTCGGCCGTCGCCACCTCAACCAGCGCCTGGGCAACAATGTTCCGCTCACCATCCGCAACCTGACGTCCGACGACCTCGCCGGCACGCTCAAGGCGATGGGCCCCTACCTGACGAAGGACGTGGAGCACGACGACATCGACGACCTGCGCAACAAGCGTGTGCGAAGTGTGGGTGAGTTGCTGCAAAGCCAGCTTCGCCTGGGCTTTGTGCGCATGGAAAAGGTCGCCCGCGAGCGAATGACCAGCGCGGATCAGGACAACCTGCTCCCCAGCATCATTCTCAGCGTCAAGCCGGTGAGCGCCAGCATCAAGTCGTTCTTCAGCAGCAACCAGCTGAGTACGTTCATGGACCAAACGAACCCGTTGAGCGAGTTGACGAACAAGCGTCGTCTCTCGAGCCTCGGCCCGGGCGGTCTGCAACGCACCAGCGCCAAGCTGGAAGTGCGCGACGTTCACCGCTCGCACTACGGACGCATCTGCCCGATTGAAACGCCGGAAGGTCCGAACATCGGTCTCATCAGCCAGTTGACGACCCACGGTCGCGTGGACGAATTCGGCTTCATCCGCACCCCCTACCGCCGCGTGGTGGATGGCGTGGTGACGGACGAAGTGGTGCACCTGACGGCCGGTGAAGACTTTACGGCTCGCATCGCTCCGGCGGACACCCCGCTGGACAAGAACGGGTGCATTGTGGCCGACCTCGTGACGGTGCGGTGCCCGGGCGGCGACAAGCAGTTTGCCGGTGCGCAGTACCCGACGGTGCCGCGAGCCCGCGTGGACTACATGGACGTTTCGCCGGTGCAAATCATCAGCGTAGCCACCTCGCTCATTCCGTTCCTCGAGAACGACGACGCGAACCGTGCTCTGATGGGCGCGAACATGCAACGCCAAGCGGTGCCGTGTTTGCGCAGTGACGCCCCGCTGGTGGGCACGGGCCACGAAGCCCGCGCCGCCGTGGACTCGGGTGCCTCCATCCGATCGCGACGCGATGGTGTGGTGAGCTATGTCACCGCGAAGACCATCCGCGTGACGAGCGACGACGGCACGGTGGAATCCTACAACCTGCTGCACCTGTTCCAATCGAACAAGAGCACCTGCTTTACTCACCGCCCGATGGTGGACCTTGGTCAGCGAGTGCTGGCCGGTGACCCGCTGGCCGACGGCGCCTGCACCGACGATGGTCGGTTGGCCCTTGGTCAAAACGTCACGGTCTGCTTTATGCCGTGGCAGGGTTACAACTACGAAGACGCCATCCTGCTTTCCGAGCGCCTAGTGAAGGACGACATCTACACGTCGATCCACATCGAGCGCCACGAAACGGAAGCCGTGGACACCAAGCTGGGTCCGGAAGAAATCACGCGCGACATCCCGAACGTGGGTGAAGACGCACTCCGCGACCTGGACGAGAACGGGATTATCCGCATCGGGGCCGAAGTTCGACCGGAAGACATTCTGGTCGGGAAGGTGGCGCCGAAGGGTCAGACCGAAATGACGGCCGAAGAGCGGCTGATCATTGCGATCTTTGGCAAGAAGGCCGAAGAAACCCGCGACGTCTCGCTCCGCCTGCCGCACGGTGAAAAGGGAACGGTGGTGGACGTTAAGGTCTTCAGCCGCTTCAAGTACCTCAGCCCGAGCATCAACTACATCTATAAGGAATCCAAGAAGCGCGATCGCCTCATCTGTGACCGCACGGAAGAGCCGCTGCTCCAGATTCCGGGTGATGAACTGCCCGCCGGCGTGAACATGAGCGTGCAAGTGCACGTGGCTCAAAAGCGCAAGATCATGGTCGGGGACAAGATGGCCGGCCGCCACGGGAACAAGGGGGTTATCTCCCGCATCCTGCCAGTGGAGGACATGCCGGTTCTGCAAGACGGAACGCCGGTCGACATCATTCTCAACCCGCTCGGGGTGCCGAGCCGTATGAACATCGGGCAAATCCTCGAAACCCACCTGGGTTACGTTGGGAAGCACCTGAATGCACGCTACGAATGCCCGGCCTTTGAAGGGATGACCGCTGAGGAAATCCTGAGCGAAGCCGAGCGACTGGCGGTTTACATGCGCAGCAAGGCCTTGCGAACGTACTGCCACGCCGACCTCGGCCTGGACGTGCACTTCGCGCCGGGCGCCAGCTTTGACGAACTGATGGCCTCGGTGGATGCTCGCCTTCGCGAACTGGACCAGCCAAACCTCGAACGCATCTCGCGCATCGTGGCGGCCCCGTCCACTCGCACCATGCAGGAACTGGTGGACGAGGATGCCGACTTCTGGCAACCGGAAGATGTGCAACCGAGCGGCGCGCCCTACAAGGCCGCGGCGGAAGTCTACGAAGGCATCAAGGAGCGCATCCTGGCCAACGTGTTCGACCGCGCCGGCTTCAATCCGGTGTCGTGCAAGAGCATCGTTCGCGATGGCTTGACGGGGGATCGCCTGCCGAACGAAATGACGGTGGGAACGATCTACATGCTCAAGCTGGAGCACTTGGCAGACGAAAAGATCCACGCGCGTTCCATTGGCCCCTACTCCCTCGTCACGCAGCAGCCGCTGGGTGGTAAGGCGCAGTTCGGTGGTCAGCGGTTCGGGGAAATGGAAGTCTGGGCTCTTGAAGCCTACGGCGCTGCCTACACCCTGCAGGAACTGCTGACGATCAAGTCGGACGACGTGACCGGCCGCGTGAAGGCGTACGAAAGCATCGTGCGCGGCGAATCGATCACCGAACCCGGCGTGCCCGAGTCGTTCAAGATTCTCGTCAACGAGTTGCGCTCGCTCTGCTTGCGCGTCACGGTCGAGGACAAGAACAACAAGGAACTCTCGCTCAAGGATCTGGACCAACTCGCGGGTGGCGACGAAATGCGCCTCGCCCGGTCGGTCGGCTTCTTCAACTAATTCGGCGTCCCAAGTCGTGAACTTCGCAGTGTGCCGGCGAAGTTCACGCTCTTACCCCCGCAAGGGGGCGGCACAACAAAAAAGAGTCACAAAACATGGCGGATTCAAATCTGTTCGAAAAGATCCGGATCGGGATTGCGAGCCCGGACGACATTCGAAGCTGGTCGCACGGCGAAGTTAAGAAGCCGGAGACGATCAACTACCGCACATTCAAGCCCGAGCGGGACGGCCTGTTCTGTCAGCGCATCTTCGGTCCGGTGAAGGACTGGGAATGCGACTGCGGACGCTATAAGAAGGTCAAGTACGCGGGCATCGTGTGCGAACGCTGCGGCGTGGAAGTCACGCGCAGCAAGGTTCGACGCGAGCGCATGGCGCACATCGAACTGGCGGCCCCGGTCTGCCACATTTGGTACCTCAAGGGCATTCCCTCGCCCCTGAGCCTCATCCTTGATATCTCGCCGAAGCAACTGGAAAAGGTTGTCTACTTCGGTTCGTTCATCATCATTGACGTTGACCTGGACAAGATCGCCGACCTGATGCCCAGCCTGCTGCAGGCCGTGGAAGACGAGAAGCTGATGATCCAGGAAGAGATGCGAAAGCTCGAGACTGACTCCCTCGATCACCTCTCCTCGGAAATGATCAATAACCCGGACGAGTACTTCGACGAGAGCTACGTTCGGGAACGCATGAAGGCGAACTTCGACCGCATCCGCGCGGAATTCCGCGATGCGGACGAGCGTCTGCGTGACCTCGATGTGGCCGCCGAGTTCCTCGGCATGCTCGAACAGAACATGCTGATTGACGAAGACAAGTGGCGCGCCATCAGCAAGCTGCTGGATGCCGTCGGTCGCCGCCTCAAGCGCGATTTTGATGACCTGGTGCACGCCAACGTGGGCGCCGAGGCCGTGAAGGAGTTGCTCCGCCGCGTGGACCTCGAACAGAAGACCCGCGAACTGCGCCGCGAAATCCGCGTCACCACCAGCACCCGCCGGGCCCGTGCCATCAAGCGACTCGACCTCATCGAATCGCTGCTGATCAGCAAGTGCCGACCGGAATGGATGATTCTGGACGTGCTGCCGGTCATTCCGCCCGAACTGCGCCCGATGGTGCAACTGGACGGGGGCCGCTTCGCGACTTCTGACCTCAACGACCTGTATCGCCGCATC
>CALRVA020000120.1:0-8418 GCA_943371495.1 Archangium gephyra | reverse complement strand
GAGCGGCCAAGGAAGCGTCGCCGGCTTGCTGAATGGCGTCGGCCCGATTGCCCCGGGCGCGACCACGTCCCGAGTGGTGACCTTGCCCAACGATCCGAGTTCGCTCTACTTCTCGTTTATGAGCATGGTCATCCCCAGCAACGACGCCTTCATTGGCAACGATGACGCCCGGGCGCATCGCCTGCGCAACGAACTGGGCAACTGGATCGGTGCGGATTTTGTGGTGCTGGGCAAGGGCGTGCTGGATGCGGGCACCGAGGTGAACGACGAAATCCCGATGAACACGGCGTTCCTGGGGCAGATGAGCCCCAACACGGGCACACCGGAGAACGGAGTCGTGCATCGTCATCCGGGCTTCATTGCCGGGGGCAACATCCTGACGAACACGCAGTTCATGAATGCGGACTTCACGCAGCCGAACTACCAAGTGGCGCGCATTACGGTGACGGCGGTGCCGGAACCGGCTTCGATGGTTGCCCTGGGTGGCGCGGCCTTGGCCCTCATCTCTCGCCGCCGCCGCAAATAAGCGCGGCCAAGACCTAAGGCAGAGTCCTTATGAACCCGGGAGGGGCGGGCATTGTTTGGCGTAGGCTGAACATATGCCCGAACTCCCCGAGGTCGAAGCCGCCCGCCGGATGATTGACAGTGCCCTCACCGGGCGGGTGCTGACCGAAGTGGTGACCCGGCCGGATGACATCGTCTTTGAGGGTGTGCCGCCCGAAGCCACGGTGGCACGGCTGACCGGGCAAACTGTGCGCGGCACGGGCCGCCGGGGCAAGTTCATGTGGCTAGAGCTGGATGAGGGCGTGCTGTTCTTGCACCTGGGAATGACCGGGGCGATTTTGGATTTGACCCCCGGGCGAGAGCGCAATGTGAACTACTACCGGGTGCGTGCTGAGGCGGTGCCGGGGGAAGAACCCCGATTTTTGAAGCTAGAACTACGCGCGGATGATCGGCGCATTGCCTTTGTGGATGGGCGGCGTTTGGGGCGGATTTGGAGCGCAGACACGCCTGAATCTTGCTCTCGCTTTTCTGCTTTGGGGCCGGATGCGCACCTGGATTTGCCGGATGCCGCGACCTGGGCGGCGATGCTGGGGCGGCGCAAGGCCCCGATCAAGGCGCTCCTGCTAGACCAGAAGTTCTTGGCTGGCATCGGCAACTACCTGGCGGATGAGGTGCTGCTGGTGGCGCGGGTACGGCCGGATCGGGCGGCGGCGAGCCTGAGCGCGGTGGAAGCCGAGGCCCTGCGGGTGGCCATCCGCGATGTGGTGGGGCACGCCGTGGCGGTGGATGCGGATTACGAGAAATTCCCGCCGGAGTGGCTGTTCCACGTGCGGTGGGGCGGCGGCAAGGGCGCTGACCTGTGGCAAAGGCACGAGCTGCGCCGAGACACGGTGGGCGGGCGCACCACGGCCTGGATTCCGGACCTGCAGAAGTAGGAACTAGGCCCGAAAGAGCGGACGCATCTTGAAATACAAGGGCACCAACGAGCCGAAAAAGAGAAAGTAGCAGAAGCCCAAACCGAAAAAGACTTGCGGGCCACGCGCTGTAAAAACGCCAATGAAAACGTTGAACACACTGGCCGAGCCTGCGACGAAGAAGGCTAGTAAGAAAAGCCAGAAGTCAGGTCGAGCTTGCTGGATAGGCTCGTTCTTTTTGGGCCGCAAGTAGAGCCACGTGATGCCTAGCACCAGCAATGCAGTAAGCAGAAAAACCGCGAATTGAAAGAGCCCCGGGAGAGTTGGCCCCTCGCGCCAAGCGTTGACTCCCGACACGGCAAAGAGTATCAGCGGAAAAATCAAGAACTGAACAAAGAGCAAGGTTACTAGCGCCCAGGGGGGCTTTGCGGCAGCGGCCAAACCAGCCTCACGCGTCTCTGCCACGTCATCTCCGGGTTCGTTCATGGCTTTGTTGATTGGGAGGTTGATATCGCTGCCCGATAGAGGGGCCGCATTTTGAAATACACCGGCACCATAAGGGTGATGAGGAGGACGTAACAGACGCCCATGCCGATGTAGACCTGCGGGCCCTTGCCGGTGAAGATGCCGATCAGGGCATTGGCCGCCGCGCACACGCCAATGATCGTGAACTGCGTCACGAAGTCCTTCACAGGCAAGAGAACCCGCTGGCCAGACTCATTGAACTTCGGAGTGACAAGCTGCCGGCTCACAAAAATCGCACCGAGCGTGGACACCACGGCAATGGCGATTTGCAGTGGATCCGGTTGCTGGGGGCCAGGCACTCTCGCGTTCCGGCCCTCAAACGCAAAGACCAAAGCAGGGAAGAGGAAGAACTGAATCAGCAACACCGTTGCCGTCAACCATGTCTGACTCCCCTGGACCCCGAGCACCTCGCGAAGGATGTCCCGTTGCTTGTTGCCGCCGTTGCTCATAGATAACTCCTAGCTGGGGCCGATCTCAGTGAGCCGATAAACCTCTCGCATCTTGGCCATCACCGGAAACACCGCCGCCCCCAAGCCAAGGGCCGCCGCGACGAGGCCGATGCCAACCTCGTAGCCCCGCCCCAGAAACACGGCGACAAGACCGTTGACCTCGCACAGTGCCCCCATAACTATGAAATGGGACTGGATTTGCTCAAAAGGCATCAGAACCCGTTGGCCCTGTTCGTTGAACTTAGGCTTCACCACCATGGTGATCAATACTGGCAACGCAATCCCCGTCGCGACGAACACCACGGCCTGGACGATGTTGAACCCGACTGGCTCCTTCGCCAGCGCCGGCTGTCCCACAAAGAAAAACAGGAGCGCCAAGAGCGGGAAATTGGACCCCACCATGATGTAAAGCTGAAGCCACCGTTGCGGCGAGCTTTGGATCAACCGACTACCACCCCCACTCGCGGAGCTGCACCAGGCAGAGGCGGCAACACTCCAGCGGAGTGCGGTCGCCGTACTGCTCTTGTTCCACCACATAGGTTTCCACCCCGGCGGCGGCGGCGGCCGTTCGCACTTCCGTCCACGGCACCTGGCCCTCGCCGATCACGCGTCCATCGAACGGATACTCCTTGAGGTGCAACGCCCGGCAACGCGCCCCCAGCTTGCGGATGCCCTCCACCGGGTCGGCGCCCGCGTGGCAAGCGTTGGCGGTGTCCCACTGCATCACAAAGGCTTCGGGGGTGTTGGCGGCAAAGATGTCCCACGCGCTCAGGCCACCCGCCAGCGGCTTCACATCGGCGTCGTGCACATGGAACCCCGTGCGCAGACCGTGCGCATGCAGAGCTGATTGGATCCGGGTGAACTCAGCGGCCGTGGCCAACGCTGCCTCGGCGGAGTTGCGCGCGTCCTCGGGCACCCAGGGGATGAGGGCAAGGTCGGTGCCCAGTGTGCGGTGCATGTCCACGGTGGCGGCCAGGTTCTCCTCGGTAAAGGCATCCATCATGGTGTGGGTGCCACTGCAGGCCAGGCCCACTTCGTCCATGCGTTGGCGCACGGCCTCGGGGTCGTGCCCATGCAGGCCGGCAAACTCCACCGCCGCATAGCCCATGTCGGCCACCCTCGCCAACGTGTCCATCAGGTCCGCTTTGGCGTCATCGCGAAGGGAATAGAGCTGGAGAGAAAAGGCCGTTGACATGCCGACGGTGTTTACCCGCCCGGAGTCCTGAATTTGTGCGCCGAATGGACGGGACTTGCAACATCACAAACGCCGAATCCGAATACCATGAGGACAATATCCATGTTGGAGATGCCGCAACAGAGTCCGGGGGCTGCCCCCTGGACCAAGCTGGACGATAAGGTCAAGCGGGTTTGGCGCTGGGGAGCCTTTCTTGGCCCCCTCTTTTTCCTCATTCCTGGCCTCGGCATTGCCTTTGCCATTGAGCGCAAGCGCGACTTGCCCGTGCCGCTGACGTTTCTCGTGGTGGGGGCTTACGTACTGATTGCGATTATCTCGTTCGTCTTAGTGGACAAGAAGTTCGAAGCCTGGCGCTACCGAATCACGGAAGAAGACATCGCCACCCGCAGCGGCATCTTTTGGCGCAACAAGCGCTATGTGGGGCGTCACCGCGTCCAGCACGTCGACGTGACGGCCGGCCCGATTCAACGCGCCCTGGGCCTCGCGGAGATCAAGGTTTACGTGGCGGGCGGGGAAGCCGCCAGCATCCCTGGCCTAACCGAGCATGAGGCAGAGCGCATCCGCCAGACCCTTCTCCGGCAAGATAAGGCTCCTCAAGTGGCCCCGGCCCCGCCGCTCCCGCCGCAAGGTCTATGATCGAAGGCGATTTCCTGAGAGTACACCCCAGCACGGTGCTCATCGCGCTGGTGGAACAGATCCGGCGCATGCTGGGGGTCATCATCATCTTGGTCATCTCCACCTTCACGGCGCGGGAAGGTGACCCCAACGAAATTCTGTTTGGCGCGCTGGGCTTCATTGCCGTCATCTTTGCCGCCATCCAGTACTTCTCCTTTGGCTACCGCGTGGTGGGCGACCACCTGGAAACCAAGTCGGGCATCCTCGGGCGTCACGTCCGCATCGTGCCGCTGGCGCGGATTCAGAACGTCAACATCACCCGCACCTGGGTGCACCGGATTCTGGGCCTCGTCGAGCTCCAGATTGAAACGGCCAGCGGCGCGGGGGCCGAGGTCAAGATCGGGGCATTGCAGATGGAGGATGCACACCGCCTGAAGGAGCAACTGACCGGCATCTCCGCGCCCAGTGAGGTCTTTGCCGCTCCGGCCCATGCGGTGCATTACCGGGCCAGCGTGCGCGACTTGATCTTTGCCGGGATGACAGAGAACCGCGCGTTCGTCATCGTCGCGTCGGCTTTTGGTCTGATTGCTTTCACCCCGGGGGGCGATGAGGCCCTGATTGACGCCCTGGTGGACTGGGTGAAGGGGCAGGGTTACGACGCAATGCCCTGGTGGGTGTATGCCTTGGGCGCCCTGGCGTTCTTCGTCATTGGCTGGATTTTGTCCATCATCTTCACCCTCGTCCAGTTCTGGGGGTTTGAATTGAGCGAGCACGACGGCAAGTTGCGCCGCCAGTACGGGCTCATCAACACGTTTGAGAACGTAGTCCCCCGGGGCCGAATTCAGATCGTGCGCTCCACCCAGAGTTTCGTCCAGAGTTGGTTTGGCTATTCCAAGCTTCATGCCGAAACGGCCGGTTCTTTTGTGCTGAACGAGCAAGGCGGCAAAACTCTGCTCGCACCCTTGGTGCTGGGCAAAGACCAGGCTGACCTGAAGGAACTGGCCCTCTCCGGGCGGGATGTGCGACACCTGGACTGGCACTACATCCCCCGCCGCGCCTTTTGGGTGCATTGGCGCTGGTCGGCGCTCTTTGGTTTGGCCATCGGGGCGGGCGTCGGCTATCGCTGGGGGTGGCCGCTGGGCGCTGGCGTGGCCGCAGGCCTGCTGGTGCTCTCCGCTTGGGGGCAAGCGATGGCGGTGCGACGGTCGGCGTACGCCGTGAATGACGAACTTGTGGCGGGCCGCAAAGGGTGGCTTTTGCACCAAATCGAGTATCTGCCCCTGGCGCGCATTCAGGCCGTGAACATCGACACGTCACCCTTCCAGCGTCGTTTGCGGCTGGCTACGGTCACCCTCACGTCGGCGGCCGTCTCGCCCAGCGGGCGGACGGTTGTGATTCAAGATGTGGAAGAGATGGACGCTGAGGAACTGGCGGATCGCGTATTCCGTCTTAGTCAAGAGCAGGCTCGGGATGAGAAGAGTGAAATCTAGGTTCAAATTTGCGGGAGCACTCGGCATGGCCGTCCTCTTTGCGGTCGCGGCAGTGGGTTGCAACTCCGCCTCGACCAAAGGCACCTGGGTGATGGCCAACCAGGCCATTGGCAGCGCTCCCGAGGCCCCGCCCGAAATCATCTCGGGCATGGAACTGGAACTCCTGAACAATGGCCGCTTTAAGATGACGGGGTTCCCGCCGCTGGAAGGCACCTACACGGATTCGAACGGCACCCTGACGCTCAAGCCGACCGAGAAGCGCGCGCCCACCTACAAATTGGTCTGGGAAAAGGACCGCTACCGGCAAGAAGAACCCAAGCTGAATGCGCCGACTTTCTGGGTCCGGCCACCGGCCCCTGCCCCGGCCAAGAAGTAGGTCTAAGGGGGCGGTCTGGGCCCGATTCGGGACCTTTTGGAAGGCAAAACGGGCCTTCTTTGGGCCCCCATTTGGGATTTCCGATTTCCTCCGATTTATTGAAACACGAGGAGGAAACAAATCGTGTTTACCATCGGCGATATCCTTGCCACTGTTGCCATTGCTTTTGGCTCTGGTCTTGTCATCTGGGCTCTCGGGCTCACCATGACCCTGCTGTTCCCTGAAACAGCGCGGCGGGCGGCCCAGCATATTGAGCGTCGCCCCGGCAAGTCGTTCCTATGGGGCGTCATGGCGGTGGTCCCGCTCTTGGTGCTCATCATCGTGCTGGCGGCCATCCCGTCTCCGATCACGCGGGCCCTGGCGGCCGTGGTTGCCTGTGGCGGGCTCGTGTTCGCGACTCTGGGCCTGGGGGGCCTGGGGTGGCTGGTGGGCGACCGCATGCACTCGGCAGCCCCGGAACTCGGCTGGCTGCAAGCGCGAAGCAAGGGCCTGGCCATTGTCACCATCGTGGGCATGGCCCCGGTGGTCGGTTGGTTCTTCACGGCTCCGATCATGCTGATCCTCTCTCTGGGGGCGGCCACGCGAGCCATGAGCCGTGCGGATCGTGAGGAGGCCACGTGGCCGACCGCACAGGTGTAACCCGGCGCGAAGCGCTCACCCTGGGGTCTGTGACCCTGGGGGGGCTCGCCCTGGTGGCCAGCGGCTGCCAAGGCGTCGGGCAGTGGATCGCCGGCGAGGCGTCGGTTACGGCGCGCACCGTCAAGGACGACCCCGCCGCCCGGCTCATTGACCGATTTGGCTACGGACCTCGGCCCGGCGACCTGGAGCGCATTGCCCAGGACGGAGAAGAGGCTTGGATCAAAGCGCAACTCCAACCGGGCGAAGAAGACCTGGCCACCCGCACGCGCATCGAGACGATGGCGATTTATCGCCTCTCGCCTTATGACCTGCGCGACTGGCCGGAGAACCGTGTGGTGGAGATGCTGCAAGATGCGGTCATCATCCGGGCGGTGAACTCGCCGTGGACGCTCCGGGAGCGCATGGTGGGGTTCTGGATGGATCACCTCAACGTGTACGCCCGCAAGGGCATCGCGGCCTACCGGCTTCCGCACTATGAGCGGGACGTCATCCGGGCGCATGCCATGGGGAGCTTCCACGACCTGATCCGGGCCAGCACGCACCACAGCGCGATGCTGGTCTATCTGGACCAGCAGAATAGTACGGCTGCTCAGCCCAACGAGAACTACGCTCGGGAACTGATGGAACTCCATACGCTGGGGGTTCACGGGGGCTACACGCAAACGGACGTGATGGAAGTGGCGCGTTGCTTTACCGGCTGGGTGGAAGAACGCGACATGCTGCGGCCCAAGGGCAAGGTGAAGTTCGTGGAGAACCTTCACGACGACGGCGAAAAGCGCGTGCTGGGCGTCACGATCCCGGCAGGGGGCAAGCAGAAGGATGGCGAACGCGTGCTTGACATCGTTCTGGAGCACCCGGCCACGGCGAGGCACATCGCGGGCAAGCTCGCGTATTTGTTCACCGGCGAGGAGAAAGACAGCCTGGTAGCCAAGTTAGAAAGCCAGTACAAGGCCACCAAGGGGGATATCCCGACGATGATCAAGACGATCTACGATGAGGGGAGTTGGCGCACCGCGCCGCCCGTGGGCAAGCGACCCTTTGACTTTGTGGTCTCTTCGCTCCGCGCTCTCGATGTGGATTGCGACGGCGGGGCACCCTTGCGGACGGCCTTGCGCCGGATGGGACAACCCACCTGGGAATGGCCGATGCCCGACGGCTATCCGACAGAAACCGAGGCATGGCAAGGCTCGCTGCTGGCGCGCTGGAATTTTGCCTACGAACTGGCCGGCGGCATGAAGGGCGTGGGCAAGCCCGTTGATCAGCTGAAGCGATGGGAGGGCGATGTGGCGGAGCAAGCGGTGCAGGCCGTGTTCCACCGCACCGGCCAGGCTTTGCAAGCCACCAACCTATTGAGTGTCCTGCGGGGCATTCCTGACCTCGACCCGCGTCGGGCTCTCGCGCTCACGTTGGCCTCACCGGAGTACCAGTGGAAATGAAACAAGACCTTTGCTACTGCGATGGTCGGGGCGGCTTAGATCGCAAGGCCCCCACCGTCTCTCGGCGTGGCTTTTTGGCCGGGGCGATCGGCGCGCTGGGTCTCAGCTCGGCGCTGGGCGAAATCGTGGTGGATCCGAACCGGAGCCGCAACGATGTACTGGTGGTGGTGTTCTTGCGCGGCGGTGCCGACGGGCTGAGTCTCGTTGCGCCCTATGCGGAAGACAACTACTATCGCGCTCGCCCCACGCTGGCGGTGCGGAAGCCAGGGCGGGAG
>CALRVA020000119.1:0-8468 GCA_943371495.1 Archangium gephyra | reverse complement strand
GGCCAAGGTGTAGTCGTAGGAGACCGGCGAGAACCCCTGGATGAAGAGCACGCCCGGGTGCTTGCCTGCCGCCGTGGGGCGGGTGATGATGGTCCGCATCCGGTCGCCGTGGCTATTGACCGAGCTGTATTCGACCTTGAAGTTCTCGTTGCCCGGGTCGCGGGGCTTCTCGGTAAGCGGCGCGGCCAACTCCACGGTTTGCCCGTCGCGCATCACCCGGAAGCTCACACGGGAACCCGTTTCGAGGGTTCGCACCCAGGCGGAGAAGCCCTGCGCCTGGGCGGGGCGGCCATTGACCTGGACGATAATGTCCCCCGATTTGAGGCCAGCATTGGCGGCGGTGAGACCCGGAACGGGCGCACCGGCCACGATGCCCTGACCGGCCGGAAGGGATAGACTCTGGGCGACTTCCGGCGTGACCGGGCTCAGCGGAACCCCAAGCGCCCCGCGCCGAGGCAGGTCATCGGAGAAGAGGAGGGTGGTGGCAAGGACAGCGGTGATCCAAGGCATAGATGTATTACATTATGTAATACTCGCGTGGTTCCCGGGCACAATAGAGGGCTCATTGCCGAGAAAACTTTCTAACGTCGAGATGACCATCCTGGGGCTGACTTGGCTCCGGGGGCCGTGCACGGTCTACGCCGTGATGAAGGAGCTGGCGACTTCGGAATCCACGTACTACCGGTCGCGGGCGGGCACGGCGTACTCGGTGGTGACTCGGCTGGTGAAGTTCGGGCTCATCCATCAGGCGGAAGACAACAGCATTTCGATCACAGAACAGGGCACGGCCACATTGCAAACGTGGGTCGGGCCAGAAGTTGACCGCGCCGATATTGCCCACACCGTGGACTGGCTGCGACTCCGGTTCTTCTTTCTCGAGTGCCTCACGCCGGCCGATCGCTTGGCCCTTATCGACCGGTGCCAGCAAGGCCTGGAGGAACTCGAGCAACGATGCCTGGACATGATCCAAGCGAACGAGGAACTGGGCGACTATTTCGGCGCGTTGGCCACGCTCAACATCGTGATGGAGACCCGCACCCGCCGGCGTTGGCTCCGGCTGGTCCGCCCTTTTGTTGAGCATCCTCTCGCCCCCGACGCGGATTGGACGAAGCAACTGCGGGACGCCCTGGAACAAGAAGAGCAGCGCGGGTGATTGTCGCCGCTTAAGTTCGGTAGGATAGGGGGAAGGTTCGCCTCACCATGAAGTCATCAATGTCTGCTCGCGCGTGGAAGTTCGCCACCTTGGCCGGAGCGGTCACGGTTCTCACGCTGTCGGTCAATGCCGGCACGTCCAGCTCGAAGGCCGCGCCCAAGGAAGTCCGCGCCATGCAGCCCCGTGCCACGGTGACCCAGCTTTATCAGCAGAACTGTTTGAACTGCCACGGCCCGAGCGGTGAAGGCGGTGGTGCCGGCACCAAGACTTTCCTGACCCGCGAGAAGTTCGCCCAAGAACTGGACAAGCCGTACTTTGACGCCATCAAGAAAGGGGTGCCCGATATGGCCATGCCCAGCTACGGCGAAGCCATGAGTGACGAGCAGATTTGGGGCTTGGTGGTGCTGATCCGTGAAATGCAAGGCCGTGCGCTGCGCCGCGAGTTCGGATCGCCGAAGGCGGTGAACGGGGTCTACCGATCTCAACGCCACAACTTTAAGGTGGAAACCGTGGTGGACACCGGCAAGGGCCTGAAGACGCCCTGGGGCATTGACTGGCTGCCCACCGGCGAGATGCTGGTGACCAACCGCCCAGGCGGCGTGGTGGTCGTCAAGAATGGCAATGTGATGCCCCTCAACGGGGTGCCCTCGAGCCTGGAACTCGGCCAGGGCGGGATGATGGAAGTGTCGGTGCACCCGCAGTTCCGGGAGAACGGCTGGGTGTATTTGGCTTACACCGAACCGGCGGCCTCGGGCCGGGGTGGCAACACGAAGATTGTGCGCGGCCGCGTGCGCGTAACGGCGACCGCCGCCACGTGGAGCGAGCAGAAGACGATTTGGCAATCCGGGCCGGAGTTCTACACCGGCGCGGGCGTGCACTTTGGCAGCCGCATCGTGTTCGACGGCAAGGGCCACCTCTTCTTTGTGGTGGGCGAACGCGGCGGCAACATGATGGCGCAAGAGCTGACCAACCCGTTCGGCAAGATCTACCGGGTGAAGGACGACGGCACCATCCCCGCCGACAACCCGTTCTATAGCCGAGTGCCGGCAGACAAGCCGTACCTGCGCGCCATCTGGAGCCTGGGCCACCGCAACCCGCAGGGCCTAGTGATGACGCCGAAGGGCGAGCTGTGGGCCACCGAACACGGCCCGCGCGGCGGCGATGAACTGAACCTGATCACCAAGGGCGGCAACTACGGCTGGCCGGTGGTGGCGTTCAGCATCAATTACAACGAGATTCCGCAGTGGCAGCCGTGGCCGGCCGCCGGGCAGAACATCTCCATGCCGACCTGGCGCTGGATGCCCTCCATCGGGGCGAGCGGCCTGGATGTGGCGCGCGGGCGAGCGTTCCCGAACTGGAATGGCGACCTGCTGGCCGGTGGTCTGAGCGGGGCCAACCTGGACCGCATCCGCACCAACGGAGCGAAGCTGGTGGAGCGCGAAGAGCTGCTCCACGGCATGGGCCGGGTGCGCGAAGTGGCCACCGGACCAGACGGCAACATCTACGTGGCGCTCAACGGGCCTGACAAGATCATCCGCCTCGTCCCCGCCCCTTAAGGGCGGGAGGTCAATAGCGGCCCATCACATTGAGATAATTAGTGCCTGACAATGTGCCTGTAAAGCAACCGTGTGTCGCGCGAATTTATCTAGTCCCGCATGACTATAGCCCTCTTCGGCCTCTTTGAAAGCCAGCGCGGCCATTCTGGCAGTCTCCTGTTCTCTTGTCAACAATGATATCTCGAGTCGAGTGAAGCCAATGTTCATCTTGACCATGGCCCACTCTCTCGGCGATTGCTCAAAAGAGTACATCTCTAAGCAATCCTCGTAAACAGCTAGTGACTTTTCATAAATCAAAATGCCACCCTCCTTACCAAGATAACGGAGCGCGTTGCCCAAGCTGTTCTTAGCAATTGCTTGAGCTTCAGGATTTGGCTCAACCGACGCAAAGTTCACTGCCTGCCTAAGCCTTGTACAAGCGTTGCTGAATGCAAGCGGAATACCGATTCGACCTAAACCGATCAGAATGCCACCGATAATGTTCAAGACTCGCGAGCATTCAGTTGGCATGCCCTCTGACTGATACACCCTAAGTGCGCTATTTGCTAATGCGAACGCCCTCCAGAGTAACCACCTATCATTGATTCCAGCCCTATGAACCAGTATTACGGCCAGATTACTCTGTATCATGGCGCAGTCTAGTTGATCACCAACTGACTCGTAGATGCTGAGTGCCTCTTGGTAACTGGCCATTGCATCCATTAGTGACACACGCTTCCCTCGCTGCTGTAGCTTCATCAAGATGCCTGCATAGTTGCACTTAGCACCAGCGATACTCTTGTCATTCCCACTTCGAGAATAGTAGGACATCGCGCGGGAATTTTCGTACAATGCTCTTTGAAGCAGTGCTTCAACATCACCAACTCGTGCTTCTGCTGCGGCTCGACTCCAAATCATAGAAGCGTCCGCGCGATCGACAGCAGCCATCTTAATGTCTCTAGCGTCAGACTCAAGTATTCCACCTAGAATTCCAAGCAACCAGAATGATTGGTCAGACCTGAGACCTGCTGTTGCGACATCGCATTCCAGGACCCACTCACAGAGTGTTTCCTTAAAGGACTTTGCAAATTTGTGAAGCCACAATTGCATTTCGTAGTCGTCGTACCTTTCCTGACTTCTTGAAGCCCAGTGTTTAATCCAATCACCCTGCCAGCGCTCAATATACTCGGCATCACTCGACTCGTTGAGTGCCCTTCGCATGACACCATGAATTGTGAAGCGCCCCTGACCCAACGTTTGTACAAACCCAAACCGCTTGAGCCAATGAAGTTTAGGGATAGCATCGTTCTCTCTTTCATGCAAGCCGAAAACCCACGCAGCCGCCTCGTCATCCCACCAGGACGCCAATGCGAGTTGACGTAGGTTCATGCAGTCAGAGTCGCTTTGGAGCTTAAGGAATCGACGGGCTAGTGCCGATGTCCTGTTCTGCCCCGGGGCACCTCCAGTATCGAATTTAGCATTGGGGTCTGCGTTTATAATCTCCCCTACAAAGTCGAGGGATAGTACGTGGTAAGATTCACCTTCACTCTCCTCCTTCGCCTCTCTAAGCGCTGATTCAAAATGTACTTCTGGTAGCCCCTTTAACTTCCAGTACGCAGCTGCATCTGAACGGCTGAAGCCGCGTAACTCAAGCGTCTGAATGTGATCAGCGACTTCTGGATGGCTGAAGTCAGATTCGCCGTAGCAGAGTATCAAAACACGGCTATTGGTTACTGGCTTGGCTCTATCGTTGCATGTTAGGTACATGTGACTGATCCACTCGAGGGAATGCTCTCGTTCGCCTGAACTTGCGTGTTGAGCATAGGCCTTATCGAATGAGTCGACACACACTGCAAGTTGAACAGCATATTCTGGCCTAATCAGCCTTTCGTTCAAATCATCGGCAAAGTAACCCATGAGATCATTTCGAATCTCGGAGTGATCTTGGTACATCATCTTCTTCTTGAGCTCTGCTCCTTGAGTTGAACTCAAAAACTGATTGATGGGGTCTTTGGAGAGTTTGTACTTCTTGTATGCGTAGGTACCATAGGCCTTTAAGTACCCTGACGCCATTCCTTGAATATTCAGGAAGAAGAGATCAGCCGCCGCACCCATTTTTTCGATCTTGAGCTCTTCTTCGATCTCCGAATGGTCCAATTCATGTTCGCGCATCGCCAGGTATAGCAACGCCACATAGGTTCGCGGAGCATCAATTCCTGTAGCAGAAAGCAGGCTTGTCACAAACTCCGAGTGGTCAAATCGCTGTCCGATTTGTGCGTAGTCGATTGTAACGACGGGAATCCCAGCCGTACGGAGAATCTCCCGAGACCGCCTTGCTAGAAATGTTTTCCCTGAGCCGGAAACACCTTTAGCGGCCAGAATTGGTACGTGTTCTCCGGTCGACTTGGCGGCTAGTGCGCGGATATCAGCCAACTCTTTTTCGCGCCCAATAAACCAGTCATTGGGGCGACCTTCGGAAGGTGTTGTGAGATCGGGCGGGGTAATCCACCTCATTGTTGAACAGATTCTACTCAGGACCCGAGTAACTCAGGTTCTCTCTGATTCTATTCAAGGAATCGGGTGGGCGGGGACGCCGGTGAACGTCTGTCGCACGGGCAAGATGTTCCCGTCCGCGTCGAACTCCAGCTTATCCAGGCACACCTGGCGGGCGTTGGCGTCCGTCTCCTCCAGCGGGCGGCGGTGATAGCAGATCACATACTCATCCGTCCCCGGCAGGCGCAGCACCGAGTGGTGCCCCGCCCCCTTGCCCACGGCCGGGTCGGTGCCCAAAATCTTGCCGATCCGCACGAACGGCCCCAGCGGTGACTTCGACCGCGCGTAGGCCACGCCGTAGCTATCGTTGCCCCAGCCACCTTCGGACCACATAAAGTAGTACTCGCCGTTCTTTTTGAGCATGAAACTGCCTTCTACGTAGTTCTCCGGCGTGATCTCGATGAACTCGCCTTCGGTGCTGATCATGTCGTCGTTCAGGCGCACCACGTTGGCGTGCTTCCACCCGCCGTAATAAAGATAGGCTTGCCCGTCGTCGTCGATGAACGCGTTGGCATCAATGGCCTGCGCGCCGTTGATCACGTCTTTGAAGAGCGGCTTGCCCAGGGCATCCACAAAGGGGCCGCCGGGGTCTTTGCTGGTCGCGACGCCGATGCCCGCGCCATCCCCCGCGCTGAAATACATGTAATAGGTGCCGCTGCGTTCAATCACACTGGGCGCCCACGCGGCGCGGTTGGTGCTCCAGGGAATCTGGGCGAAATCCAGCACGCGGCCCTCGCGGTGCCAGTGCACCAGGTCCGGGCTGCTGAAGGCTTCCAGGAAGGTCTGCTTCTCGTAGGGGGCGCTGTAGGTGGGATAGACGTAGTAGCGGCCCTGGAACACGTGAATCTCGGGGTCGGCATACCAGCCGGGGAAGATGGGATTGTTCGAGGTGGCAGGGGGCGTGGCAGTCATGAGTCCGATCGTGAGAAGCGCCGAGAGCACGCCGCAGTGTAGACCAAACAGAAGTCAGAAATTGACCGTCCAGCGAACTTGAAGGACCTCCTTTGGAATGTAGACTAGGGTAGTGAGCCGGTACCGAGCCAATGAGCAGGACGAATTTCAATCCGGTTCACGGGGGCGCGTGCTCAAGAACCTCCTCGGGATCACCTCGGTAAGAATGATTCAGAGGATTGAGTACGAGGCATTAGAAAGATCCAGGAAGGCGTACTTCAACAAAATTGAGTTGACGACAGTCTTCACGACTGACCTAATCGTTGAAATGCACAGGGACTGGCTCGGGGAGATTTATCCCTTTGCAGGTCAATTCCGAACTGTAGATGTCATTGCGCCCGCACAGGGTGGAGTACCTGAGTTTCGCTTCTCGCATGCGGGTTACATTCCATCCAACATGGCCACCTTCAGTACTGAGGTACTTGGGAGAATTACACCGTGCCGGGCATCAGGAACTTCACAGCTCGCAGGCATGCTCGCTGAAGCTCATGCCGAGTTCATCGCCATTCATCCCTTTCGAGAAGGAAATGGCCGAGTGGGGCGTTGGATTACACAACTCATGGCTCTTCAAGCTGGCTTTCCGCCCCCGGACCACGGATTTTCCGACCGAAATGGCCCCCAACTTAGGCGGGAATACTACAGAGCGATGAGCGTCGCACTCAACCGGAAGGACTACAAACTCCTTACGAGTCACTTCCAGCAGGCGCTTGATCGGGGCGAACGGTCTTACCGCGCGTAATCTTGGTCGACTTCGAACGAAGCCCTCGGGCACCCTCAATGACGCTGCAATCAAGAGCAGATTTTGCGGCCACCTTTTGACGCATAGCCTCAGTCCGCAAATACTTGTTGGTCTTCGCGAGCGACGCCATCTCCCTTCTATTATACGGCAAAGTTGAACCCAAAGTGCAGGTTCCAGGTTCACAATCGGCAACTTCGCGGGCGGTCCGTTACTCGGGCTTCGGGCCCCTTTCTTAACCTTTCCCACCCCTCACGCCCAGTAGACTCCGACCATGACCCGAGTCCTTTTTGTGTGTGTGCACAACGCCGGTCGATCGCAGATGGCGGAAGCCTTCCTCAACGCCATGGCCCGCGAATCCGGCGCCCCCGTCGAGGCGCAATCCGCCGGCACCGTCAGCGGCAAGGAACTCAACCCCGTGGCCGTGGCCGCTATGGCCGAGCTCGGCATCAGCATGGAGGGCCACACCCCCAAGTTGCTG
Organism: Archangium gephyra; assembly: GCA_943371495.1. Taxonomy (GTDB): domain Bacteria; phylum Armatimonadota; class Fimbriimonadia; order Fimbriimonadales; family Fimbriimonadaceae; genus JAHBTC01. The sequence goes on along the minus strand of CALRVA020000119.1, from coordinate 1,059 downwards.
ACCCAACCCATGGCCAACGCCGCCGACATCACCATCTCCATGGGCTGCGGCGTCGATGCCGAAGCTTGCCCCGCCAAGTTCCTCCTCACCGAAGATTGGGAGCTTGAAGACCCCGCCGGGCAAGGGCTGGAATCCGTCCGCGTCATCCGCGACCAAATCCAAACCCGCTGCCGCGAGCTCCTCGACCGCATCGCCACCCAGAAGTAACAAAACAACTCCCCTGCCCGCGAGGGCAAGGGAGTTGGGAAGTTGCGCAACCGCTTCGGTTAGTCGAGAATCCGAAGTTCGCGCGCGTTGATGGTCGTGGCGCCGTCCAGCGTCCCGTGAACCTTCACGTCCACGTTCGTGTTCAGCAGGGCAAAGAACGCGGCCTTGGTTACGTTGTCGTTGTTGGCGTCCTTGTACTCCGTGGAGCCGCTGGTTCGGATGGACAGATTGCCCCCCGGGAACGACCACCCTTCGTACTCGAAGACCGAGATGAGCAGCGTGCCGGCCGTGGCGTTGCCTTCCACGTAGCCACCTTTGGCCTCCTTTTCGCCGGTGCCCCCACCACCGCCGCCGCCGGTGCCTTCATCTTCCACTTTCACCTTCGTGGCCACGAGGGTGTTGGTAGTCGGGTTGAAGGTGCCTTCGGCTTCCGCCAGGCCCGTCGACGCGATATCCGCAAAGAATTCGGCCTTGGTGATGATCGCCCCACTATTGGCGCGATACACGGTGTTGGTCGTGGTTTCGATCTTGACGAACGAACCCTTCGGATCGTAGCCAAAGAACGTGCCGTAGGTGATGCGGAACGTACCCGCCGTGGCATTGGCTTCCGACGTCGCGCCCTTGGCTTCGTCATTGTCATTGCCATTGCCGGTGCCGTCTTCGATCTTCACCTTGCTGGCCACAATGCCGCCCCGGGCCGTGTTAAACAGGCCGTAGACTTCCACGTCTTGGCCGTTGGCCACGGCCGGGTTGCTCGCGCCATTGCTGTTAAAGACCGTGGTATTGGCATCCATGAACACCGTCACCGAGTCGTTCAGGCGGGTGAGCGTGAACTGCTGGTTCGGCACCGTG
>CALRVA020000118.1:0-8472 GCA_943371495.1 Archangium gephyra | reverse complement strand
AAACCTGGAAGGGTGCGCACCGCGCGGCAAAGATGTCCAGACGGTGGTCGGCGGAGTGGCCCGAAAGGTCCACCAAAAGGTCAAGTTTCTCCCTTCGCACCAAAGAGCAAGCGGTTTCGGTGGGCAGCGCCCACACATTGTGCCAAGCGGTGGCGGCGTCCTGCAGTTGCTCGGTCACGCCGTCCATCTGGCTTTGGTTGGCAATCAGCACCACATCCACGCCCAGAGCACGAAGCGCGGGCACGAAGGCCAGCATCATGCGGCCCACGGGGTGAGCCCGAAAGTCGCCGCTTACCAGACCGATGCGCCGAATGGAGCTCGGCCGCGCTCCAGGCGCCGCCGAAGGCTGAGTGCGAGACCACAACCGGGTGGCCTCCAAGATGTTCGCTGAGGAGATGTCATCGCGGTATTGCAAGGCAAAGAGCCACTCACTCCAGGAATCAGGCAGGGCCGGATCCAGCTGCAACGCCCGGTAGAAGCAGTCGCTTGCGCGTCGCGCGTCGCCCATGTGCAGCCACACGGCCCCCAGGGTGCGCCAGCCGCTGTTCAGGTCGGGCGCTAGGCGAACGGCCTCTTCCGCATGGGCGCGGGCTTCTACCAAGTCGCCGAGCGGTCTCAGGCACGCGGCGAGGTTGGCGTGGGCCAGGGCTTGGCGGGGATTCAGTTCCACGGCGCGCCGCGCACACTCCGCTCCGGCTTCAAATTGAGCTTCGGCGCGGTAGGCGTTGGCCAGGTTGCTCCAGGCCTCGTCGTCGTTAGGATTTCGGTCCAGGGCGGTCTCCATATCCACAATGCCCCCGGCCCGGTCTCCGGTCTGGAATCGCAAAACCCCACGCCCCAGCCAGGCCAAGGCGGCGGCATCCGGCGCGTCTACCGCTTGGTCGTACCAGGTCCGGGCCGACTTCAAATCGCCCTTGCCGTGAGCGGCCAAAGCTTGCTGCAGGGCCGGGCACGGTGCGGATAGGGGTACAGATTTCATGAGACCTGCCGAAGTTATCGGTATGGCGGCCCCGCAAAATCACCTGGCCCCGGACAAAAATGCAAATCGAGACGCTCTGCTGGAGCAGGTGAACTCGTTCCCATTTTGGTACCACCGCATTGATCTGCCCCACGGCATCACGACCCCCGGTTGGGCTCCGCTCGACCGCGACTCCTATGGCATCCCGGAAGACCTGACCGGAAAGCGCGTGCTGGATGTTGGTTCCTGGGACGGCTACTGGGCGTTCGAGGCCCTGCGGCGCGGCGCGGAACAGGTCGTCGCCATCGACGATTTCAGCGACTATCTGGGCAGCCTGGATGAACGCGACCGCAAGGCGTGGCAGACCTTCGATCTTTGCCGCGACGCGCTGGGCTACACCGAAGAGCAGTGCCAACGGATCGAGATGTCGGTCTATCAGGTCAACCCGGAAGTGCTGGGCACCTTCGATGTCGTGTTCTTCTTCGGCACGCTTTACCACCTGCGGTATCCGCTCCTGGCGCTGGACTTGCTGAGCAGTGTGAACACCGGCGAGATCTTCATCGAAACCGCCATCTGCGACGACTTCAGCCCGTACCAAGGTGGCCTCGGCCACGGCTACGGCGGCGCGCAACCGGTGATGGAGTTCTATCCGAACAACGAATACGGCGACAACAACACCAACTGGTGGGCGCCCAGCCTCAGTTGCCTTGGCTTGATGACCATGGCGGCGGGGTACCTCGATTGCTCGGTGTGGAAGCTGATGGAGCAGCCGACGCACCTGGGCTACTGCCGGGGCTTTGCCCACGGCCGCAAGACGAGCTAATCTCGCAAACCATCAAGGCCGCTCTGAATCCGATTCGGGTTCGGGGCGGTTTTCTGTTTGGTCAGGGGTTGGGGTGGGGGCAAGGCCGCGCTTCCACCAGGCCGACCACTCGCCCAGCAGGCGGCGTCGGGCCAAGGCATTCAGCAACACCGCCGGGCTCATGCGGGGCTCCACCAGGATGCGGAACGGCTGTCCTTCCCGCTCACCCTCGATGCTGATCCACCCGCCCAGGAAAAGCCAAGAGTGGATGTTCGGGCGCAGGCGCATCACCCGGATTTGGGCGCGGGAGATGTGAAGCCGCACTCGTTCGCCAAAGATCTCCAGCTTGTCCTCGTGCAACACCAGGAAAGCGACATCCTCGTGCGGGTCAAGGGCGCTCTTGAACCCCGGCGTCGCTACGCCTACGAACCACCGCGGCCGCTTTTCAAAGGGGGCAATAGCGTGCCGCTGCACGGCCAGATTTTCTTGCAGAGAGCCGTTGCCCAGGTAGCCCAGGAAGGCGGTCATCCCCCAGCCGATACCCAAGAAGAAGGCCCCGTAGCGCCACACCAAGGGGTCCGGGCCGAACTCGGCCGCGCGCTGCACCGCCAACACCAGGAACGGAACACTGAGGGCCAGGGGCAAGACATTGCCCAAGAATCGCCGAAATGTGGTCCACCGGGGTTTGCGGGGAGTCTTGCCCGGCCGGGAGGTTGGCGGGGGCGCTGGTTTCCCCGTCGGGTTTGGACCAGAAGGGGGCGATTCCTTCACGTCCGGTAGGTTACCGTTCACCTGCAGGCCGAAATCAGGATAATCGGCCTTGATGGCCACCGCGCGCGGAACCCTTTTCGGTCTGCCGCCCACCGCGCCGCACCTCCGTGACTTTCTGGCGGCGCTGCCCGGGGGACGCTGGGTCATCACGGGTCCGGACGACCCGCGCCTCAAGTCCGCCCGCGACCTGCTGGACGAAGACCAGTTGGAGCGCATGGAAACGGTGCCGCTGGGCGACTTTGCGGGGCGGCTGCTCACCTCGCTCGGCATTCCCGCCGGGCGCCTGGCGACCAAGGGCCAACTGTGCGCAGCCTTTGTGGACGCCCAGCAAAAACTGGGCGCCGACCATCTCTTTGCCGCCAGCGCTCATCACGTTGGGTTTGCCGTCGAGCTGGCCGACTGCTGGACGGACCTGCGCCAGGCCGACATCGGGGCGGACGCCCTCATGACCGTGGCCGAGAGCCTGACCGGCCCGTGGCGCGAGTGGACGCAGGGCCTGGCCACGCTGGGCGCGCACGCCGAAGCCCTGCTGAAAGAGCAAAACCGCGTGCTGGGCAGCGACCGTCTCCGGCAGTCGCTCGAGGTCGAGCCGCAACGATTGCCCCTCTTTGATGGCGTGGTGGTGCTCATGGGCACCAGCGAGCACCTACTGGCCGAGCGCTGGGCGCAGTGGCTCGTGGGCATGGGGCTGGATGTCCGCGTGGTGGTGGATGCCGTCTCGGCGGAGTCGCCGCTCTTTGAACCCCATCGTCGCGTGGCGAAGCGCATGGGGTGGCCGGTGGTTTACAGTGACCAGCCGGTGTGGTGGGCCAATCTGTTCACCGAGAGCACCGAGCCCCCGGTGCCGCCCCCAGCCCTGGCGATTCACCCCGCCTTTGACGCGCTGGCCGAGTGCGAGTGGGCTCTGCGGGAGGCGATGGCCGACCCCGCGCCCGGCCGCCACGAAGCCCTCGTGGTGCCGGACGTGAAGGAATACGCCCCGCTGGCGATTGTCAGTGCCAGCCGGTTTGGGGTGCCGATTCGGGCGCATTACAGCGCGCCCTTGCTCACCAACGGACTGGCGCGTTTTTGCTTAGAGCTTCTGGAAGCCCTGGGCGAACCCGACCCGCGCAGCCTGGCCCGGGTGGGTCAATTAAGCTACGTCGGGCTGGACGCCAGCGAGTGGGGCGAACTGGACACCATCACCCGGCAGTTGGCTTTCCAGGGGCCGGAGAGTTGGGAAGACCTCGCCGTATGGAGCCGTGACCAAAGCGAGCGGATGGTGTGGTTGCAGTGCGCGCTGGATTGGCGGGCGCTCTACGGGCATCAATCGCTCACCCTTTTGCAGTGGCGCGACCACCTACGCACGCTCATCGGCGACGTGATGCACGTCAACGGCACCCCGGACCCGGGCGACCCCACCGAGGGACGTGATGACCGCGCGATTACGGCCCTGCAGCGCCCCTTGGCCGACTACGCCACCATCTTCGGCGGGCGTTCGGTTGGGTTCAAGGAGCTTCTGCGCTATCTGCGTGAGTGGTGGACGAACGAGATGGTCACCGTCCCTGCCCAGTCGGAGAACGGTGTGCAGTTGCTGGTGGCGGGTTCTAGCCTCAAGGATGTCCGCCACGTGTGGGTGTTGGGGGCGCTTGAGAGCAAGATTCCGGTGCGCCGCCGCGAGGACACGCTCCTCCCGGATGCCATCATCCAGGCCCTACGCGACCACGGGTTTTGGCTGCCCACCAGCACCGAAACGGCGCTGGCCGAACGCGACCGGTGGGCGCGGACCGTGGCGCTGGCCCAGGATTCGCTGACGATCATGTATCCGCTGGTGGACGATGACCGGGAAACCATCGAATCCGGCTACATCCGAGCCACCTTGCGTGCCGCCGGGCAGGAGAATCTCGTCCCCAAGGTGTACGACCGGAGCTGGACCTTGCCGCCGCCGGACTTTTGCCGGTCGCGGGCCGAGCGCGACATCGTGGAGGCCTGGGCGCAGCCGGCGCACACTCCCGAAGTCGCGGAGGTGATCCTGGCGGGCGTGCAAGAGAAGATTCGGCCCGGCGACGCGCCCGTGACGCCGGCCCAGCTGAGCATGGCGCGATTGTGCGGCTTCCGCGCGGTGGCCGAACACGGTTTGCGCCTCTATCCGGCGGCCGAGCGGCTCAGCGTGGTGCGGTTCGCGTCGCTGCCGGTGGCCGTGCGCCTGCCTATGCTGCCTGGCGGCAAGGCGGCCAACGATGCGCTCCGACAAGCCTACAAGGAGCGTTGGAACGCCATCGCCCCGTTCCTCTCCGAGACGGAAAGGCGAGTAATCGAGGTGGCCTCGCAGAAGCTCATCCGTGGCTGGTCCTTCCGCGAGAACATGGTGCGCGACTACTACGAGTGGCGTGGCCCGGGCTCGGCGAACTCCGTTATCCTCACCCCCATCGAGAGCGATGACCGCACAGTGCGGCTGCAAGCGGATGTCTTGGAAGTGGAGCGCACCGACCAGACGGTGACGTTCTTCACCTCGATGGTTAGCCTCCCCGACTCTAAGAAGTGGCAATGGAGCCCCGGCCACGAGGAGGTTTCGGACCCCTACCGCTTCTGGGAGGTGATGATCATCCTCTCGCAGGTGCCGGTGTCCGAAGGTCAGGCCCCGATCCTCGAGATTGAGACGGTGAGTAGTGGTCGCCAGCGGCACTATCTCAACGATCGCCGATTGCGGGCGGACTGCGACGGCAAACATCAGATCATGCAAGTCATGCACAGCGCCACGCTCTCGCAAGCCCGGCAGTTTGCGCGGTTGCGGGCGCTGGAAGGGTTCCGCGTGCTGGACGCGGGCACGGCTCGGCCTAACCCGGGGACGATTTGCGAGCAGTGTCGCTACGGTGAACTCTGCCGCGCCCACCTCGAATTCGGCGACGCCGCCACGGAGGGCACATTGTGAACCTCTCGGCCGAACAACGGGCGATTATCGAATCGGATTTGCCCCAGTTCTTGGTGCGGGCGGGGGCGGGTTCGGGCAAGACCACGGTGCTCACCCAGCGCTACCTGCGCTTTGTGCAGCAGGGCATCAATCCCGACCGGATTCTCACCATCACGTTCACCCGGCGCGCGGCCTATGACATGAAGACGCGCATCGTGAATGCGCTGACGGCCAGCGGTCACGCCGAGGCGGCCAGCTTGGCGGAAACTGGCCCGATCCAGACCATCCACAGCTTCTACCGGCGCATCCTTTCCGAGAACGCTCTCATGGCGGGTTTGGACCCCGAGTTCCAAGATATCCGCGACGCCGTGGCCAAGCCGCTGGCTTGGCAGTGCCTGCACGGGGCGGCCACCGACCTCAGCCAGGATGACCAAGAGGTGAACGCGATTCTCCGGGATTTGAGCTCGACGAAGCGATCCGGGCGGCGTTTCCCTTCCGAATTCGAGACCCTGGGCCTCAAGATGATGGAGCGGGCTCGGAGTTTCATCGCGGCGGGGATTGACCCCTTCCAGCACCTGAACCGGAACGAGGCGATGTACCAATCCTGGTGCCAAGCGTTTGCTGCCGACATGGGCGTGCCGTTCCCGCTTCCGGTCGACAACTTGGCGGCGGCCCGGGAGAACGTCCGGCCGAAGAAGCTACCGCACACTCTGAAGCCCACCCTGTGCCACAGCGACAGCGGGGAAGAGGACTTTGACGGGCCGGACATCCGCCGCACGCAGGCGTGGATGCGCATTTTGCGCGACGCCGTGAGCCGCCTGGATACGGCGATGTGGGAACGGCAAGAGTTCGACCAGATCGCCTTGGAGGGCTTGGCCGTGGACCTGGTGCAGACGCGCCCCTTTATCCAGGCGCGTCTGGCGCATCAGTTCGACGTCCTGTTTGTGGACGAAGCGCAGGACCTGAGCCGCGCGCAGCACCGACTGCTGGAAGCGATGCCCATCGGCCACAAGATGTACGTCGGCGACGCCCAGCAGAGCATTTACTTCTTCCGGCAGGCTGACCCCGAAGGCTTCCAGCGGCAGGCGGCGGTGTGGCCGACCCTGGCCCTGGCCCAAAATTTCCGCAGTGGGGTCGGGATCCAGACCTTTGTGGACGACGTGTTCCGCCGAGTGTGGAAGACCGACTATCTGCGCCACGATGTGGTGCCTGCGTTTGACCTGGACGAAGTCGCCCAGCCCCGCTACCAGGGCGTCGAGCACTGGACCATGGCCAACGGGCAAAGCTACGCGCAGGCCCTGGCGCAGAACATCGAAGCCCTGCGGGGAGAAGGTTTCCGGCTGAACGACATTGCGGTTTTGGCCAGCCAGCACAGCATGCTGGGGCGGGTGGCGCAGGCGCTTGACCAGCACGGGATTCCGCGCCGGGTGGCGGGCCGCCATCTCTGGAGTCGTCTGGAATCGGCGGATATCCAGAACCTGATGGGGGCCGTGAGCGACCCCCGCGACGACTTTGTGTGGTTTGCCTTTTTGCGCAGCCCCTTTGTGGGCCTCAGCCTGGACACGGTAATGGACCTCGCCAGCCGTGGGCAGATCGCGATGCAACTGGAAACCTACGAGCCCACGCGCTACGACGACCAGGTGGCGCTGCAGGCGTTCTGGGATTGGTTCCGGCCGCTGCGGCAGCGGGCCGACCGCATGGCGGCCTGGGAGGTGCTAGGCGTGGCACTGGAGAAGTCGCCCTACATGGTCAACATCGCCACGCTGCCCCGGCGCGACCAGATTCTCGCCAACGTCCGCAAGCTGCTGGTGAAGGCGACCACCTATCCGGATTACCCGCCCCGCCAGTTTGCCGAGGCCATCCGCGACATCCACAACTACGCCACGGGCGACTCCGATGCCGACACGAGCGATGCCGATGCGCCCGCCGTGCAGCTCCGTACCATTCACTCCAGCAAAGGTTTGGAGTTTGGGGTGGCCATCGTGCTGTGGGGCTCGGCGGCTCCGAACTACGTGGATTCCCTGGTGTGTTCGGTGGAGGGTGACCTGTGGGCGACAGGCACCAAGGAGCAGGTGGCCGTGCAGGTGTTGCACCGCCAGTACGTGACGCGCGAAGCCGAGGAGCGCAAACGACTGCTCTACGTGGGGATGACGCGGGCGCGGGAACGCCTGTGCCTGATGCCGACCCGTGCCAGCGGCTACATCTTGAGCGAGGCCATCGAGCCGTGCCTGGCTGACGATTCAGTGTTTGTGCGCCGTGGGACCATCCCCGACGTCGAGTAGCGCCCCTTTGGCATAGAATAACAGCCATGCCCTATCAGCTGGCCGTGGCGCAATTCAGTCCGGAGAAAGGCCGTATCTCCGCCAACGCGGCGCGGGTGGGCGAATTGGTGCGGCAAGCGGCGGCGCAGGGCGCGGAACTGGTGGTCTTCCCCGAGAGCATCTGGACGGGCTACTTCTTAGAGGGCGGCGCGGACGAGCACTCGGTGGCACCGGAACAAGTGGCGGCGGAGCTTGCCCCGCACCTGGCGGACGTCGGTCCTCTTGAGGTCATCCTGGGCTACTACGAGCAGAGCGACGGGCGGCCCTATAACAGTGCGGTCCACCTTTTGGTCGAGGGCGGGCAGGTGCAGGTGCGGGGCAACTACCGCAAGATCTTTTTGCCGACCTACGGCGTGTTTGATGAAGCCCGTTTCCATGCTCCCGGAGACCATCTCGGCGTCTTTGAAACTCGGCATGGCCGCGTGGGCTGCCTCATTTGCGAAGACGTGTGGCACAGCACGATGGGCACGCTCCTCGCCCTGGCGGGCTGCCACCTGGTGGTGGTGCCGAGTGCGTCGCCGGCGCGCGGGTTCCAGAACGAGAAGCCCGGCAACCTCCTGCGCTACGAACGCATGGTGAGCGCAATGGCCGAAGAGCACGGCGTCTACGGCGCGGCCAGCATGCTGTGCGGCTTTGAAGGTGGCAAGGGGTTCACCGGGGGGAGCTTCATCATCGGCCCGGACGGCGTGGCGCTAGGGCAGGCTCCCTTATTGGAAGAGGCCATCGTGAT
>CALRVA020000117.1:0-8533 GCA_943371495.1 Archangium gephyra | reverse complement strand
ACACGCCACGCTTGAACGGGTTGTTCTTCAGCGCCGGCGATTTCGACTTCACGGGCGATGACGTTCGCCCTTTACGGACCAATTGGTTTACGGTCGGCATTGTTCTCTCTTACTTTGCGGTGCTGCCTAGAACGTGATAAGGGCCGTGCATCGTTTTTTGACGCACGGCCCCCCGGACCACAGATGGAACGACTCGTTGTCTAACCGATCTACTGCCCGAGAGGTCACTCCTAGACGGAATACGACCGACATTGAGTCAGTCGCAGGGGCGATTATAGACCTGAAGTCAGCGCAACATCAAGGCCCTTTGGGGGGCCACGCCTGCAATATAGGACGAAGGGACTGACGGGAAGGATGCGAAAAGTTCCCTGCGGTTCCCTGTCCTATGCCCGGTTCTTGCGGAAATAACATCATTTTACGCTGATGGGTCTTGCTGAGATACATCATTCTTGACCTGTAGATAACGCCAGCAGAGCCCGCTCTGCGGACCAAACAGGATCTCAACCATGAAAACTCTCTTCACCAGCACTCTGGCCCTCGCCGCCATTGCCAGCGTGGCCGTCGCCGCCGCCCCGACCAAGGATATCGTGGACATCGCCGCCGGCGATTCGAACTTCTCCACCCTCGTCAGCCTTGTCAAGCAGGCCGGCCTGGTCGACACCCTGAAGAGCAAGGGTCCGTTCACCGTGTTCGCCCCGACCAACGCCGCCTTCGCCAAGCTGCCGAAGGCCACCGTGGACGCCGTGGTGAGCGACAAGGCTCTCCTGACCAACGTTCTGCTCTACCACGTGGTGCCGGGCAAGGTGACCGCCCACCAAGTGATCGATGCCGCTCCGCTGAAGGCCAAGACCGCTCTGAAGGTGGGCGAAACGGCGCAGACTTTGGACATCCGAGTGGTGGAAGGCAAGGTCCGCGTCAATAACGCCACGGTCACCAAGGCCGACATCATGGCCACGAACGGGGTGATCCACGTGATCGACACCGTGCTGGTGCCGCCGGCCGCGGGCACGCAGGCCAAGGCTTCCAACACCGTGGTCCACACCAGTTCCTGCGGCGGCTAAGCCTCCCCTTCCCTTCCTCACAGCCTGGTCCGGCCCTGCACTTTGCGGGACCGGGCCAGTTTGTTTTGTCGAGGGTTCTGTAGACTCACGAAGTCATGTCTGACACCGCCAACGAACGAGAGATTCGGCTGGGCAAGCTTGCTCGCCTGCGCGAAATTGGCTACGACCCCTATGCCGTGGAGTCGTTCCCTTTTTCCGAGACTGCCGAGAACCTCAAAGAAACGACCCCGCAACGTGAGGGTGAGGTCGTGTCGTTCGCCGGGCGCATTGTCAGCCGCCGCGAGATGGGCAAGTCGCAGTTTCTGCACCTGAGCGATGGCGCTGAGCGATTCCAGATCTACGTGCGCAAGAACGACATTGACGAAGCGGCCTGGGAAGCCCTGAACCTGGTGGACCTGGGCGACCACATGGGCGTGGTGGGCACGCTGTTTGTGACCAAGACGGGTGAGCCCAGCCTGCAAGTGAGCGAACTGAAGCCGCTCAGCAAGTCGCTGCACGTCGTCCCTATCCCCAAGCAGCGCGGCGAGGAGCAGTGGTACGGCCTTACTGACACCAATGTGCGGTTCCGTCACCGCCACCTCGACCTCATCACGAACCCTGATGCCCGGCGCACGCTGGTGGACCGCAGCCGCATTGTCACGGCCGTGCGGCGATGCTTTAACGCTTGGGGCTACCTAGAAGTCGAAACCCCGATGCTGCAGCAAGAGGCGGGGGGCGCGGCGGCCCGCACGTTCTCGGCGCACTACAACGCCTACGACCTGGAAGTAGACCTGCGCATCTCGCTGGAGCTCTATCTCAAGCGGATTCTGTGCGGGGATATCCCCCGTGTGTACGAGATTGGGCGCGTGTTCCGCAATGAGGGCGTGAGCAATCGCCACAACCCCGAGTTCACGTTGCTGGAGTTTTACGAAGCGTACGCCGACCTTGAGGTGATGATGCAGCGGGTGGAAGAGCTCTTCCGCACCGTAGCCACCGAGGTCTTTGGCAGTCCGGTGGTGCGTATCAAGCGCGAGAGCCAAGACGGCGATATCGTCTCGGCGGATGTGCAAGGCTACACGGAGGATGAAATCGTGCTGGACTTTGGCCGGCCTTGGCACCGCGTGGATCTGCTTTCGGCGATTGAGGAGCACTCGGGCCTGACCGCAGAAGACCTCTCGTCGCTCGAGAATGCCCGCGCAGCACTGAAGAACCGCAACGTGGTGAACCCGGTGACGGGCAAGCGCATCAACGCCGAGGAAGAGCGCCACCTGGGGGGTCTGATCGAGAAGCTCCTCGAGGTTTTTGTAGAGCCGCACTTGCACGAGCCGTCGTTTGTCATCGGTTACCCGCTGGAAACGAGCCCGCTGGCCAAGAAGGACCCGAATCGCCCGGGCTTTACCCGGCGTTTTGAGGGCTATGTTCTAGGCCGCGAAATCTGCAATGCGTTCAGCGAGATCAACGACCCGATTGACCAGCGTGAGCGGTTCCAAGCGCAAATGGCCGAACGAGCCAGTGGCGACGACGAAGCCCACCCGATGGACGAGGACTTCCTCTACGCCCTGGAGAGCGGCATGCCGCCCACCGGCGGCTGTGGAATCGGGATGGACCGCATGGTGATGCTCCTCACCGGGGCGCGCCATATCCGGCAAGTGATGTTCTTCCCGATGATGCGCCCCGAAGGGCATGCGTCCGACGAGGATTAATCCTTCGCTTTGACCGTGGCGGGGAACGTGCAAATCGTTCCCTTGCCAATCTTCAGCTTCTCAAAGAGGCCGGCCCGGACCTCGATCACGTACATCGCGCCCCCCTTGCTGGGGTAGGGCGTGGTGGTGTCCAGCGCCGCCATGGTGTAGGTGTTCAGCACCTTCTTTTCGCGGTTGATATAGGCGATGTCCAGCGGCACCAGGGTGTTCTTCATCCAGAAGTTCCGCGTGGCCGTGCCTGGGAACACGAACAGCATGCCTTCGTCATCTTTGAAGTCCTTGTTTTCAAGGAACATCATGCCCTCCATGCGCTTGCTGTCGGTGTCCATCACCCACATCTTGAACTTGTGCTCGCCCATGGTGACTTCCACCACTTCCAGGTCCTTGAGTTGGTGCGAGCGATAGGGGTTCGCAGGCGGATTCTGGGTGGCCGAACCGTTCTGGCTTGTGCCCGAGCCTTCGGTCGGCTTGGGGTCAGCCGGTTTGGGATCGGTCGGAGCAGGATTGACCGGGGTCTCGAAGGAACTCACCGGAGTTTGAGATGCGGGGCCAGCACAGCCGGCCGCGAGCAAAGCCAAAGAAAGGATGGTCATGGTTTTCACGCGTTTGCCCCCGCCGGAGGTGACCAAAGTCGCCCGCTGGCTTCATAGGCCGCAATCTCGTCTTGGTGGACAAGCGTGGTGCCGATGAGGTCGTGGCCCGCAATGAGCTGAGCCTTGACGGCCGGGTTGATCTCAAAGTGAAACGTGTGAGAACCACAAACCACTACTTGGTCGGGCAAATTGATCGTGACTTCGGCGCCCGTGCCGGCATTCACCAGCGCCTGATGGTCCTCGGCGCCTAGCTCCACCAGCAGGAGGCCACAGTTGGCCGCATTCTGGCGAAAAATGTCACTGTAGCCGGGCGTTTCCACGTCAATCCTCGCGATCACGGCTTTGAAACCCGCTTGCTGAATCGCCCACACCGCGTGCTCGCGACTACTCCCGCAGCCAAAGTTCGTCCCCACCGTCAGAACGCTCGTCCCGGCGGCATCGGGTTGATCAAGGGGGAACTCTGGACCTCGCACGTCGGCAAAGAGCAACTCACCAAAGCCAACGCGAGAAACGCGCGACAAGAAGCGAGCCGGAATGATCCGGTCGGTGTCCACATGGTCGGAGGCGTAAACCACCTGGGTGCCGGTATGGACGGTGAAACCAGCCATGCCTCTATTGTGAACGAAAAAATGGCCGCCCCCTTCACAAGGGCGGCCTAGACTCGAGAGTTTCCTTATCGAACGGTCTTATTAATTGCGGCGGGCAGCGAGGCCCGGGGATGCGGGGGATGAATTGATCTCGGCCATGTTGGGCGCAATGAGATAAATGTTCTCGCCCAGTTCGACCCAGTGGGCGTCTACGGCGTAACCCACGCCGGACATCCAGTCCTTGATCTTTTCGCGCAGTTGCGGCGGGCAGAAGTTGAGGTTCAAGATCTGCTGTTCGCCTTCGCGAAGCCCGTCGGCCGCTTCCACGGCGTCGTCAAACGTTTCCACTTGGCGTCGCACCGAAATGCGGTAGCTGGGCACGCCTCGTTGCGGGGAGACGGCTACGGTCGGATGCTCGTACTCGCCATCCTCGTAGTAGTAGTCGTCGGCCTGACGCGTAAAACGCGACGTCATGCGGCTGAGCCAACTGGCTCGTTCCAAAGTTTCTTCCATGTTCTCGTCCCTGACCTGGTTGGGTTCAACCTAGTTGCGAGAACCGAATAACGAGGACCCTATCCTCACATGGGTCGCGCCGTGCGCAATCGCGGTTTCGAAATCACCGCTCATTCCCATGCTCAACTGCTCGAATCCCACTCCTTGGGCCATTTGCGCGAGTTGACGGAAGAGACGTCCTTGCTCTTCGAGTTCCGCCTCAGCCGGACCAATGGTCATAAGGCCGAGGAGCTGAACCTTTCGGTAGTTTGCGACGCATGGCAAGAAATTGTCAAGGTCTTCCGGAAAGATTCCCGCTTTTTGTGGCTCTCGCGCCAAATTGACCTCAATAAAAATCTCGGTGGGCGCCGATTGCCTTTCGATTGCCGCCAATTGGCGTTCGTTGTCGATGGTATGAATGACCGGCATCTGCTCGGCCACCTGGCGGGCTTTGTTGCTTTGCAGGTGCCCAATGAAATGCCAAGTGATGTCCGGGGGGAGGCTTTCGATTTTGGGGCGGGCTTCTTGCCAGCGGCTTTCGCCAAAGTGGCGGTGGCCAAGGTCATAAAGCTCGCGGATGGCTTCGGCGGGGTAAGTCTTGCTCACGGCCACCAGGCAGATCTCAGCGGGGTCTCGTTGGGCACCCTCGGCCGCCCGGGCGATCCGATCTTGCACATCTTGGTACCTCCGCGCCGCTGGACTCACCTTTCCATTGTGACGGCTGGCGCGAGGCAGCCCCGGGGCGTAGAATGGGGGCGTGGCTCTGGCGAACCCAATGTGTTTGACCCCTGTGACGCGCGTGCTGCGCGCCGACATGGAGACCCCGCTGAGTGCGTACTGGAAGCTCGCCCACGATGAGCCGCTGAGCTTCCTCTTGGAGAGCGTGACCGGCGGCGAGCAGTTAGCCCGCTATAGCCTGATGGGCGTGCGCCCCCACGCCGTAGTGCGCTCGCACCAAGGCCGCGTGATGGTAGCCGACGAAACCGGGAGCTTTGAGCGATCCCTGCGCCCCGGCGAGGACCCTTTGCACGAAGTGGAAGCCCGCTGCCCCCAAGTCAACCTGGCCGATGCGGAAGGACTTCCACGCCTCTGCGGCGGTGCGGTCGGGTTGATCGCTTACGATTTCGTGCGGTTCCTGGAGCGCATCCCGGACGACAACCTGGACGATTTGGGCCTGGACGACGTGGCTTTTATGATCACCCACAGCTTGGTGATCTTTGACCACGCCCTGATGCATATGAAGCTGCTGGCGCTGAGCGACGGCACCCCGGAGGGCGACGCGAAGGCCACCGCCGAGCTGGACCGCTTGCAGGCTCGTTTGACCGGCCCCTTGCCCGCCCTGCCCGCCACCAAGGCCGAGCCACCGACCATGTATTGCAACTTCACGCAAGAGGAGTTCGAGGATCGGGTGCAGCGCGTGGTGGAGTACGTCAAAGCGGGCGACGGCGTGCAGTTTGTGCCCAGCATCCGGTGGGAGGGCGAGTTCAAATCACATCCTCTCACGCTTTACCGGGCTCTGCGGGGGCTGAACCCCTCGCCCTATATGTACCTGCTGCGCTTTGGCGACCTGGACGTGGTGGGGGCCTCGCCGGAACTGCTGGTGGGGCTGAAAGGTCGCGAAGCCCGCGTGCGCCCCATTGCCGGCACGCGCAAGCGCGGTCGCACCCAGGCCGAGGACGACGCCCTGGCCGCCGAGCTGCTGGCCGACGAGAAGGAGACCTCGGAGCACGTGATGCTCATTGACCTGGGCCGCAACGACCTGGGCCGTGTTTGCGACTATGGGTCCGTGCGCGTGGATGACCTGATGGTCATCGAGCGTTACAGCCACGTGATGCACATTGTGAGCAATGTGGTGGGCAACCTGCGCGACGGGATGTCCGCCTACGACCTCGTGCGGGCCACCTTCCCGGCCGGAACCCTGAGCGGAGCCCCCAAGGTGCGGGCCCTGGCCGTGATTGACGAAATGGAGAAGACCCGGCGCGGCCTTTATGGCGGGGCGGTGGGCTACTTTGGCGCGTGCGGCGACACGGACCTGGCCATTGCCATCCGCAGCATTCTTATCCGCAATGGACGAGCCTATGTACAGGCCGGGGCGGGCATTGTCTACGACAGTGTGCCGGCCAGCGAATGGCATGAGTGTCACAACAAAGCCGGAGCGCCCTTGGCCGCATTGGCCCTGGCTCACTCCGGCTTGGATGTCTAATCGCTCACGCGATTACTCTTCGTCTTCGTCCTTCTTCTTGATGGGCTGCACGCCGGCGCGCCGCTTGATGGTGGCGTAGCCCGCACCGCTTTGCCCGGTGGGGTTCATCACACCCGCCGTGCTGCCGGCCGCCGCCGGAGCGGCTTGCATGCCCGCCAGGGCTTGCTGAGCGCGAAGCTTGGCTTCCCGCTCGGCTTCGGCCACCAGACCGGCTGCTTCGCCCTTGCGCTTCATCGTCGCCTTGTCCCAGAAGTAAAGGAACGGAGAGGCGTTGAAGATGGAGGAGTAGGTTCCGATCACGATCCCCGCCAGCATCGTCACACACATGAACTTGAGGTCCGGGGTAGGTGTGCCGATGGCGATGAGGATGCCCAACTGGACAATCGTCATCATCGAGGTATTGATAGAACGGGCGACGGTTTGAGTCACCGACCGGTCAACGATGGTCTCAAGATTCTCGTTGCCGCTGGTCTTTTGCAGGTTCTCCCGGATGCGGTCAAACATGACGATCGTGTCGTGCACCGAGAAGCCAATGACCGTAAGCATCGAGGTCAAGAACAGTGCGGAGATCTCCCAGTTCAGGACTAAGCCCACAATCGCCGAGAGGCCAACGACGAAGACCACGTCGTGGAGCAACGCGAAAACCGCCGAGCCCCCAAACTTGATCCCGTTCTTCAGACCACCCACGGCGATCCCGAAGCGGATGGTGAGATACAGAACGATGAGGATGGTGGAATAGACGACCATCTTGATGGCGCCTTCCCACGTCTCGCGCTGGACCGTCGGGCCTACACTGCTGAAGCTCGCGCCCTCTGCGGTCGTGCCAAGGGCCGCCGCCAGCTTATCCTTGGCTTCGGCATTCAGTTCTTGGCCGTCGCTTGCTGCTGCCGCGCCCTTGGCGGGCACCGTCACGTCCACATAGGCTTTCCCTTCGTACTCCGAGAACTTCACGTTGGCCCCCGGGAAGCCGGCATCTTCTAGCTTCTTCTGGGCGTTGCCCACGGTGAGATCGCCGCCCTGCGGCACCACGAACTGCGCCTGGTAGCCACCTTGGAACTCAACGTTCTGCTTGATGCCGCCCATGCCGAGGGCGATAAGCCCCGGGATGATCAACACCACGGAGATGAGGAACCACGTGCGGCTCTTGCGGACAATCGGCAGGGCGCGGGATTCAGCCCCGGCTTCCAGGTTTTCGCCAAACCACGCGCGCTTCAGCGCATAGGACTTCTCATTGCGGCCGATGCCGAGCGAATAGAGACCCGTGAGAATGGCGCGGGTGAAGAAGAACGCCGTGATGAACGAAATGACAACCCCGACCACGAGCGTGACGGCAAAGCCCTTCACTGCCCCGGTGCCAAAGCTGACCAGCACCAATGAAGTGATGATCGTACAAGCGTTGGAGTCGGCGATGGCGCTGAGGGCGTGCTTGAAGCCCAGGCGCATGGCCTTATCCACGGTCTTCCCATTGCGTATCTCTTCTTTAAGCCGTTCGAAGACGAGAATATTGGCGTCGATGGCCATCCCCGCACTGAGGATGAAACCGGCGATGGCGGCCAGCGAGAACGTGGCGTTCATCAGCTTGAGCACCGTGAGGGTGAACAGCGTGTAGAGCAGCATCCCCACCATCGCAATCGCGCCGGGATAGGCGTAATAGACGATGAGGAAGATGGCGATGATGACAAAGCTGATGGCACCCGCCTGGATCATGCGATCGAGCGCGTAGTTGCCGATGGTCGGCGAAACCGTTTCTTCGCGGATGAGGTTGAGCGAAACGGGCAGCGAACCGGCCTTGATGAGGTCAGTAAGGCCGACCACGTATTGCGAATCGAACTGACCATCAATGAATGCACTGTCCTTGAGGATCGTGCCGTCCTTGACCGGGGAGATGCTGAGCACGCGGCCATCCAACACGAAC
>CALRVA020000116.1:0-8581 GCA_943371495.1 Archangium gephyra | reverse complement strand
GGCAGAGCGGAAGCCTGCGCCAGCCGACCGGCCAACCGACGGACGACCCCGGGATTTATTACATCCCGGACCCGCCGGCCGAAGACCCCAAGCCCCAGCCCGTGGTGAGGCCGACGCCGGAGCCCACCCCGGCGGTGGAACGACAGGGCGAACCTGCCCCCGTGACGCCGGCGCCCCGGCCTGCCGCGCCGCGCCCCCAGCCCCCGATGGTGCCCCGCATGCCCACCGCTACCGAGCAATGGGAGATGCCATCGGATGCGGCTTCATGGGGCCGACTTGAGCCCCCCGAGAGGGAGGTCTTTGGCCGCGCCGAGGGGCCGGGACTGACTCCGGTCGAAATGGCTTCCTTCACGGTGCGGCGCACCGGTCGGGACGCCTTTGACAACGTGGCGGCGGTGCTGAGAGAGCTGGTGGCGCAAGAGGCCGCGCGCTGGATTCAGGCCGCGCACCAAGAGGCCAATTGGCGCTAAGCATTGCGCTGGATCACGCCCAAACCCGCGTCACGCGCCCCCTGCTGAGCCTGGCCGCCAACGGCCTTGAACTGGCAGGGGAACTGGACGAGGCTCCCTTCGCGGGGACGTGGCTGGACCCCATCACGCACACCCTGATGCTGCGCCCCCAACCCCTGCGGGATGCCTGGTACACGGACGACACCGGCGCGAACGCGAAGTGGAGTACTGCCGACT
Organism: Archangium gephyra; assembly: GCA_943371495.1. Classification (GTDB taxonomy): domain Bacteria; phylum Armatimonadota; class Fimbriimonadia; order Fimbriimonadales; family Fimbriimonadaceae; genus JAHBTC01. Next base: position 7,895 of record CALRVA020000116.1, on the reverse strand, counting down.
TTGACCTCGGGCCGGGGTGGGAAAACCGCTACGACCAGAGCGGCCGAGGTCCCTGGATGGGGCGCGTGGACCCCAATGCGTCGCGGGGCGGGATGAGCCTGGCCCCGGTGGGGGCCAACGAGGGCCTGTGGCTGGGGTGGTTTGCCTATGGCAGTGGGGAACGGTACGAAGCCGTGCGCGTGGGCTGGAGTGAGACCGGCGACCTCACGGCGGGGACGGGGCTAGTGTTCTGGAGCGACGGCACCACTGAGATCTGGCGCGAAGGCCGGGCGGTGCATTACGGGCGCATCAGCGGGGCGCGGGCGGGGGACGTGCGGACGGGGCAGGTGTTCCAAGTGATGCTCATCCCCATGCGCGGCGAAGAACTATTGGTGTACGCGCTGGCCGGAAACGGGTTCTCGTATGTGCTGAGCGAGGGGGATTTGGAGCCGGTGACCCCCGCCGGGCCGGTGTGGTTCCAGGTGCCGCAGGGGGCCGTGCAGGTGCAGCTTGCACCCTTGCGGTATGCCACGACCGGCTACGCCTACACCGTGCGGCAAGAGCTGAGCGAGCCACCGCAGATCGGCGAAACGCCAATGCTGTTCGACCACGACGGCTGGCCAGGCGATGGCTTGCCTTATCGCCTCTTTGGGGCGGGGCCGGGCACCGTGGATGTCTCGCTGGCCGATGAAGACGGCAATCCGTGGGCCCCCGATGGGGTGACGGCCCGGGTGCGTCTGCGGATGGACTTCGCTTCTCCCAGCCCGCTGGTGACGCCGATGGTGCGGGGGGTGAGCCTGGCCTACGCCGCGCAAAATGACTCTACGCCGGCGGCGCTGCTGGATGTGACGGGGGAAGCCCTGGGTGCGGCCCTGAGCGTGCCCGACGACCCCCGGCGGGTGAGCTTCGACTGGACCGCCCGCGACCCGGCGGCGTGGGAAGCGCAAACTGGCCGGCGGCTAAGCACTGCCCACCGGCCGGTGCGCGTGAACCTGGGCGCCACCATGCTACTGGACGGCGTGCAGACCGAATACGGCGAACACTTCACGCCCTTTGCCGGGGCGGACCGGGCGCAACTGGCGGCCAGCGACGCCTGGGCGCGGCTGAGCGAGGCGACCTTCGCCGAACCCTGCGCGCTGGATGGTCTGACCCTGACCGAGGCCTTAGAGTTCTTGCTGGACGCCAGCGGCTGGACGGGGCCGCGCGTGATCTCGGCGACGGACTTCCGGCTGCCCAATGACGGGGCGGCGCGGTGGCCCGCCTTGATCGAGCGGGGCGACACCGCCACCGACTGGATCGCCCGGCTGCTGGAGACTTATGCGGGCGATTGGTGGTGGGGGTTCCGGCCCCGCACGACAGGCGAACCGGAGTGGTTCGCCCTTGCGCCCGAGGATCTGCCCACCACCCCCGCTGTCACCCTGGCCGAAGCCCGGGAAGGGGAAGCAGAGACCCCCGTTTACCGCGCGTTTCAGCAGCGGTGGATCGAGCCGGATGCGAACGAGGTGCAGGTCACGGGATGGGACCCGGTGCGGGAGCAGATTCTGCAGGCGGGGCAGCGCGATGCGGCCTCGCAGGACCCGACTCTGGACCCCGAGCAACGGCCGCTCAATTGGCTCGGCACCCGCCGCCGTTACGCCCTGATTGACCCGGTGCTCAGTTCACCTTTGGCAGTTGAGGAAGCCGCCCGGCGCCTCTTTAGCCGTCTCAGCCGGCCTCGTCAGATGTGCGAGTTCCGTAGCGACTTGCTCCTGGCCCTCGATGGCCGGCCCCTGTGGCGCGGCGATGTAGTGGAACTGGAAGGGCGCGGCTGGTGGCGCATCCGGGCCTTCGGCTGCACCTTCACGCGCGAAGAACCGGACTCGCACTGGCGCGACGCGCTCTATACCGCCGAGGCCGTGGACAGCCTCGAAATCAACTCGCAATGAACTACCGACCTCTGGTGCGGCTGGCCGATTTGGGCCGCCGCCGCTCGCTGCATTCGACCGAACGCCGCGCCGTGCGCCGAGGGGGAGCCGACCTGGCTCGCCGCCCCGCCCGCCGCGCGCAAACCCTCAACTAATCCTGCATGAATATTTACGCAACCGATCTCAAAACTCGATTCCAAGAAGGACGCGTGGTGCGCGTCATGGCCATGGGCGACAGCCTCACCGCCGGCACCGGAGGCACCAGTGGCTGGCGTAGCCCGCTCAAGCGCATCATGAGTGCCTGGGGATACAGCAACTGGGAGTACGTGGGTAGCCAAACCTCGAACCCCGACGACCTCGGCGAATACGTCCGCGACTGGCGGCACGAAGGCTACGGCGGCAACACCGTGGCCCAGCTGACCAGCATCGTGCGGGCGCGGGTGGCCACCTTCCGCCCCGACCTCATCATCCTGGTGGCGGGCACCAACAGCCCTCCGGGGCAAGATCGCGCGGGGGCGCGGGCGGATTTCAACGCCTGGTTTACCGAAGCCTTCTCCGATGAAACCTTGCGGGTGCTGAGCGTCAGCCGCCCGCCGCAAAAGTCAAGCGAAAACTGGCTGGTGGACAGTGTGATGGAGCCCGTGGTGCAAGGGCACAAGGATGCCGTGCGCGACCAACAGAACCTGGGCCGCGCGGTGGTTTATGCGGGGAGTCACGACCTGCTGCGGGTGGGGTGGTCGCCGCTGTGGTACCTGCCCAGCGATAACACCCACTTCAACCGCATTGGCTACGCCCGGCTGGCGGGAGTGATGGCCCGCGCCCTGGTGGGTGGCCCGAGTGGAGTGATGGCCGGCACGCTTACTGAGCGACCCGTGGGCAGCACCTTGCTCTCCACGGTGGCCGCTGACCAGGATTTCCCGTTTGGGGCGACCGTGAAAAAGTCCGTGACGAGTGATGCCGTGCGCGTGCTGACCTGGCGTGGCGAAACCGTGGATATCCCCACGACTTGGCCTGCCCACACCCCGTGGCCGGTGCCGATTGTGCGGGTGCTCTCTACCGGCACCACCCTCACCGGGCCGCTCATCCTCTCGACCTTTGCGCCTGGGGTCTTGATCTAACCGATGCCGATGAACGGACGCTTGGCGGCCTGGGATCGGCTGGAATTCCGGGTGGAAAGCACCGCCGATGTGGCGGCTGCCGGCACCGGGCCGCTGAACTGGAGCCACGACGCCCAACTGCGCACGGAAAGCGTCATCAGCGTGCAGAACATCGCGCCCGGCTTTGCCCTGAGCGTGGCCAGCGGCACCGCCGGGGGAGGGCAGTGGCAGGTGCGCTACGAGGGCCCGCATGCTCCCCTGGATGGCCATGTGATCGGTGGCGCGGGCGTCCGGAACACCGTCAGTTTGAGCCTGGTTTTGCACGGGGTGCGGCTGTACGCGCGGGAAAACACGGGCCAGTTTCGGTTGGCCGTGGACAGCATGGAACTGCTCGCCAACGATCAGCCGTGGCTGACCCTGCCGGGCCTGGATGAACTCAGCACGGGCTGCGGGCCGGGCTGCATCCCCCTGGTTGGGTTGCCGCCGGTTATCACGGCGGGGAACGGTGGGAGCGGTTACACCGGCCCCGGCGAGTACGCCTGGACGATCGCGATGGACCAAGTGGTAGCCGGGGGATGGCGTTTTGACACCGAAGGCGCGTGGCAGGATTTGCCGGTGCGTTTGCCGGACTTCGAGACGCCCGAAGGAGACGCCGAGGGCATCGTGGTCTCCACCCGAACTTGGGGCGAACAACTGCGCCTGGAGCTGGAGGCCGAAGCGGAGCGAACTTGCATACCCGGAACCACGAGCGGCCCCGCGAGGCTGGCGGCGCGATCCACCCGGGGCCGAGTGCAGTTGGTGCCCGCGCTGCCCCGCGCGATCCATCGCCTCAACCCCGACTTTGCCCTGCTGGCCCAACGGGCGGGATTCCCGCAGGTGACGCTGGAACGCAGCAGCGACCGCGCCGAGGGGCCGCACCAACTGAATACGCAAAACCCCAACCTCTTCCGCACGATCCAGACCGACATCACCCATGCGCGGCAGGGGGCGCGGCTGAACGTGCTGAGAACCAACCCGCATGCCTTGGAGCGGGAGCTCTTTGACCCCGAGCCGTTGGCCCCTTGCGTGGCGGCCCGGGTGGATGTGCTGGCCACCAACCCTGCGAGCGATTGCACGTTTGACCCCGCCTACGTGGCAGGGAGCTACGCGGGAGAATCGGTGGTGTTTCCGATTCGCGTGGATGCGGTGACCGAGAACCCGGAATTGGAGCCCGCGTGGGTGCACGTCGACCCCTTGGTGCGTTACTTTTCCACATGGATTCACCCTCATTGGAGTGTTTTCCACAACTTTTCCCCATGGCCTGTGGATAACTCGCCTGTCGATCCTCGACTGTACTGGGAGCCGGTACGGGCGCAGCATCTTTTGCATCCGGCCCTCCCGCCGGATGAGCAGACGCGGACCCGCAATTCGCTCACCACTTGCCCGCTCATGGCATCGGCCTTCACCGCCTTTGCGGATGGCTACTTGGCCGGGAAGCGGTGGGTGGGCGTGGCCCGGTGGCAGATGCGCCGCGTCCCCATGGGGGTGCCGGTGGCGTTCTCGGAGGCGGGGGATGACCGATGGTCGGCCGAGGGCGGAACCCTTGCCCTCACGCCGCTGGGAGTGGAGGTCACCCCCGCCGGTCTGGAGCCAGTGCGGGTGAAACTTGAGTGGGCGAACCTCACCTCACCACCTTTTTTGGCTCCCGCCACCGCCCAGGATGTGGAGGTGGATTGGTCTGGCGCGGGCATAGAATCAGTGCGGTTGGGGCGCCTGAGCCCCGAGATGACCGAGCCCACTTGGTGGAACGAGGGCGACCCGGTACTGCCCGGCCGCTTCCGTCTGCTCAAGGGCACCGATGCCATCGAGGCCGGAACTTGGGGGCTGGACCACGGCGCGGGGGTCACCACCGACCAGGGCGTCGATCTGCGCCCGGCAGGGCGCTCCATGCCCCTAATGAGCTCCCCGAGTTCGGCGGCGGCGTTCCCCATGTTGGGCGCGCGGGGCATGGAGTCCTTGGTCTTCGAAATCACACCCACGGACCCGCCCGGCCCCATTGTGATCGCCTATCCCGTCGCCCACCGCGCCGCCGAGCCCCCCACTTGGCTGAGTTTCACCGGTCACTCGGGGGCGTGGTTCTGGCCCTTGGGGCCAGGGGTAGGGCACGGGCTATGGGATTGGTACGACCAGGGTTGGCAGAACCCGCCGGAGGTCAAAGGCGCGGGGTTCACCAGCAGTGTTTTGGATGCGCTGGCGACCCGCCGCGTGCTGGCCGAAGGGGTGGACGCCGACTCGGATATCGACGCCGAGTGCGGCGAACTCTACGACGATTACGAAGGCCAAGCGAGAGGGCAAGTGGAGCGGAATAGCCTAGCCTTCATCTGGCCCAATTCGGGCACGAATGAGCTCGCTTGGGCGCTGGTGAACACCGCTGCCGAGGTGCCCCCGCTGGCCCTGTGGCCGGTCCGTGCCCGGGACGCCGCCGGCAACCCCACCGGCCCTTATGAGCAAGGCGTCACCGTAGGCGCGGTGGAGCCGCGCATCTACGTGGCGAACCACCTATTTTCGTTGCACGACCCCGAGGGGTCCGATATCTTGTCGCCCCGCCAACCCGGAGTGCCGGGGTGGTACGTGCGCGAACACCGCCGCCCGCTGGACCACAACGAGCCCGCGCAGTTCCGCTGGCGGGTGGGGGGTGCCGACCAGGCCCGCCTGCGCCCGTGGCACGGGGCATTCGGCATCGCCGGGGAAACGGACCCGGTGGGCACCATCGTCGCCGCCGATCTCCACCCGGATGGCCGCTGGGCGCACGCCTTTGCCCGGGAGGGCACGCTCTGGCTCGGCATCGCCGACCGCCGCATGCAACCTTTGGCCGAATGGGACACAGGCGAAGACGCACACTCGGCGGCCGTGCGCTGGCTCGCCACCAATCTTGATGCCCCGCTCGGCCTATGGTGGAGCCAGGCCGGGCAGATCTCTTTTGCAACCATGAATCCAAATCAGCCCCCGCAGGGGCAAATCTTGAGCACAGGCACCGATGCCCAGTTTCCGGCGGCTTGGGTCAGCCCCGACGGCCTCCGGTTTGTCTATTGGATTGAAGGGGAACCGCTGGGCACCGTTGTGGCCCACATCACCGACCGACGTGGACAAGTTCTCTTCGGCCCGGAAGCACTTCCATCCATCGGGCCGGTGGACGCCGTAGGATTGGCCGTCGCCGAAGGCCCGCGCGGACAAAACGGCGAACGCCGCCTGCGCCTGTGGGTGGTGCAAGAGGGCGTGCTGCGGAGCTACGAATCCGACAATGGTCGCCAGTGGAGCTAGGCGGCGCGGTTGCGTCGCTCGCCGCGATCTTCGCGGTTCCGGCGGGCAGAGCGGCGCTCAAACTTCGCTTCATTGAGCGTGGCTTGCATTTCCGCATCCGCCGCGCGGATGTCTTGGATCAGCCGGTCGGACGCCTGAATCTTGTCAAAAATCGCCGGGATGTCTTGGCGCAGCTCATTGAGTTGCGCCGCCATCTCGTCGGCCTTGGCCACAAGCCGAGCTGTTAGCGAAGCATCACGAACCGTCTGGTCCGCAAAGGCATCGGTTTCATCAGAAACCTTCAGCATCGCTTGGCTGGTCAAGGTCAATTGATCTTGGCCGGCCAGGATGAAGGCCCGCATTTCTTGGCTCTGGGCCAAGAACTGGTGGACGCGCTGCACCTTCTCATCCGCCACCAGCATGATGCTGGCGAGAGAGCCCACCACTTCCTTGCTCTGGCGGATCATCGAGTCGAAGCCATTTCGCAGCAAGGCCGAGAGCGACTCCATCTCATTGGTGGCGATTTCGGTGGCTTCGGCCAGCTCGCGAATCTCGTTGGCCACCACGGAGAACGCCAAGCCGTTGGTGCCGTTGCGAGAGCTCTCAATGGCCGCATTGAAGCTCAGGAGCGTGCACTGACGGGCAATCTTGCGGACCTTGCCCAGCATCGTCTCATTCTTGGTCACCACCAGCTCTTGCTCGCCGATGATGCGCGTGAGCTCCATGAGGTGCTGCTTGACTTCATCCAGGAGGTTCGCCATTTCGTCGTCGTGGGCAAACGTTTCCAAGAATTGAACGAAGTCGTCGAGCTTGGCGGTGTGCTCTCGGCTGCGCTCCACTTTCTCGTTGAGTTCCGAGACGATCCGGTGGAACTCCTCGTGGTGCTCGCTGGCGAGTTGCGCCAGGCGTCCGCCGCGTTCCAATTCTTCTTGGGATGCTTCCGAAGCCTCTTCCCCCAGCATGTTGGCCAAGTCGGCCGATGCACTGAGTCGTTGTGCCACCTCTTGCAACGATTGCGACAGCCCTTGCACTTCCACGGCGTGGTCGTTGATGAAGGCTTCGTGGTTCGAAATGCGGGCCATTTGCACGCGGATGCGCTCGGAGGCACGCGCCAAACGGAGACTAATGACGGATTGCCCCGGGGCAATTGAATCGCGGAAAGCCAACGAATCGAGTCTCTGGGATTGATCCCCGAGTTCCTCCATAACGGACTGCCAACGATCAAAGAAGGCCTGTGGTGTGGAGGAAAGGTCTTCGGGGTGCGCCAGATGGGCTTGTTCGAAAGGGTGGGCCAGGCGTTGCCAACGGCTCTGCCCCAGTTTGAAGGCAATGACGGCCGTAAGACTGGCGCCAACGGTCGCTCCGCCGACCGCGAACAAAACGTGTGAAATCTCCACTAATGTGACTCCCCGCAAAAATCATCGGACCTTGGGCGGCCGGACTTCAGGGGGAATCGTTGCAGAGAGTACATTCTTGGGGTGAGTTCTTTGCGCGCCGTAGTTTTTGACTTGGGGGGTGTCCTGGTGCAGATCAATCATACGTGGGGTGCGGCCGCACGGCAATGCGGCTTCACCGTCCACGAAGATCTGGCCCTCGGCAAAGATCCTGACCTCACCGCCTACCAAGGTGCGGAGAT
>CALRVA020000115.1:0-8609 GCA_943371495.1 Archangium gephyra | reverse complement strand
GAGCCGAATATGACAGGAATTTATGATGCGCTCGGGCCGGAAGGGCTCGCGACTTACGAGGTGAACTTCAAAGCCTCGCCCCCGGAGTTCAGGCGCATCAGCAAACCCCCCACCGCCCTGCTCGTGCCGGGCTTTGTGGACCTCCACATTCACGGTGGGTTTGGCGTGGACGTGATGGACGCTCAACCGCCAGATTACGAGCGCTGGCTGAACCGGTTGGCCAAATGCGGCTACGAGGCACTCCTTCCGACTACGGTTACCGCTTCGGCGGACGACATCAAACGAGCCCTGGCGAACCTGCCCGAGCACCCAATGATCAAGGGTTTCCACCTGGAAGGCCCGTTCATCAGCCCCAACTACCCCGGGGCGCAGCCGAAGTCGGCCATTGCCGCGCCTCCGGTGGGTGAGAGCGATTGGGACGAGATTCTGGACGACCCGCGCCTGCGGCTGGTGACCCTAGCCCCCGAACTCCCGGGCGCCGTTGACCTCATTCTCCGCCTGCAAAAGCGGGGCGTGACCGTGAGCATGGGCCACACCGATGCCACCTACGAAGAAGCCCGGCAGGGCTTCGAGTTCGGGATGACGCACGCCACGCACACCTTTAACGCGATGCGCGGCCTGCACCACCGCGAGGCCGGGGCCCTGGGCTATGCGCTGAGCAACGACGGCATGGCGACCGAATTGATCTATGACCGCCTGCATGTGGCCAAAGAAGCGGCGGGATTGTTGCTGAAGTGCAAGCCGGCGGACAAAGTGATGGCGGTGAGCGATGGCACCCGGGCGACCGGCATGCCCAACGGGGCCACCCTGCAGATGTGGGGTTACGACTGCATCATCACGCGGGGTTCGGTGCGGCTGGCCCAGACCAATACCCTCGCCGGGAGCGCGGTGAGCCTGCTGGATTGCTTCCAGAATCTCGCGGAAGATTTCGGACCGGAGGTTGCGATTCGCGCCTGTTCGCTCAATCCTCGCCAAGTGCTGGGCATGACCGAGCCGCCCCAAGTTTGGTTGGAGTTTGACTCGCAGAACCAGCTTATCCGGCGGCGTGGCCCCGGTGGCGAACTGCTCTAACCCACCATTCGGTTCAGGCGATCGTGGACGGCTTCCCACTCGGGAGTGGCCGGAGGACGCTGGATGGCGATGGTCTCATAGCCCGCGCGGTCGAGGCGTGCCAGCTCGCGGTAGAGCATCTGCGCGTAGGCTTGGGGTTCGGCGGGCATGGCCACTTGGTGCGGCCCATTGGATGCCCCCATCACCAGGCCCGGCATGGATTCCTCCACATGGTCAACGAGGCGCAAGGGAGTTTGGGGGGCATAGTGGCGCTTGCGAAGACCCGGGCTGGCTTTTTCTTCCGCGCTGATGGACATCAGAGGCCCGACGACAGCCTCAATCTCGGCGCGGCTGATCGCTCCGGGGCGCAACAAGCGCACTCCGTTCGGTGTAACTCTTACGACGGTGCTTTCAATGCCGAACTCGGTGGGCAAACCTTGCAACACCGCTGCCGCGCGCCGGGTGAGTTGGGAGTCTAAGTCGTCCAGTGAGGTGGGGCTGAGGCTCTCGCTGAGGTTGGCGCTCGGCGCAGCGAGGGGAAAGTTCAGGTCCGCCAACAGCGCCTGCAAGACTGGGTGGCGCGGACAACGCAGGGCCACCGAATCCAGCCCCGCCGTGGTGATGGCGGGCACGCGCGCTTGCTTGGGCAATACCATCGTCAGCGGCCCGGGCCAGAAGGCGTCTGCGAGTCTCTGCGCCAATTCCGGCCAGTCGGCGGCCAGGGATTGCGCCTGCGAAACATTGCGCACATGCACAATGAGCGGGTTATCCGACGGGCGCCCTTTCGCCGCAAAGATTCGGTTCACGGCATCCGGCGACAATGCGTTGGCCGCGAGGCCAAAGACCGTTTCGGTAGGCACCACCACCAGTTGGCCCCGCAGCAAGTGGCCCTGGACCAGGGCCTGATATTCGCCTGCGTAAGGCACCGGCTGCACCGCGCAATGCATTGCCGCCACCGGCGGCTCACACTCTTCCCACCGGGCCAGCGCCAGCGCCGCCTGGTGGATGAGCATCGGGAGGCCGTCTTGGGTCGCCCAACCGGCTTGCTCCGCTGCCTCCAAGAATGGCCGCGCTGCCGCGCCGTAGACGAGATCATAGGCCAGGCCCTGGCCTTCCCATTCCACCGGTAGAGTCTCCCCTGCCAGCCCCGCGCTGGTGGCGTTCACCACAAGGTCAAATCCTGCCGTGTTCAGCGTAGACGCTACTCCGACACCCAGAGCCTGCGCCGCCTCCGGCCGCCGCGCCCACACCGTCACATCCCAACCGGCAGTCTCCAGCGCCCGCACCACCGCCCCGGCGGAACCCCCCGCCCCCAGCACCAGCGCCTGGCCCACCGACACCCCCGCCAGGCTCGCTAAGAACCCCGGCGCGTCCGTATTCGCCCCGTGCCGGGTGCGCAAATCGATGGTGTTCACCACGCCCACGCGGGTCGCCCACGCGTCGTGGCTCTCGCACCACGCAAAGGCTTCCGCCTTGTGCGGCACGGTGACATTCACCCCCCGGTAGCCCTGCGCCTGTAGGTGATCCAGCGCCGCCGCCACTTCACCCGGCGGAACTCGAACCGCAACGTACGTCCGATCCAAGCCCATAGCGGCATACGCCCACGTATGCAAACGAGGCGATAGCGAATGCGCCACGGGGTCGCCCAGCACCGCGTAATCCGCCGCCGGGGCCGCGCGCCAATCGTCTACGATGACCGCTTCGTATCGCGAAAGGTCCACTGTCTCTGCCCGATAAAGTTGACGAACGCCGCCACGATCATGCCGACAAACGAGGCCACCCAAAACGCCTTCTGCGCCGAGCCGTGCACGGCAATCTTGACCGACGTGCTCACCACAAGGTTAACCACCATCGCCGCCAGTGCCACGATGTAGAAGCGCGAAATCAGCTTGGCCTGCAAGGTGCGCTCGGCCACGCGGAACGTCCACTTGCTGTTCCAGTAATAGCCGTTGAAAATGGCAATCAGCACCGGCAGAATCTTGAGCGGCGCGTAAGCCGCATCGCTCAGGGCCTTCTCGGTCCCCACCGCCCCGGGGTTAATCATGCCCAGCGTCCAGGCCCCCACCACTTCGCTCAGCAACTTCCCGCCCCAGGTGGCCTTGTACATCAGCATGTAGTGCAAGCCCCAGTCCAGGGCCGTGCTTGTCGCACCGACGATCCCGAACTTCAGGAACTCCTTCACCACTTGGTGCTTAAAGAGCCCTTCGCGCTTCGGGGCCACCCCGAACGCCACCGAAGGCTGAAAATAGCGATAAAGGAACCGGCCCACCACGGATTCCACCATCCGGTTGACCTTGGTACCGATGAACTCCTTTTTCGTCATCGGCGCGACCCAGATTGCGTCGATCCCGGCGCGGTTGGCCCCCAGCACGTCGGTCATCAGCTGGTCGCCCACCATCAGGGCCTCGTGCGGCTCGGCCTGGAACAATCGCAAGGCTTGCACAAACATCCGGCGGCTCGGCTTGTTGCGGGCCCGCACGTGCTCAATCCCTAATTGCGCACAGATTTCGCGGAGCCGGTCCATGCGGCTCGTGTTGCTCACTGCGCAAATCTTGTAGCCCAAGTCTTGCGCACGCCGCAAGAACTCACGCACCTCATCTGGCACGTCGTGGGTGCGCCAGGGCACCACGGTGTTGTCCATGTCCAGCAGCAGCACCCGCTTGCCCTGCGCGCGGTACATCTCCAGGTCCAGGTCCAGCAGGCTGGCGTGGGCGCTCAGCGGGGCAAAGCGGCGCAAGCCCTGCGGCATCGCGTCGCGGGCGTACTGACCGGGTTCGTGCCTCATTCGGCCTCCTGCTTCTTGAACTCAGCCCGATTACGCACAATCGCCGCTTTGTGCTCGGCGTACGTGCTCGTAAAGGTGTGGCTGCGGTCGGGCCGCGCCACATAAAACAGCCAAGGGTGCGAAGCCGGGTTCATGGCCCCCTTAATGCTCGCCTCGCTGGGCGAACCGATCGGTCCGGGTGGCAATCCCCGATTCAAATAGGTGTTGTAAGGCGACTTCACCTTGCGGACCTGGCCCGGCCCCAGCACGCGCCACTTGCCTTCGGCGTAAAGCACGGTCGCGTCAATGTCGAGCGTCATGCCCTTCTTGATGCGGTTTTCTATCACGCCGGCAATGATGGGGCGCTCCTTGTCCAGGGCGGCCTCGAGCTCCACCATGCTGGCAATGGTCAGCACTCGGTGCGGATCCTTGGCATTCTTCAGCAAGGGCCACGCCTTCCGCTCGAAGGCCTTAAGTTGCCGGGCCACGACATCCTTGGCCCCGATAAGCGGCGGTAAGTCGTATGTGTCGGGGTAGAGGTACCCCTCCAGGGAATCCTCGGGCAACGGAAAGTCCACCATGCCCTCAAAGAGTTCCGGCTGGTTGGCCAGGGCGATGTATTCGGCGGCGCCGCACACGCCTTCGCGCTCCAGACGCTCAGCCACCCGGCTGATCCAGTGCCCCTCCGGGATGCGCACCATGCGCTGCACCGGCTTCTTGAGAGCGGCGATGATCTGGTCCACGGTCATGCCCGGGGCCACTCGGTAGGTGCCGGGGGCCACCGGCTGGGGAGCGCCCTTCAGGCGCGCATAGACCCGGGCCGCGCGCCCATCGCGCACGATGCCTTGCTGTTCCAGGTCGTGGAAGATCAACGCATGGCTGGCGGCGGTTTCAAATCGCACGTACTTGCTGGGGCCAGTAGGCATCGGCCGCAAAGCCTGACCGGCAAAGCCCACCGCTCCCGCGCCAATCACGAGGGCCGCCAAGCCCACAACGAGCAGAGCCTTGCCCTTCTTAGCCATGCACGGCACCTCCCTGCCGGGCGTGCCACCGCTCTAGAATGCGAATCGCGGCCTCGCCATCCACCATCTTCCGGCGCTGCGAAGCCTTCAGGCCCGCCGCTTCCATCTCTCGTTCCGATTCAAAACTTGTCAGGGCTTCGTCCTCGTAATCCGTTTTTACGCCGCGCTCGGTCAGCCGGTCGCCCAGCATCCGCACAATGCGGCTCATCTTCGTCTCTTCGCCCGCGGCCAGGGGCAATCCCAGCACCGCCAGCTCGCACTCCTCCTTGCCCATCTGCTTCGCAATTTCGTCGGCGTCCAGCGCCAGCGTGCCAGTGGCCAAAAGCGCCGGGCGGGCACTGGCAATGCCAAAGCGGGCGTCCATGACGGCCAGCCCGATGCGGGTCCCTCCAAAATCTACGCCCATCACCCTCACGCGCGGAACGCCTCGAGGATATGTCGGTGCAAGTCGGGGCTGGCGCTGATGGCTTCGTCGGCCAACTCTTCATTCCCCTCAAAATCAGTAAACAAGCCGCCCGCCTCCCGGACGATCACGGCCATCGCGCTGATATCCCAACGCGCCACCACGGGGTCAATCATGGCATCAATGCGCCCCGCCGCCACCATCGCGTGGCCATAGGCGTCGCCCCACGTGCGCGTGGCCAACACTTGCGGCACCAGGTCCAGAAAACCCTCCATGCGGCCCTGCCCTAGCAGGCTGCGGTGGCCGCCGCAGGCCAGCACGGCCCGGTTGAGTTCGCCTTGCGCCCGCACCCGGATCGGTACGCCGTCCCAGTACGCCCCCGCGCCCCGCTCCGCCCACACGGCTTGCCCCAGGGCGGGCAATATGCACACGCCCAGCACGGGTTCCCCTGCCACCTCATAGCTCAGCAGGGTGCTGTAAAGCGGCACGCCGCTGATGAAGCTCTTGGTGCCGTCAATCGGGTCAATCACCCACCGATCGTCGCTCGCCCCGGACAAGCCTTCCTCTTCGCCCAGCACCGTCTCGCCGGGGAATTTCAGATCAATGGCGCGCCGGATGATCGCCTCAGCGTCCCGGTCGGCCACCGTCACCGGGCTGTCGTCATGCTTCCAGTCAATGGCCGCTCCGGTCTGGAAGTGCGCCAGCGTGGATTTTGCGGCGTCCCACGCCACGTTCAGGGCAAATTCCAGCCGGGGCGACATCATGCGCATAGTTTGAACGAAAAAGGCCCCCCGACCGTTTAGCCGAGGGGCCTTTGAAGAATGCGCGCTTACTTAGCGGGCATCAGCACGGTGTCGATCACGTGGATCACACCGTTCTTGGCGGCCACGTCGGCCTGCGAAACGGTGGCGTCACCGATCATGACCTTGTCGCCTTCCACCTTCACCGGGAACTTGCTGCCCTGCAGGGTTTCGACTTCCGTGAGCTTGACCACATCGGCCGCCATGACCTTACCGGCCACCACGTGGGCCTTCAGCACGTCACCGAGCTTGGCCTTGTCAGCCTTCAGGTCTTCCAGGGCCTTGGCGTCCACCTTGAGGAACGCGGCATCGGTCGGCGCGAACACCGTGAACGGACCATCGCCCTTCAGGGTTTCAACCAGACCGGCTTCGGTCAGCAGGGCCGCCAGCGTACCGAACGAACCGTTGGCCACCGCGGTGTCCACGATGTCGCTGCCACCCATGGCGGTCTTCGCGGCATCACCAGCCGCAGAGGCGGCGTCGCCCATCTTCTCGGCGCCTTCGCCCATCTTTTCGGCACCGGCTTCGACGGCATCGCCAGCCTTATCCATGGCCGCGTTGGCGCCTTCGCCCGCTTCCTTTCCGGCTTCCGCCGCACCTTGGCAACCGACGAGCGTCATGCCGAGTACGGCCGCCATCGCAATTCCAAACCACTTGTTCATGTTTCGTAACCTATCGCGATGCCGTTTCAGGCTCGCTAACGCTTACTATGGTGGGATCGTTGCCAACGTTCGGTCAGGTAGTGCACTAGTCCCGGGCCAAACGCCAGATGGCAGAAAGACAAAGCAACACCCCCCACCCTGAAATCAGGGTGAGGGGTGCCTTCTTCTGGCCTTTTTCGACCTTACGGGTTTCCGCCGCCCGTGGTCGTGTAGTCCTTCATCGGGTCCGGCACGGCCGTCTCGTTGCGTCGCGGGCTGGCCGCATCGCCTCGGTTATCTTCGTTCACCACCTTGGCGGTGAGGAAGAACACGATTTCCGTGCGTTCGCGGTTCGTTTCCGTGCGGCTGAAGAACAGGCGACCGATGATCGGCAGATCCTTGAGGATGGGAATCCCACTCACGGTCTTGCGGTCTTGGTCGAGGATCAGACCACCGATGGCGATCGTCTCTCCGCTCTTCATGTTCACAAACATGCTCGTGCGTCGGTCACTGGTCTGCGGCAGCTGACCACCACCCGGAACCGGCAGGAACGAGGTGAGGATGCTGAAGTTCTGCTCCAGGTCCAGCGCAATCGCGCCCTCGGCTCCCACACGAGCCTTGATGTCGAACAGCGCACCCACTTCCAGTTCGTCGGTGATGACCGTCGTACCGCTCTGGCTGGCTTGGATCTGCTTGATGTAGCGGATCGTGTCCCCCACGAACAGTCGCGTATTGCGGCCGTCGCTCACCAGGGCGTTCGGGCGGGCAATCAACTTGTTGCCGCCAGCCAGTTGGTCCAGCACACCCAGGAAGTTGCTCGGTCCTTGGTTGAAGTTGAAGTTCCCGCTCACCGAGCCCGGCAGCGCGGCTTGGCCGCCCGGGTTTTGGTTGAACCGAATCTGGCTCAGTCGGCCACCGGTCAAGAGGTTCCAGTCCAGACCCATCTTGAAGGCGTCTTCCTTGCTCAGTTCCAGCACCCGGAGTTCCAGCGCGACTTGGCGCGGGGCCACGTCGATCAGGGCCAGGTAAGCCTTCGCCTGAGAGATCTGGTCCTGCGTACCGCGCACCACCAGGCGCATCGGCTCGCGGCCAATCTGGCGTCGGAGTTCGGCCTCACGGCTCGTACCGCCACCACCGCCCTGACCGGCACCGCCGCCCTGGCCTTGACCTTGACCCGCCGTTTGCGGGTCTTCGGCCTTCTTGCCTTCATCTTCGCCCGTGATGCCCGGCGTCACGGGGTCGGGGACCACCGTCACGTGCAGGCCGCGGATGCGGTTCTTCAGGTCAAACTCGGCCACCATCGGCTCGATGTACTTGAGTTCAAGCACTTCGTAGCCGCGCTGGCTGTTGCTGGCATCGGCGACATAGTTGATGCCGACGGCGCCACAGAGTTGGCGGTCAAGTTCCGTCGCGAAGGCTTCAAGCTTCGCCACTTCCGACTTCGGGCCAATCATGAGCAGGATTTGCGTGGCTTGGTCCGCCTCGCTCAGCTCACTCAGGGCCGTCTGTTGGATGCTGTAATCGGCGCGTCGCGGGTTGTCCGCCAGCAGCCGCTCCAGCATCGTCTTGATGCGTTCGGTGTCTCCGCTTTGGATCGGGACGACCACGGTGCCCAAGTCTTCGGCGCGAGAAACGCTGAACGAATTGGTGATGCGGTGGTCAAGATCCCGCACGTACTTCTCGATGCCATCGAGGCGAGACTTGTCGCCCATGATCATCACGTAGTACACGCGTCCGGTCGGGGCCGCTTGCGGAGCGGCCTGCGGCGGGGCCACTTGGCCATCCGCTTGCTGCGCGCCGTTGGCGCCATTGGCACCGGCGGGCGGGGCGGTCACCGGGGCGCCGCTCATCTGCGGGTCCGGCACCATAACGTCGTAATAGCCGTCACGGCCATCCTGCGGGAAGGCCTTGAGCGTAGCTTCGCGAATC
>CALRVA020000114.1:0-8652 GCA_943371495.1 Archangium gephyra | reverse complement strand
CGACACCTGGACGTATTCCTATCCGCGCACGTCCAAGTCAGATGGTCTGGTGGCCGCCGATTTCTCCGCCAAGCTCGTGGCGTTTGATGGTGCGAGCGATGAAGGTCTCGCCCAGATTGAAGCGACCTACAAGGAACGAGATACCGACGAGAAGATGTCCGTGACGATGACCGCCTGGGTGGATCCCACCACGGGTGTCATCAAGAAGTCTGAATTCAAGATCATCGGCATGCCGCTCGGCCTGCCGGGCAACCCCGAGTTCGGCGGCTCCATGGAGCTCAAATCCTATAAGGCCACGCAAGACGGCACCGTGGATACGACCGTCCCGGGCCAAGAAGATGAGGGCGAGGAGAGCGACGAGGACAATATCGACAGCACGGTCGAGGACTTCACCAAGATGGACGGCTTGTTCCCGATCTACGTGAAGGAAGAGGACGGCGAGAAGACCATTTACATGGAAATCAAGCGCTCCCAGCTCGACAAGTGGACGATGTTGCAGGCCACGGCCGCTTCGGGCACCAGCTCGCAGGTGGTGATGGGCGACCCGCTCGCTGACCTCCTGTTCCAGTTCCGAGAAGTGCAACCCGGCCGCCTGACCGTGGTGGTGCCGAACTACCGTCTGCTGGCCGATCCCGAACTGCCGATTGCCAACACGATTGCCAATTCGTTTGCGCCGAGCTACCTCGATACGTTCGATATCGAAGCCACGCAGAAGGACCGCGACAGCGTGCTCATCGACGTGAGCGACTTCTTCAAGGGCGATGTCGCCGGCATTGAAGGTCGGTTCCAGGGCGGCGGCGGTCTTTTGGGCGGGGGCGCAAGCTACTCGCTGGACCGCGACAACACCTTCGTCAATGAAGTCAAGAACTTCCCGACCAACACCGTGGTGCGCAGCACCTACACCTTTGCCGACGGCAACGCCCCCACGGGGCTTGAGGCCGGTCTCTTTGGCGGTGGCGTGAATGCCGACGGCCGCTCCGTGGTCGTTAATGTGAACTACAACCTCTACCAACTCCCGGAGAACAACGGCTTTGTGCCGCGACTCTTCGACGAGCGTGTGGGCTACTTCACCGCGACGCTGGAAGACTTCAGCGACCCGACCGCGCAAGACCGCCGCGTCAAGCACGTGCTCCGCTGGAATCTCCGCAAGGCGACCCCCAGCCAGGCCGTGAGCGACCCGGTCGAACCGATCGTGTTCTATCTGGACAAGGGCATTCCGGAAGAGTTCCGCAAGGCCACCCGCGACGGCATCCTGCTGTGGAATGAACCGATGCGCACCGCTGGCTTCAGCAACGCCATTGTTGTGAAGGACATGCCGGAAGATGCGGACTTTGACCACGCCGACATGCGCTACAACACCATTCGGTTTGTGGCCTCGCCGGATGCCGCCTACGCCGTGGCTCTGTTCCGTGTGAACCCGCTTACGGGTCAGATCATGAACTCGAGCATCACGTTCGACATCAACTATCTGAGCTTTGAAGCCAACAGCAACGAAATTGCGCAGATGATGGCGCGCCGCGCCGCTTCGTTCCTCGGCATTGAACTGCCGGAAGCGGAGAAGAAGACGCAGCGATGCAACGTGTGCGGCATGTCTCACGAGGGCCAGCTGATGCGGGCCACGGGCATGCTGGAAGCTTCTTCCGTGAGCGAAGAAGAGCGCGAGCGCTACCTCTACCAAGCGGTCCGCCACACGGTGGCCCACGAGTTCGGCCACATCCTGGGCCTGCGCCACAACTTTGTGGCCTCGACCCAGCTGACCTTTGCCCAAATGAACGACCCGGCGATGGTGGCCAAGTACGGCACCACGGCTTCGGTGATGGACTACGTGCCCTACAACCTGAATGCGGTGAGCAACCCCAACGTTCCTTACTATGCCGAGCTTGGCACCTACGACAAGTGGGCCATCCGCTGGGGCTACTCGGATGTTCCGGGCACCAATGCGGCCGATGAAGCCGGCGCTCTGCGCGCCATTGCCAACCAGGGCGTGCAAGAAGGCTATGCCTATCGCACCGACCAGCACGCGGACTCGTATGACCCGTTCGTGCAGCGGTTCGACCTGAGCAAGAACCCCATGGACTACTCCATGGCCATGATGACCCGCACCAAGAAGCTCATCACCGAGCTTCGCGACAAGGAGCCGAAGAACGGCGAAAACTATGGTCAACTCACCAGCCGCTTCGGCAACTTGGTGAGCATGCACCTCAGCGCGGCGTTTAGCGTCGTGTCGTTCATTGGCGGCGTGGAACAGCGCACGGCGATCCGAGGCACGTCTTCGGATGGTCCGACGTCCATCCCGGTTTCGGCCGGTCAACAACGAGCGGCCCTGCGGATGATCAACGAGAACATCTTCGCGGCCGGTGCCCTGGACTTCCCGAAGGACCTCTTCCGATACTTCTCCGAAGACCTGCGCGATGACTACGGCCTCGTCGAAGCCCCGAACCCGTGGAACGTGCGCACGCAGGTCAGCACTTTCCCCCAGATGTTCCTGGGCATGGTGCTGAGCTCGCCGACGCTGGAACGCGTGGCCAACAACGAGTACAAGGCGCTGCCGGGCGAGGAGCGGTTCACCGTCTCCGAGATCTTCGGCACGCTGACCCGCAGCCTCTTCACCGAGCTGCCGGCCGGCCAAGCGGTGGATCCGATCCGCCGCGAACTCCAAACGGCGTACGTGACGCGACTGATCGACCTGGGCGTGAAGGGCGCCCCGGGAGGAGCTTCGGAAGCCAACTTCATCGCGCGGGCGCACCTCAAGGGCGTGCTGGCGGTGTTCAAGGCCAACCAAAGCAAGGTCAAGGACGAAACCACTTCGCTCTACGTGGCCGACATGATCGAGCGCATCGAACGCAACCTCAACGCCCAGGAAGTCCTGGGTGCGGGCGGCGGCGGTGGCGGCGGCGACCTCCTGCAGATGCTGCTGGGCGGCCGCAAGCCCTGATCGGCGTTTGACATAGAGAAACCCCACGGGCTCAATGCGAGCCGGTGGGGTTTCTTACTTTTGGGCTCGCGCTATTCGGCCAGCACGGGCACACCGCCGGCGGCCCCTACGGCAAAGATGTGATCGTCTTTGTTCACCAGGGGCACGGTGGCCCGCTCGACCTCGCCCACCGCCATCGAGCCTTGCCACTCGGCACTGGCCGTGTCGCGCCAGTAGACGGTGTAGGGCACACCGGGTTCACCTTCCCAGGTCAGGGTGGTGTCGTGGGTTTGGTCACGCACCAGGGTCACCTTGGTGGGGGCGGGAAGGGCATGGGCCAGGCTCCACACGGCGGCCAGGTTGGCCCGGGTCACGTTGGCGAGGTAGTCAAAGTCCATGTGCTGCACCAGGTCATCCGGGGTGTGCTGATGCTTGAACTCCTCGTGCACCTCGATAAACCGCACCGCCGAGAAGCCCTGCAGCACAAACGGGGTGTGGTCGCCCCCGCGTCCGAATCGGTCGCGGCGCAGCACGAGCTTGACGGTGAAGTCATCCACCGCCTGGCGCACCGTCCACTCGATGAAGCGGGCCAGCTCGCGGCTGTCGTGGTTGTCGCCTTCTTCGCTGAACACGCGCACCTGCTGGGTGTTCTCCTGGCCGCTCAGGTTGCGGCTGCTGCCCACGGTGTCGTTGTTCAGCATGGCCACCAGGGGCCAGTTCTCGTCCTTAGCGCGCTGGGCGAGGGCGGTGGCCCCCAACAGGCCCTGTTCTTCGCCGGTGAAGGCCACAAATTTGATGGTGCGGCGGGGCTGGGTGCCGGCTAGTTGCCGGGCGAGTTCCAGGGTCAGTGCCACGCCGCTGGCGTCATCGTTGGCGCCGGGGGCCGGGCCTTCGGTGGGCGCCACGGAGAGGTTGAGGGAATCCAGGTGGGCGCCGATGATGATGGTCTCGGGGCTGCTGCCCTTGAGGGTAGCAATCACTTGCACGCACGGGGTGGGCTGGGGCACGCGCCGGCCCTGGGGCAGGGTGTATTCCATCAGCTCGACTTCGAGGCCCGGTATGGCGCGGTATTCATCCGCCAGCCACGCGGCGGCCTGGTGCACTTCCTGGGAGAGGGAGTTGCGAGTGGGGTAGCTGGCCAGGTGGGTGACCGTGGCGCGCAGGCGGGCCGGGTCCACGGCTTGGAGCTTGAGGCCGAGGGCGTCGCTCTGGATCGCCACCAGGAGTGCGGCAAACATGGCTCATAGTAGCCGAAAACGTGCCGAGGTGGTCGAGGCGGCCGGGCTCGAACCGGCGACCTTCGGCTCCCAAAGCCGACGCGCTACCAACTGCGCTACGCCTCGCAACGCCCGCTAGGATACCGGAGGGGTGCGAGTGAGGTTAGGGATTGGGAGCGCTATTGAGTCGGCCACAGCCAGCACCAGCTACGACAATCCAGTGTCATAACTACATCGAATTTTGCTCACGACAGAGTCAACATGAGCGGACGAAACGTGGTGCTGGCTCACATGGGCCAACTACCAAAACAGAAATGCCGGGGGAAGAAACACCCAACCCCCGGCAATTCTGACTGTAAGAGATTCTAGGGAGCGTCGCCAACGGCTTTTCGGTATTCCACCATC
This sequence comes from Archangium gephyra, assembly GCA_943371495.1. Lineage (GTDB taxonomy): Bacteria > Armatimonadota > Fimbriimonadia > Fimbriimonadales > Fimbriimonadaceae > JAHBTC01. Next base: position 4,116 of record CALRVA020000114.1, on the reverse strand, counting down.
TCGTCCGGGGAAAGCCGCGCCAGCACAATGCCGGCCATATCACCCGGCTTGCTGTCCGTGTGGCACTTGGCACAGTCCGCCTTGGTAATCACTACCGGCCGGGCCTCAATCACGCCGATTTCGGTGCGCCAGCGCAGGGGTCCGCGGAATCCTGCCTCAAAGTAGGGCGAAGCTTGCTTGGCATAGGGGAGCAAAGTCTTCATCTCGGATTCGCTCGCCGGGCCACGCGAACTGTAGCCAAATCGCTTGGGTTTCCATTCAGAAGCATCGAAGGGTTCCGTGCCGTTGCCATACAGGACGCCGATATCCCCCATCGTCTCAATCACGTGCGATCCGATCTTGGTGGCAGGGATGCGCGAAACTCCGAACGGTCCGTCGCGAAGGTTGTCAATGTTCTCTAGTTCATGCTTCGCGCGCCCCAAGAAAAGATCGAAGTAATCCTGGAAGATCGGCTCGTGGGCGTAGCGCATCTCGGCGGGCACGTCCACCTTGGTCTCCTTCACCGGGTTGGTCTTGCCGGTTTCCGAAGATCGGTTCAGGCTCGTGGCGGTGGGGACGAGGAGGCCAACGGCCAGCGTGGTCGTGGCAAAAACCCAAAGCGAACGGGCCTTCATATCTCCTTGGACGCCCGCTTTGAACAATCGTTACATTCGGCTTCAACCCCAGGGGGCCCGGAACCCAGAACAGAGGGTGTTAGACTCCATCTCATGCCACGCGCCTCTGCTCGATTGGAATTGATTCCGCCGTATCTGTTTGCCGAAATCAGCCGAATCAAGCGCGAGGCCATTGCCGCCGGTCACGATGTGATTGACCTCGGCATCGGCGACCCCGATATCCCCACTCCCGCCGCTGTGATTGACGCGCTGGCCGACGCCGCCCGCAACCCGGCCACTCACCGCTACGATGAGAGCCCGAAGGGTTGGGAACCTTTCCTGGAGGCCGCCGCCAACTTCTATTACCGCGAATTCGGTGTGCACCTGGACCCGGCCACCGAGGTCGGCCAGGTCATTGGCAGCAAGGAGGGCCTGGCGCACCTGGCCTGGGCTTATCTCGATCCGGGCGATGTGGCGATCGTTCCGAACCCCGGCTACCCCGTCAGCGCCATCCACGCCCGCATGGCCGGCGCCGACCTCTACGAGACCGAGCTGAACGCCAAGAACGCCTACATGCCCGACCTGAGCGAAATCCCGACGGACATCGCGAAGCGCGCCAAGCTGTTCCACGTGTGCTACCCGGGCAACCCCACGGGCCGCCCCGCTACGCCGGGCTTCTATCAAGACCTCATCAAGTTCTGCCGGGAGTACGACATCCTCGCCGTCGGGGACATGGCCTACGCCAATGTCTGCTTTGATGGCTGGAAGAACCCCACCCTGCTGCAGATGGAAGGGGCCAAGGACGTGGCCATCGAGTTCCATTCGCTCAGCAAGATTTTCAACATGACGGGCTGGCGTTTGGGCTTCACGGCGGGCAACCCCGATGCGGTGAACACCCTGCAGAAGCTGAAGAGCAACATTGACAGCAAGGCGTTCCCGGCCGTGGCCGAAGCGGGAGCCTACGCTCTCAATCACGTGAGCAATCAAGCCACGCTGGATATCTATCAGCGCCGTCGTGACGCCCTGGTGGATGGCCTGCGCAGCATTGGTTGGCAAGTGGAGCGGCCGGTTGCCTCGCTCTACGTGTGGGCGCCGGTGCCGAACCCCAATATGTCAAGCGCCGAGTTCGCCAAGGCCCTGCTGGAGAAGGCGCACGTCCTGTGCATCCCGGGCAATGGCTACGGCACCGCTGGCGAAGGCTACGTGCGGTTCTCGCTGACCCTGCTGGGCGACCAGAACGGGGAGCGATTTGCCGAAGCTGTGCGCCGGATTGCCGACTCCGGGTTGATTGCTGCCCCCGTCGCATGAACCTGACTTACGAGCAAGCCCTGGCCGCGCTGAACAACTACCCCCGCCGCGAATGGCGGCTGGGGCTGGACCGCATGGTCGCGTTCTGCCAGCGCCTCGGCTTGGCGGAGCGGCTGGGCGAAACGGGCTCGCCCGCCTTCATCCATATTGCAGGCACCAACGGCAAGGGCACCACCACGGCCTTTGCCCAGAGCCTGTTGGTGAGCCAGGGCTACCGCACGGGCGCGGCGTATTCGCCTTACGTCTACGATGTCCGCGAAAGGGTGCAACTGGGCCGAGATCTGATCTCGCGGGAGGACTTCGGAGAGTGGGTGGGGCGGCTACTGGAGGTGGCGGAGACCATGGAGACGGGCCTGATGGGCGCGCCCACCGAGTTTGAATTCAAGACCGCCCTGGGCTTCGCTTATTGGAACGCCCAAGCCTGCGATGCGGTGGCGCTGGAAGTCGGCCTGGGCGGCCGCCTGGATGCCACTAATGTGGTGACCCCGGCCTGCAGCGTCATTGTCAGCATCGGCCGGGACCACATGGAGTACCTCGGCGACACACTCGCCAAGATCGCTACCGAAAAGGCCGGCATCATCAAGCCGGGGCGCCCGGTGGTGGTCGGCCCGATGGCTGATGAGGCGCGAGAGGCAATCGAGAGCATCGCCCAAGAGCGGGGAAGCCCGATTTGGCAGTTTGGCCGCGAAATCGAACTGCGGCCGGAGCCCGCCGGGTGGACCGTGCGCACGCCGGGCGGGGAAGTCACGGGCCTGCAGCCCCGCCTCAAAGGCGCAATGACCCCCACCAATATGGCGCTGGCGGTGAGTGCACTATATGCCGGAGGCCTGAGGCATGACGAGGAGGCCCTGCGCGAAGGCGTGTGGCTCGCCACCATCCCCGGTCGATTTGAAGAGCGCACCATGGATGGCCAGCGATGGGTGCTGGATGGGGCGCACAACGCCCCGGCCGCGGCGGCCCTGGCGGCCGGGCTGATGCAAGAGGGGTACCGAGAGGTGAACCTGGTCACGGGGATGCTAAACGGCCACGACCCCGAGCACTTCGCCGAAACCCTGTCCCCTTGTGTGCGACAAGTCTTTGCCGCCCCCATTGATTGGCCGCGCACCCAACCCGCCGAGGCCGTGGCCGAAGCCTGGGAGAACCTCGGCCGCCCCGTCACGATTTGTGAGTCCGTCGCCGACGCCGTTGAGCGGGCAGAAGCCGCGCCGGGCGACGTGGTCGCTACCGGAAGCTTCTATCTGCTGAGCGAAGTGGATGCCGCCCTACGAGCGGAATGAACAGTCAATCACGACGTCCTTCACGCGGCCCGTCTGCTTGAGGTAGCCCGCGATATTCTCGCACTCCTTGCGCAAGTCCGGCGGTCCGCCTTTGTATGACTTGAGCGAGCCGCGGATGTACGCCACGTGGTGCATCACGCGCAGGTCGGCTTGCGTCACGTCAATCTGTCGGCGGTTGAATTCGCGCCGCAGGTATTTGGTTGCTTCTACATCTGCCGGATCGGCCATGCCCATAGTTTAGCGAAAAAAAGCGGGCTCCCACTGAAATCAGTGCGAGCCCGCGTGCCTTGCGAGGCAGGGAAGGCGCTTAGCCTTCGGTCTTTTCTTCCGGCTTGGCTTCTTCGGCCTTGGCTTCCACCGCCGCCGGAGCTTCGGCCTTGGCCGCTGCGTCCGCCTTGGCGCTGTCCAGAGCCGTGCTCATGCTGCCCTTCTTGCTCTGCCAGATGGCCAGCATCAGGGCCGCCGCCGCCGCCAGGGTCACGCCACCGCGCATCGTGCTGTCCATCGGTTGGATGACGATCGGCACGATGAGCAGAGCGATCAGGTTCATGACCTTGATCAGCGGGTTCAGGGCCGGACCAGCCGTATCCTTGAACGGGTCGCCAACCGTGTCGCAGACCACCGCCGCCTTGTGCTCTTCAGTGCCCTTGCCGCCGTGCATCCCATCTTCGATGAGCTTCTTGGCGTTGTCCCACATCCCGCCGGAGTTGGCGAGCAGAACAGCCATCAGCTGACCCGAAAGGATCGTACCGGCCAGGAAGCCACCCAGGGCTTGCGCACCCACCAGGTTGTAGGCCACCCCGTCGATCAGCACCGGTTGCTTGCCCAGGCCAAAGCCGAAGGCCACGAGGACCGGAAGGCTGATGGCGAGGATGCCGGGGCCGAGCAGTTCCTTCTGCGCGGCGGCGGTCACGATGGCAACGCAGCGGCCGTAATCC
>CALRVA020000113.1:0-8854 GCA_943371495.1 Archangium gephyra | reverse complement strand
CGATGTATGGCTGAAAAAAGGCCGCGAAAAGAAGATCCGCAACGGATACCCGTGGGTGCAACGCGGGGAAATTGAGCACGGCGAAGGCGAACCGGGTGGCCTGGTGCGCGTCCGCGACATGGATGGCGCGACCCTTGGTACCGGTACCTTCAACCCTGCCAGCCGCTTCCCGGTGCGCATGCTCACCACCCAGGAAGAGCCGATTGACCAGGCTTGGTTTGCCCGTCGCCTGGCCAAGGCCGACCAACTCCGCCGCGACCGGCTGCAAAACACCGACGGCTGGCGCGTGAGCGGCGGGGAAAGCGACGGCCTCAGCGGCCTGATCATTGACCGCTACGGCGACCACCTCGTGGTGCAGGTGCGCACGCTCGGCATGGAACGCCTGCGCGACCTCTGGTACCCCGCCCTGCTCGAAGCTCTCAAGCCCGCCAGCGTTTACGAACGAAGTGACATGGCGGGCCGCAACGAAGAGCGCCTGAGCCCGCACGCCGGTGAACTCTTCGGCCCCGTGCCGCAGACCGTGGTGATGCACGAGGATGGACTCAAGCACACCGTACTGATCAAGGAAGGTCTCAAGACCGGCTTTTATCTGGACCAGCGCCAAACCCGTCGCGCCTTCGAGGCTGCCCTTAAGCCGGGCGACAAGGTGCTGGACGTCTTCAGCTATACCGGCGCGTTCTCCATGCGAGCTGCCCGCGCGGGGGCCTTGCCCACCGCCGTGGACATGAACCCCCTGGCCGTGGACACCGCCCGCGCCGACGCCGCCCTCAACGGCCTCGAGTTTCCGGTGGTGGAGGCCAACGCCTTTGAATATCTGCCCAGTGAAGCCCCTGGCACGTACGACTGGATTCTGCTGGACCCGCCGGCGATCGCCAAGACGGCCGAAAAGCGCGACTCGCTTAAGTGGGGGATTTGGAAGCTGGCCTACCACGCCCTGCCCGCACTGAAGCCCGGCGGCACGCTCATCGTCAGCGCCTGCACGTACCAAATGTCGCTGCCGATGCTGGTGGATACGGTGCGCCTGGCCGCCAACGACAAGAACGTGATCTTGAACCTGGAACACATGACGATCCAGGACATCGACCACCCGGCCCCGATTCAGTTCCCCGAAGCGCTGTATCTCAAGACCGGCTGGTTCCGGCGCGCGGACTAATCCCCTGCCCGATCAGCTTCTCATAAACCACTGGAGCCGCGTGCCCAGGGCCGCCACGGCTAAGACTAAGGCGGCCTGCCCAAAGCCGTACACGGTCATGATCTCGAGCCCTTGGGCGCGCAGGGGCGTATCCCACACCACCCAACCGATGCCGTCGTGCAACTTGGTGATGCGGATGAAGGCCGGCACCAAGTGCGTGATGGCGATGTAGCCCAGCATCGCATTCATTCCGGCCAGCGCCAGCGGGCGCACCCAGGCGGGGCGCATAGTGGCGAGACTTTCGAGGCCAGCGAGGGTGAGTAGGCTCAACCCGGCCGTCATGGGGAAGTAGCTCAGCGTGGCCCAGTCTTTGCGGATGCCCCCACCCTGCGGTAGGCACATCAAACCCACCAAAACGCAGATGCAACCCGCGCGGAGCCACGCCCGGATGCGCCCGTCGCTCGGCAGGCTGTGGGCGTAAGCAATCCCAGCTAAGGCGAGGATCGCCAACGCGGTCTTGGACCAATCGCGCCCATCAAGAAGCAGGACCCATGCCACCGTCGGCAAGCCCAGCCCCACCGCCACCACACCCCAGCCATCAGCCGGCTCCCGGTGCGCGGCTTGCAGATAGAAAGACCCTGCCCACACCCCCGGCAGCACAATCGCAAGGTACTTGAAGTAACTGAACTGATACAGTTCCTTGAGCGGCGTCCACGCGCCGAGTTGCGGACCGAACGCCCACCCTTCGGCCACCAATGTAAAGAGCATCATCACGGCCAGAGTGAGGCCCCATAACCACGCCGGGTGGCGACGTGTCGCCCAGGCAAACACAGTGCCGAAAAACGCCATGTTGGCCAGCACCAGCAGGATTACATCCACCCGCGCGTACCCGAAAGGGCCGCCCGGCCAAGGGTACAGCCAAATCACCGCCGCGAAGCCCACCACGCCGACGCCCTGCGATACCGGGTTCACCCATGCCGGAAAACCCCGAGGCCAACGCCCCCAGGCCAGCGCAATGAGCCCAAAGAGGCCAAGGCAGGTCAGCAACTGCGGCACGGTGTAGGGCTGTCCGGGCTGCTGAAGCCGGCCCAACTTGGTTTGCTCCACCACGTAGGCGAACATGGCCAGGGCGAGATACCGAACCACACCGCGCCCCCATATCCGGCCCGTTGCTCCCGTCTCCGCATGCTTCGCCTGGGCGAGGGGCAAAGCCGCCCCCAAAGCGAACAAGAAGAAGGGAAAGACCAAATCCACCCACGTAAGGCCGTAGCGCGTGGTGTCGAGCTTATACGCCGGTGGCGGAATCTGGGCGTGGTACATCCAGTCCGGTAAGTGCCGGTCGTGCACCCCGCCAAACGGGATCATCCCGCTGAGGGCCATGCCGAACAGTGCCAACCCGCGCAGGCCATCGAGCGCCAGCGCGCGTCCAGAATCCGGGGCGGGCGATGCCGTCATGTACCGGCGGGAGGACGCACCAGCAAGAGGGTCGAACTTCCCCACATCGTCATGTGCAGGGCGACGCTGCCAATGGCCACCCGGTCCGCCCAGGTGTGCCCCTGCGCGCCCAAAACCAAAAGGTCCGCGCCCACCGATTGCATATAGGGTTCCAGGGATTCCGCCGGAGTGCCATCCACAATCACGTGCTCCACGTTCATGCCGGCGGGGGCGGGGCAGGCTTCCTTTAACCGCTGCACCAAGGCGTCGCGATCCAAAACCGGCAAGTTCGGCATGAAGGGCGTGGGGTCGGGCAACAGCGGGCCGAAATCCACCGGCCGCGAATCCACCACCGTCACAACCAAAACCTTGTGCAACCCCTGAACTTGCATCTGCACAAACTGTTGCCACGCCTTCTGGCTATACGGGCTCATATCGCTGGCAAAAACGGCGACATGTTCCCCGTCCGCCGGGGCCGACTTGATGAGGAGCGCACTGGTATCGCCTTCCATCGCCAGGCGGCGGGTCACGCTGCCCATAAACAGATTGTTGAACCACGACTTCGGTTCGCTCTGCGCTACCACCAGTTCAACGCCGGTGGCCTGGGCCCGCGCCAGGAGTTCGCTGGCGGGGTCGCCATAGGCAATGGTCGCCGCGGTGGCCCCGAGCGTTTGGCGCGCCGATTCGGCAATGGCTTGCGCGGCCGATTCTTGGGCTTCAATCACTTCGACCGGCACCGTCGCTCCGGCCCCCAAGTACGCCGGAGAGCTGAAGGCAATGGGCTCGGCCACGGTTTGGACCTCCATTTCGGTTGACGCCAAGTTCAGAGCTTGGAGCCACGCCTGAACCGCTTTCACGTCGGAACCCGGTTTGATGCCCACCAATACGCGCATACCTTCAGTGTAACCCTTTGGCCCGGGGCGCAGACCCGGAGATTGGCACCAATTGCCAGCCGGCAACGTTCTTAAAGATATGGATCTCATCACCAAGTGCATCGCGCTTGGCATGGCGGCCCTGGCCGCCGCCGGTCTCGCCATCAACAGCGCGCGCGGCAATCTTCCTCAATCGCCCTCCCAAATCATGAGCACTTCCCAAGTTGACCCGGCCACGGGCCTCACCTTCCGCACCGCGCCGCCCGAACGCGAAGACCGTCTCGTCCTCTCGGATGCCGAGTGGAAGAAGCGACTGACCCCCGAACAGTACAAGATCCTACGCAACCACGGCACGGAGCCCGCCTTCTGTGGCGTGAACCTGGAATCCAAGGGCGAAGGGGCTTACCACTGCGTGGGCTGCGATCTGCCCTTGTTCAATGCCACCGAGAAGTTCGACTCCGGCTCTGGCTGGCCGAGCTATACGTCGCCCTACGCTAAGGACAACCTGTGGTACCGGGCGGATTTGAGCTTTGGCATGCGCCGCATCGAAGTGCTCTGCGCTCGTTGCGATGGCCACCTCGGCCACGTGTTTGAAGATGGCCCGCCTCCGACGGGACTCCGCTACTGCATCAACGGCACCATCCTCAAGTTCAAAGCCAAAGAAAAGGCTGCCGGCTGAATCACCAGATGGATCAGGCCCGGCTAAACATTCTCGGCCGGGCTTCGTCACTGCTCGTATGTTCAGCTACTTGTTCTTAGCCGCGGCGGTCGCCCCGGCTCCGTTCGTGCCGAGGGCCGAAGATTTGAAGTCTGCCTTCACCTATTCGACCGAGCGGCGCGGCCACTCCATGATTGTGGTGGCCGATGGGAAAAGGATCTTTGAAGAGTACAAAGCCCCGAACAGCGCCCGCAGCGTGAACCAGCTCGCCAGCGGCACCAAGACCTTCAATGGTGTGGTGGCCCTGGCCGCCCAGGCCGACGGCCTGATTGACCTGGACGACCCGGTGGGCAAGTACCTGCCGCAATGGCGCGAAGGCAACAAAGCCACGGCCACCATCCGGCAACTCCTGAGCCTGGAATCGGGCCTCGGCACCACCGGCGGGGGACTGCGCGGCCCCAGCTGGGAAAGCGTGCTCGATGATCCGCTCACGGCCGAACCCGGCACCAAGTACCAATACGGCCAAGCCCCGTTCAACACCTTCGGTGCGGTCATCGAGGCGGTGCTCAAGACGGAGAGCTACGAGGCGTATCTCACCCGCCGCATCTTTAAGCCGCTCGGCATCTCCGCGCAATGGACGCGCTGCGACGACGGACGCCCGCAAATGGGAGGCGGAGGCCAGATGACCGCCCGCGACTGGGCCACCTACGGTCAGTTCATTCTCCAGCGCGGCCAGTGGGAGGGCAAATCCATCATCCCCGCCAACCTCTGGGATGAACTGGTGAAGCCTGCCACCAGCAACCCGCGCTACGGCCTCTCCTGCTGGCTCGGCCTGCCCGCCACCGGGGGCGGCACACCCGTGAATGCCGCGCCCTTTGCCGCCCCCTGGGTGCCCAAGGATATGTTCATGGCCGCCGGGGCTGGCAATCAGCGGCTCTACATCGTGCCGAGCCAGAAGCTCGTCATCGTGCACCAAGCCACCCTACTCAGCGACCCCCAGTGGAGCGATGTGGGGTTCATTGCCCGGGTCTACGGTCAGCCCGATCCGAACCCGAACAGCCGCGTCGGCCGGGGCAGTCGCCCGGGGCTGGGTGGGGACCGTTTGGGTGGCGGCCGAGGCTAGCTCGGTTCCGTGGGGAGTTCTTCCACCACAAAGTCGTCGTGCCAGTCCACGACGGTGACGTTGGTGGCCAGCTCTCCCCGTAGCCGTTCGTAAAGGCTGTCGTCCGAGAGTTCGTCCAGCGTTTTTTCCACTCGCAGCAGTTCCCCGCGTCGGCAGTACGCCAAGTGAACCACCGGGTCTCCCGGGGCCACGCTCGGCATGGTCGTCATCCCGACCACCACCCCATTCACGGGGCTGACAATGGTGTTCTGCACCCGCCCGGTGAGGGCCCGGTTGGTGGCCAGAGGTTGGTCGCGCCGCACCAGGTCACCCGGGGCGACGTGGAACTGGAGGAACCCTCCTTCTTGCGCGCGAACCCAGTTGGTGGTGTCGGTTTCGATGCGGTAGGAAGGCAACACGCGCTCACCTTCCACCATATTGAGCTTGATGAGGGCATTGGTGATCCCCTGGGTCACAAACTCCAAAATCGCCGGTTCGACCTTCCACGTTTCGCCCGCTTCCACCACAAAGGTCGGGCAACCCCGCTCGCAGGCGGCGCGGCGCAAACTGCCGTCCGGTCCTTCGCCGCTCAGCAAGAGTTCCGCCCCAAAGCCACGGGCAAAGGCGGCGGTGCGGCGGTCGGTCAGGTTCGCGCGCACATTCGGGAAGTTGGTGCGGCGGATGGCCGCCGTGTGGATGTCAATGCCGTAGTCGCAGTTCTCGATGATCTCGGTGGTGACCACGTGGGCGATGCGACTGGCCAAGCTCCCCGTTGGGGTGCCCGGGAACGAGCGATTCAGGTCGCGGCGATCGGGCAGGTACCGGTCGTGCCGCTCAAACCCCAGAAGATTGACGACAGGAATGAGCAGGAGCGTGCCTCGTTTGAGGGTGAAAGGCGGGTCTACCACCAGGCGCTGCACCACGCCGGTGCCGTTGATCTCATCGCCGTGCACCGCCGCACTGATGAAAACCGTGGGGCCGGGTTCGGGCGCTCGCCGCACCACAATCGGAAGTTCGAGGCTGACTCCACTATAAGACCGAGTCAAGGGGATCCGGATTTCTTGTTCCTCACCCAGTGCGATCCCTCGTTCTGCCCAAAAATCCCGCGCCAAACCGCTTTCATTCTTGCACAACTCCCCCGGTCGCTATAATCGTTCGGGATGCTCGCCTTACTCCTTGCTGTTCACACTTCGGCCCCCATGGTGGCGCCCAGCCCCTTGGCCGGGACGACGATTGTGGTGGACCCCGGGCACCCCAGCGAAGTCGGCATCGGCACACGCGGCGCCCGTGTGACGGAGCTTGAAATCTGCTGGAAAATCGGGCTCTCGCTCAAGGAGTATTTGCAACGCCGGGGCGCCACCGTGGTGCTGACCAAGCGCACCATGAACGAGCGGGTGGAAAACCAACGCCGCGCCGAAATCGGCAACCAAGCGGGCGCGAACTACGTGATTCGCCTCCACTGCGATGCGGCGGACGGGCGCGGATTCAGCACCTACTACCCCTCCCGGCCCGGCACCGTACGCGGCGTCACCGGCCCCAGCGCCCAGGTCCTCGCCGACAGCAAGAAGTTTGCGGCGGTGTTTCACCCCGCCCTCGCGAAGGGCTTAGCGGGTCATCTCCGCGACCGAGGCCCCAAGACGGACCTGCAAACCGCCGTGGGCGCCCGCCAGGGAGCGCTGACCGGCTCCATATTCAGCCAGCGACCGGTGGTTCTGATCGAGATGGCCGTGCTGACCAACCCGCAGGATGAGGCTTGGATCGAGAAGCGGGAGAACCAGCTTCTCTATGCGCAGGCCATCACCGATGCGACTGAGGCCGTCTTCCGCAAGTATCCGACGGCGAACTAACGCTTATCCACCAACCGGATGCCGCGCGTGGCGTGGTAGACCTGCCCAAACATGTCGGTGGTGCGGACCTCGACCGGCACCAGCCCCTTGCCCGCCGGCACGGTGAGCTCGGCCCGCCAGATGTGGTTGGAATTCACCGCGCCCGGCAGCGGGCGATAAGGAGCCGTGATGGCCTTTTCGCGCTCAAAGGTGGCCAGATAGGCGGGGTCTTGCACGTTGGCCTTGGCCATAGTTTGCCACTCCCCTCCGCCAATGCGAATCTCAACCTTGCTGCGCTCCGATCCGCCAAAGACGTTGGTCATCACCTCCACGGTGTCGCCCGCCGAGGCCACATCCGGGGCATAGATATTCATCTGGTAGCTGCTGGGGGCACCGGCGGCGCGGAATTCCATGCTGTACTGGCTCCCATCAAAGGTGTAAACCATATAGCCGTTCGGGGCGCCGTCGCGCATGGTGGTGTGGGGCACGCCGCGCTCATCGGGGGCACCCTGCCACCAGCTACCGCAGGCCGTCACCGTCACCACGTGGTGGTGTTCGCCTTCGCCCGGCCAGCCCTCCTCTTTGCCCAAGAACTCATGCGACTGATAGTGCGTGTGGGCCGACATGGAGAGCACGTACGGCCGGTCCTTGATAAGTTCAAAGAGCGCGGCCTTATCGGCTTCCTGCATATCCATGAGGGGGATGTGCATCATCAGCACGACCAACTGGTTCTCGGGCACACGGCGGAGGTCTTCTTTCAGCCAGGCGAGCTGGCGCGGACCAAGGGCGGCTTGGTAGCCCCCATTATTGGCCCCCGGCCACCACACGTTGTCCAGCGCCACAAAGTGAGTCGCACCGTACTCGAACGAGTAGTAGGACGGGCCGTAAATCTTTAGCCAACGGGAGTTCGCCCGGGCATCGTCCGGGGTGTCGTAATTGATGTCGTGGTTGCCCAGCACGTTGTACCAAGGCAGACCGATCATGGCAATCACATGCGCCAGCGGCTCCATCACATCGAGGTTGTCGAAGACGATATCGCCCAGCGTCACGCCGAACATGGCCCCTTCGGCATTGCCCTTCAGAGGCTCCACCACGTCGCGGGCGATGTAGTCCACTTCGCGCAGGTCGCGCGGCTGCGTATCCCCAAAGACGATCGCCTTAAACTTGTCCGGCTCGTTCTGGCGGTGGAGCGGGAAGTCAATGCTCGCCGGGAGCGGCCCGGTGGGCTCCATGCCGCCGTAGCGGGTTTTGGGCAGCCCTTCAGGGGCGTGGATGTAATAGAACTGCGGCAGTTGCTTCTCGTCCACCGGCGTCATCCAGCCGCGCGGCTTGATGACGAAGAACGGCGTGAGAAACTCTTCGTAAGTCAGCGACCAGCGCCCGTCGCGGTCGGTCGTGGTGATGGAGAGGCCATTGCTTACGCGGATGTTGGCCAGGCCGGGTTCGCCCGCGTCACGCTTGCGATTTCGGTTGCGGTCTTCGAACACGTAGCCCGAAGCCATGGGCGGCAAAGCCGGCAGGGTCGTGGCCGGAGCCGCGCCGGTCATCATCAGGGCCAAGGCACTCGCGAGGGCAAGCATACTCTCGCATCTTAACCAATTCCGACCCGAGAAAATGTCAACAAGATGTCAAGAACGCGCCGCTTTCGGATTCGTTTTGTGTTACAACGAAACCATGGACGCAGTCAATCGGTTGGTGATCGGGTTTCGGCCCCCGGCGGTGTGGCATCCGGCCCTGGACCAGGCCAAGAGTGAGCTCCGCCGCCGCGCCAACACTGACGAAGTGCGCTTTATCCCTCCGGGCGAGTGGGTAATCGCGGTGGTCAACCTC
>CALRVA020000112.1:0-9210 GCA_943371495.1 Archangium gephyra | reverse complement strand
AGCGAAGCCAACAGCCGCCGGCTGGTGCGGCGGACGACGTTGACTTCCCACATGATGGTGAGGAAGTCGGCGCCCTTGCTCCAGTGGCTCATCACTTCGCGGAGGATCTCGAACGTCGACATGGAGTCGGCGCGGGTGGCAATCTCCCGCAGCTCTTCCATGCGCTGGTTGCTGACGTAAACCACCGGGTCCGTCTGGTCCAGCCATTCGAATTCGTAAACGTTGGGCTTGTTCGTGCGGGTGAGTTGGAAGACCGCGCCCGATTCAATCGGTTGGTCAATCCACCACTCGAACAGGCCAAACATGAGGCGCAGCTTGGTGTTCAGCCACACCTGCAGCGATCGCCCATGAGAATCGTTGAGGATGACTTCTTGCAGTTCCGGCTCGTCGTCGAACCAACCGGTCGGGAACTGCGCCATGGAGAACGTGCCGAGTTCGCGGTGGATCGGCTTGAGCACCAAGCGAATCTGCTCCGGAATGTTCTTGAGACGCGGCTGGAACTCTTCGTCCATCACGTCTTGCGCCAGCGGGTGCAAAATCAGCTTGCGTAGGCTGCTGCTCAGGCCTTCGTCCACCAGTTCCACGTCCACCGGGTCGCCATCTTCTTGCAGATGGTCGCTGGCCACGTATTGGAACGGCATCGGGATTTCGTCCACGTCGTCCGGCCGGGATTCCGGCTGGCGGAAGCGGTCGCCACCCACCCACATCACGCGCTTGTCGGCGCGCAGGGCGTCCATCACGTTCGCCATGTCGTCCGGATAGGTGCGCACGGTCGGCGTGATTTCGAAGAGTTCTTCCAGAAGTTGCTTGGCGGTGACGGTGTCAGAACTGGTGGTGACCTTCTTCACCATGTTCTCAATGTCTTCCGGCTTCAGCTCGATGGGCACCGCGTCTTCAATTTCGACGGTCGGGGCCAGCTTGTCGGCCAGCTTGCTGGCTTGCGCCACCCACTTCGCGCCTTCGGCTTCCGAGGCAATCACGCCGTTGGCGGAGATCACGTAGCCGGGGATGCTCAGCAGGTCGGCGTAGAACGAGCGCCAATCGTAGAGGTGGTTCCCAAACGGTGAATCCGGGCTGAGGGCCACCCAAGCGGCGGCGCCAAGGGCCTTCAGCGAGACCGGAGCGGCCTTCTCAAGAGCCAACACCAAGGCATCGTTGTGCAGCCAATCAAAGTCGCCCAGCTGCTTCTGTGCTTCGGCCACTTCCGCTTCGGTCAGGCCGGCCAGCTTGTAGGCGCGGGGCCGGGACTCGTCCGAACCCCGGAAAAGCACTTCCGTCGTCACCACGCGATCGTCGCGGGTCAGAAGGACGAGCGGATCGGTTTGACCAAAGCGCCGAATGCGAACGGCAGCGTCGGCCGGCTCAATGCCGTAGCGAATGGCGACTTCTCGAGCCACCAGATCCACCGCCACCGGCGCACCAAATGCACGGAGAAGTCGATCCACGGCGGCGAGCATCGGTCGGCCTTCCGTATCGAGGCGAGCCTTGGGCACCCAGCGTCGCTCGTTGTAAGCAAAGAGGTCAGCGTTGCTTGCCAACAGAGAGCGGATCGCCGCCAAACCGAGGCCCTTGCTGCTCAGTTGCTCAGAAAGCTCACCCGGCTTGATGACCTCATGGAGATCAACCAGGGCTTCCAAAATCAAACGGTCAGCGTAAAGTCGTGCAAATTGCTCGTCGGGCTTGATGGTTACGGTTTTTGACAAAACAGTTCCTCGCGGCAGAAGTCGGCGAAGAACCATTATGCACGACAATGCACCCCCAACCCGGACGTTTCGCCGGGGCTTCCCCGCGAGGGTGGGACGAACGCTTACGGCTGGGCCGGAGCCGGGTCGTTTTCGGTCTTAAACTCGGGCAGTTTGGCGTCGGCAGAATTGCCCGTCACGCGCCCAAGGTCAATCGTGGTGGCGCTCACCATCAGCAGGATCATCAGCACCACGCCCATGTTGGTCACGAGCTGCTGCAGATTCATACTCAGCCGCTTGCCACCCCGGATGAGCTCGATGAAGTTGATCACCATCTGCCCGCCGTCGAGCGGCGGAATCGGGAGCAGGTTCATGATGCCGAGCGACAGGCTAAGCATTCCCATCAGGGTGAGGATGCCGTAGGCTCCCATGCTCGTGGCCCCTTGGGTGGCCTGCGCCACACTGACCGGGCCGCCCATGGTGTCCTTGGCCGCCTGCGGGCGGCTAACCAGGGTTGCTAATCCCTTGACGAGGACAACCGGCTGGGTCCAGGCTTCCGCCCAGGCCTCGCCTATCGACATCGTCTTCGTCTCAAAATCAGGCCCGACCCCAATGATCAGGCGCGTCTCGCGCTCGCCCAGAATGGGGTTGCCTTCCGCGTCCAGCTTCGGCATGCCTTCTTGCACCTGCGGGGTCAAAGTGAATTCCAAAGTCTGGCCCTCGCGCTCGACCTTCACCACGCGCGGCGTCTCGCCCCCGGCGTCAATCACTGGCCGAATGCCATCAAAGGAAGCGATGGTCGTGCCGTCAATGCTGGTGATGCGATCGCCAATCTTGATGCCAGCCTTGTCGGCCGCGCCGCCCACGCTCAGGCTGCCGACCACGGGCTTCTCGGAGACATCCTGGCGCCCATTGGCCGCCCACACACCAGTGAGCACAATGATGCCGAACAACACACTAAAAAGCGGCCCGGCAAAGAGGGTGAGCAACCGCTGAATCGGATGCTTGGTATAGAAGCCGCCTTCAATCTTCGTTTCGCGGCCGTCCTCAAACGACTGCATGCCCCGGATGCGCGCAAAGCCCCCCAAGGGCAGCAAAAGCAAGCTGAACTCGGTGCCATTCTTGTCCGTCACCCACCACAGCGGGCGGAACCGCACCGGCACCAACTCTCCGTTCACGGTGATCTTCCCTTCGCCCTGGCGCTCTTCTTCGTCCGGGTGGTTGCCCCCCATCAGCGGGGAGTAGTACATCACCAGCATGGCAATGACCATCCCGCCCGTAAGCAGCCCAATCCAGGTTCCGGCGTTGAGGTTGCGGAATTGCGTGCCCATAAAGAGCATGGCAACGAGCACCGCGAGGGTAATGAGGATACGGCGGAAAGCCGTCCCCCCAGCGAGGTGATAAATCCGCTCCAGACGCAAACACGCCATGAGTGGCGCCCAGATGCCGCTGGCCACCAAGCCGGCCTCAAAAACCATCGCCGACTTGGCCACCGTGCCTGCAATCATGGTGAGCAAGCCCAGGGCCACAATCACCCAGATCACGCGGGAAGGCACCAGCCCCTTGGGTTCATGCTCGCTTAGGTCCGTGCGGCGCACGCCCCCCATCATCACGGCAAAGGCCTCGACGTGCATCCCGCACATGCGAGCGACCAAATAGTGGCCGAGTTCGTGGACCGCCACGATCACGGTGATGACCAGCAGGAACTGGAATATCGTGCTGGCAACGCTAAAGATCGGGGCGAGTGCTTCCATGCGAACTGTTCCTTACCTTACTCCCTTACGTCTGCGTAACTGGCTTCGATGCACTAGGACTGCGGGATGTCCAGGATCCGGCGGACTTCCGCCCGGGCCCATTTGTCCACGTCCAGCAGCGCCTCCAGAGTGACGGGCAAAGCGGCGTGACGGTTCACTACCCGCTCCACCACTTCGGCCATCGCCAGGAATCCGCACTTGCCGTTCAAAAACTGCGCCACCGCCTCTTCGTTGGCCGCATTGAAGGCACAAGGCGCGGTGCCGCCTGTCTTCATCACCTGCCGGGCGATGCGCAGGGACGGCAAGACGTCTTCATTGGGCGGCTCGAATGTGAGGTTCGGGGTGAGGTGGGGTCGCCAAGGCTTCAGGCCGCTTGCGGGGCGCTCGGGGTAGCTCAGCGCGTACTGGATCGGCAAGCGCATGTCCGGCCAGCCCAGTTGCGCCAGCACACTGCCGTCCGTGAGTTCAACGAACGAGTGGACGATGCTTTGCGGGTGCACCACCACTTCCACGGAGTCCATCGGCACGTTAAACAGCCACCGCGCCTCAATCATCTCCAGCGCTTTGTTCATCAGGGTGGCGCTGTCCACCGTGATCTTGCCGCCCATCTTCCACGTTGGGTGGTTGAGGGCTTGCTCACGGGTGACGTTTTGCAGTTGCTCCCGCGTCCAGCCTCGGAACGGTCCGCCACTGGCGGTGAGAATCACCTTGGCAATCTGATCCGGACGCACGCCCTGCACGCACTGGAAGACCGCACTGTGCTCACTGTCAATCGGTGTCAGCATCACCCCGCGTTCGCGTACGAGGGGCATCACCAGTTCGCCCGCCGAGACCAAGACCTCCTTGCTCGCCAACGCAATGCGCTTCCCGGCCCGAATCGCGGCCAACGTCGGCACCAGGCCGACCACCCCGGCCACCGCCACCACCACCAGATCCACTTCGGGCAGCGTGGCGAGTTCCACCACGGCCTCCATGCCGCCGGGCAGTCCGGCCTTGTCCGCCGCGCTCTTGTCCATCAAGGCCAGGCGCTTGACGCCGAACTCTTGCGCCTGATTGCGAAGCGATTCGGCACTCGTGCGGGCCGACATGGCCACCACTTCAAAGCGCTCGGGATGCTCGCGCAACACGTCGAGCGTCTGCCGCCCGATACTGCCAGTGGAACCAAGGAGCGCAATGCGGATCATCTTCCTTCATTCTAACCCGTAGGAATACGGGCGGGTGGCACCTGAGGAGGGCCTTGCGACGCGCCAACAATGAACCTCGGGAGATCAACGCCTCCCGCATTGGGATTCTATGGCAGAAATTCGAAGTTTTGATGATTTGAAGAGTTCGATTCGACCGGATTCGGTCTTGCGTGACTTGCCAAACAATGCCACCCAACTCTGTGAGGCGATCGACAAGGGCACGGCGAGCGCCGCCACCCTTGAACGAATCATCCTGGGCGACCCCGGCCTCACGGCCGGTGTTTTGCGGGCTTCTTCCGCCGCGGCCTACGGGGGCATGACCTCCGGAGCCACCACCATCCGCCAGGCCATCATGACGCTGGGCGAACGCGCCGTGCGAAGTCTGGCCGTAGCCGTGTGGATGCAAGCCGTGGTTCAAAACGCCTCGGCCAAGCGTTTCGACGCCAAGGGCTTTGCCCAACACTCCATGTTTGTGGGCCTGCTGGCTCGCTACCTCTTCTCGATGGTGAAGAAGACTTCCGACGCGCCCTCGGCCCTGGTGCCGGACGAGGTGTTTGCCGCCAGTGTTTTGCACGACCTTGGCCTCGCGTTGATTGCCAGTGTGGAACCCGAAACTTACGACGCTTTGCTCCTCACCGCCCAGGCGCGCAAAGTGGACCCCACTACGGCCTTCATTGAACGATTTGAGCACCACCCCAACGAAGTGGCGGTGGACCTGCTGCAGGCGTGGAACTTCCCCACTTTGTTCCCGTACGTGTTGACCGGCCTTGCCGAGCCGTGGGAACACAAGGAAGAAACCCTGGCCCTGGCCAGTGTGCATTACGCCAATGTGCTGGCCGAAAACGCCGGCGACACCTTCTGGCCGTACCCTTCAACTGCGGAGTTGGACGAGCGAGTGAAGACGCTCATCCCGATGCAGGAAGACGGCGATGATGCGGTGATTGTGGACCTCGTGCGAGGCCAAATGCGCGCGTACCGGGCAGTGTCCTGACATCAGGCGGCCCCGGCGGGGATAATCGCCCGTAATGCGCGATCCCTTTGCCGTTTCTGCTGCCGAAGCTCAACACTTGGCCGAAACCTTTGGCACCCCGCTCTACGTGGTGGATGAATCCCACCTGCGTGAGAGAATCCGGGCGTACATTGATGGGTTCGCCAGCGTGTATCCGCACACGGAAATCTCCTTTGCCAGCAAGGCCAACTCCACATTAGCGGTGCTCCAGATTGCGGCGAAGGAAGGGTGCACCATTGACACCGCCAGCGAAGGAGAACTGGAAGCCGCCTTGCGCGCGGGGGTTCCGGCTGCCCGTTGCCATCTTCATGGCAACAACAAGACCGTTGCTGAACTCGAACGTGCGGCCAAGGAGGGCGTCGGCCAGATCGTGGTGGACAACTTTGAGGAGATCGAGCGGCTCGGCGCGATGGGCAACGTGCCCGATTTGCTTCTGCGTTTGGCCCCGGGGGTGGACCCGAAAACGCACGGCAAGATTTCGACCGGCCAAGCCGACACCAAGTTTGGGTTCAACATCGCCGATGGGAGTGCCGAACGCGCCATGCTTCGCGCCCTGGAGCTAGGATTGCCGGTGGTCGGTTTCCACTGCCATGTGGGTTCGCAGCTTCTGGACCCCGAGGCGCAGCGCTCCGGCGGGGCCCTCATCACGGATTTCGCTTTGCGTATGCGGCGGCAGCATGGCTTCACCGCCAAGATCATCAATGTGGGCGGGGGTCTGGGCGTGCGCTACCAGCCCGGCGACCAGCCGATGCCCATCCCGGACTACTGCCGCTTGGTGGTGGAAGCCGTCCGCGAAAGCCTGCAGGGCGAGTGGGAGCCAATCCTGGTGCAAGAGCCCGGCCGCAGCCTGGTGGCCGAAAGTGGCATCACGCTCTACACCGTGGGAGTGGTGAAGACCGTCCCTGCCGGCGAAGGTCAGCGCACTTACGTGGCCGTGGATGGGGGCCTGAGCGATAACCCGCGCCCGGCGCTCTACGGCAGCAAGTATCCGGTTTCCGCCTTGCCGCAAGACGGACGCACCATGGACACCCCCCGGCCCATGCGCGTGAGCGGGAAGCACTGTGAAACCGACATGCTCTTTGACATGGTGGACCTACCCGGCGATATCCGGCCCGGGGACTTTGTGCAAGTGCAGTGCACCGGTGCGTACAACAGTAGCATGGCCAGCCAATACAACCGCTATGCTCGCCCCGCCACCGTGATTCGGCGTGAAGATGGTCGGTTTGAGCTCGTCCAACGCCGCGACACTTTTGACGAAATGTTCGCCCGCGAATCCCTGATCTCCCTTTAAGCCACCATGACCGTAACCGATTACATCGCCGTCTTCCTGGTGATCTTCCTGGCGATTGGGATTCACGAGTACGCCCATGCCAAGCTGGCCGACATGGCGGGCGACCCCACCCCCGGCATCTACGGACGGGTGACCCTGAACCTGTTCAAGCACTTTGATCCGATCGGAACGATCATGATCATCATCACCACCCTTTCCGGGTTCGGGATTGGGTGGGGAAAACCGGTGCCGATGGATCCGCGCAAGATGCGCAGCCCGAAGTGGGACCACTTTGTGGCGGTGATTGGCGGCCCCGCCAGCAACTTCATCCAGGCGATGCTGTTCGCGGTTTTGTTCCGCCTCACGGCGGGCCAGGAGATTCCGTTCTTCAGCACGTTCTTGCTCTTTGGCGTGCTGATCAATGTGTCGCTCGGGCTGTTTAACTTGCTGCCCATCGGGCCGCTCGATGGCATGTGGATTCTGGGCACGTTCCTGCCGGATCGCGCCCGCATCAAGTGGACGCAGTTCAATCTTCAGTTCGGGGGTTTCCTGTTCTTGGGCCTCATCATCCTGGGCCAGACCGGGG
Organism: Archangium gephyra; assembly: GCA_943371495.1. GTDB lineage: Bacteria > Armatimonadota > Fimbriimonadia > Fimbriimonadales > Fimbriimonadaceae > JAHBTC01. Next base: position 1,725 of record CALRVA020000112.1, on the reverse strand, counting down.
CATTCCCGCTGTTCAACATGGTGCTGGGTCCCGCCCGCCGGGCCGTGACTCGGTTCATGCTGGGAACTGAACTATGACGCAGCGCATCCTGAGCGGCATGCGGGCCACGAACCCGCGATTGCATATCGGCAACCTTGAAGGGGCCCTGCGCAACTGGGTGCGGCTGCAGGATGAAGGCCACACCATGTTCTGCATGGTGGCGGACTACCACGCCCTGACCACCATGGGCGATATGCCGCCTGACCTCGCCCACAACAGCCGCGAGGTGGCCAAAGACTTCATTGCCGGGGGCCTCGATCCCGAGCGCAGCACCATCTTCGTGCAATCCATGGTGCCGCAGCACGCCGAGCTTCACCTCATCTTCTCGATGGTGACCGGGCTGGGCAAGCTCGAGCGGGTGCCGACTTTTAAGGAGAAGAAGGACGACCTGGCCGAAGGACGCCCCGTGAGCTACGGCCTGCTGGGCTACCCGGTGTTGCAGTCGGCGGACATTCTGCTTTACCGCCCCCACGGGGTGCCCGTGGGCAAAGACCAAGCCCCGCACCTTGAACTCAGCCGAGAGATCGCCCGGTCGTTCAATGCCACGTTTGGGGTGGAGCTGTTCCCCGAGTTCAAGAACATCATTTCGGAAGACGAGTCCCGCGCTACCCTGCCAGGGGTGGACATGCGCAAAATGAGCAAGTCTTACGACAACTGCATCTACATCAACGACACCGAGGACGAGACCGCCAAGCGCATCATGGGCGCGTTCACCACGCCCACCAAGATTCGCAAGACGGACCCGGGCGTGCCTGAGGGCTGCGCGGTGTGCCAATACATGCGCCTTTACGTGCCGGGCTATGAGCAAGCGTGGGACGAGGACCGACGTGGCGAACGCGGCTGCATGCAGAGCAAAAAGGAGCTGATTGAGGCGCTGAACGAGTATCTGCGCCCGATGCGCGAACGCCGGGCCACCCTGGACGACGGCGCGATTGACGAAATCCTTCTCGCCGGGGCCGAAAAGGCGCGCGACTTCGCTGCCGATACCATGCGCCAGGTTCGGGCCGCCATGCGGCTCAGCCCGATCTAGGCTCGCTTAGCTCCCCATCTCCACGCCCCGGGCGACCCACTTGACGAGGTCCACCGGGTCGCGCTGGAGCGCCAACACCGCCGGGCGGGCCGCTTCTGGCACCCGTCCGTTGAGCTGGCGCAGCGCTTCAATCCGCATCCCCGGGCGCGGGTCCATCAGGAACCGGCTGATCCGGGTCAGCGCATCCTCCGATCCGATGAGGCCCAGAACTTCAAGCGCCATGCGGGCTTTCAGTTCGTCGTTCCCGTTCAAGATCGGGTCCAAGTTGGTGCCCGCCTGGTCCGGGTGCTGCGCAATGAGGGCCGCCGCCGCACGCCGCGTCGGCAAGTCGCTACTTCCCAGCAGGGCCATGCCCGTAATCACAGTTTCCGCCGCCCCGATTTGGGAAAGCGAAATCATGCTGGTGCGCACCAGGATGGGGTCTTCACTGAGGCAAAGCCGGTTGAGGGTCGGCACCGCCGAAAGTGCCTTGAGCGGACCCGCCGCCCGCGCCGCCGCCATTTGCAGTTCCGGGCTTTCCAGGAAGCTCGGGATCACCGCGCCCATGTCCTTGATGTCCGCATCCACCGCAATCCGCAGCGCATTGGTCTTTTCCGGCAACGAACCGGTCAGCGCTTTGCGACCCAGGCTGGTTGCCGCCGGAGCCCCGATGCCCC
>CALRVA020000111.1:0-9235 GCA_943371495.1 Archangium gephyra | reverse complement strand
GTGGCCATTCGTGCCCGATGCCGACCACGCGCCCTTCCGGGTTCACCCCGATGAACAAGGTGCCGCCATCGGCGTTGAGGAAAGCTGCCACCGTCCGCAGGGAGGCAAGTTCAATCTTGGCCAGTCGCTGCCGGCTGAGGCGGTGGGTGCGGAAGCTGGTCTTCCATTCGCACACCTGGCTCTCTGGTGGCACCACGGCCATGGGGCGGGGCACCACGCGCACCATGTCTCGCAGGTCTTCCACGGGGCGCACCCCGTGCGTCCGCCAGTCCATCAGCAGCCACCACAGGCGCACCCGCCAGGCTTCTTCTTCGTTGGACACCAGCAGCGGAAGGTCGCGGCCCGGACCCGCCCCGAGAGACCACGGGATCAAACCGAGAGCGTGACCGTAGGCTTCCGGCGTAATAGTTTCGCCTTCTGGCCGCGCGTGGAGGCCAAGGGGGTAGCGAGCGTGCACGCCATCTCGGCCGAGGAGGGCAATCAGGAACCCATCCGGCACGCGCAGGGAGCCTTGCTCGGCATCGTAGGTTTCTTCATCTGGGTCGGGGGTAAAGAAGGCAGCCCCCAAATAGGGCACGCGCCCAAACTCGGGCTCCCAGCGCTTGCGCAGGTGGGCCGAGGGCTCGGTGAGCGCCCGCTGGGTCAGTTGAACCCACCGCTGGCCTAAAGTGTAAGGAGAGTCCGACCCCGGGCCGTGGCGCTGGCAAAAATCTGCGCTGAATCCCGCGGGCAACGCCCCCGCCCGCTCCGCAAAGGCGAGAGCGGCGGTGCGCATAAGCGTGCGGTGGAGAAGACACCGGCCGCGTGCCGGCGGGCAGAGTTGCACCTGGTCCTTTGCGCCTTTGGCGGGCACCAGGGGCACTTGCGATTCCCACGCCTCCACCACGCTTTGGCAATCATGGAGCCACTCCCATACCGGGGCACCCTGGCCCCTTCTCGGAAGGGAGCCAGGCGATGAATCCCCTTGCTCTTGGTGCTCCATGCCCACGCTCATTGCGCGTCAGAAGAACGGTTTTGCTCGCGAGTCTCGCCGCCCGCAAATGCCTCCCCAGCGCAATCAATTTGCATTATAGGGTCATTGTTTCAGCAATTGCTCAGCGCAATTGCGTTTCATCAGCCCGCCGTGGCACGTTTGCCGCCTTTTGCGGCTTTGCTTCCTTTCTTCGGCGGCTTGGCGTCTTCCTTCGCTTTCTTGTCCGCTGACTTCTTGGATTTGCCTGCTTTTTGAAGGTAATGACCCCACCAAGTCACGATCTCCGTCAACCGGTGCTCGCGCATATCAATGGGGCCATTCCGGCTCATCCCGTGGCTGGTGTTGCGCGGGTAACGCACAAATCGGGAGGGGATGCCCTGCGCCTGTAACGCCATGAATACTTGCTCGCCTTGCTCGATGTTGCAGCGCAGGTCCCCCTCACTGTGGATCACCAACATCGGCGTTTTCACCTGGTCAAAGTAGGCAATGGGTGATTGCTGCCACAACTTTTCGAGCTGGGCGTACCCGGCATAGAACCGCCCCCCAAAGTAGTCGTCTCGGTTCAGCGGCACGTCGCTGTTGCCCGCCGCGCTCACCCAGTTGCTCACGCACCGGTCGGTGATGGCGGCGCAGTAATCCGAAGCGTGGCCCACCGCCCAGTTGGTGAGATAGCCGCCATAGCTACCCCCCATCACGCCGATGCGACTGGCATCCACCAGCGGGTCGGTTTGGATGAACTTGGTCACCGCCTGCAGGTCATCCCAGTCCTTGTTGCCCCAGTCATTGCGGATGGCCGCGCAGAAGGCTTCCGAATACCCCTTGCTGCCGCGAGGGTTGCTATAGACCACGGTGTAACCCTGCGCCGCCAGCAGCTGGAACTCAAAGAAGAACGCACAACCGTACTGCGTGTGCGGGCCGCCATGGATCTCGATCACCGCCGGGGAGACCTTCTCTCGCCCCCGAATCACCCATGTCTGCACCTTCACGCCGTCGGTGCTGGGCACCCAGTGCGTGGTCGGGGCCTTGATCTCCACTTCCTTCAGCAAGGCCTCGTGGACATTCGTCAGCGTCGTGATCTTGCCGCTCTTCAGCTCCACCACGCCCACTTCGGCCGGGCGCACCGGGTCACCAATGGTGATGGCCATACGCTTGCCCTCAGCGTCCAGGCTGCCGAGACCCAGCACATGCTCGCCCTTGGTCAGCACCTTCACGGTGGCCTTCACCACGTCCACCCGGGCCACCTGCACCTCGCCGTGCATCGGCACCTTCACGTACAGGGCCGCACCGTCGGGGCTCCATTCCAGCACCGAGGGGCCGTCGGCCTCGGTGTCACTCAGGGTGGAACCGGTGAGGCAACAATCAAAGTCAGCGGTCAGCACTCGCTCCGATCCGCCCGCCAGCGACGCCAGCAACACCTGCGAGTTCTCGGTCCCCCAGCCGCCTTCCGGGTTTTGGCGGCCCAGGCTGGCCACCCATTGCCCGTCTGGGCTCACGCTCAGGTCGCCTCGGCTGGCCCGGGGTAGGCCGGGGATGGCGGTGGCCTTGCCGCTCAGCGTCACGCGGAAGAGGCGGTCATCGGCGGGGTCAAACAGCGGCCGGGGGCAGCGCGAGGCACTCACCACCAACTCCTGGCCATCCGGGAGCCAATCGAAATCAATCTGGCCGAGCGGGTCGTCGTTAAAGATCATCCGCGTCTTGCCCGTGGCGACTTCCACCACGTACAGCGCATACCGGGCCGACCCAAAGTAGCCGTCCCCATCCAGCCGGTACCAGTAGTGGTCGGTGGCCCAGGGGGCATCGCTTTCGCCCGCATCCGTGCGGCGCTTGGCTTCGGCCTTGGTATGGGCGGCCTCGGTGGGCCGATAGAGGAACGCAATGTGCGCCCCGTCCGGCGACCACTTGAAGCCCGCAATGCGGCCCTCTTCCAGCTTGGTGAGGGGAGCCGGATCACCCCCGGCGAGATTTAGCAAAAAGATCTGGCCCAGTCCTTCTTCGCGGCCGCTCAGGAAGGCGATCTGCTGCCCGCAGGGCGACCACCGCCCGTGGCCATTGCCATCCTTGCCGCGCGTGAGGGCACGCATGGCCCCACCCGCAGCGGGCACCACGAAGAGGTTGACCTCCGCCCGGTTCTTCTCCCCGATCCGCTTCTTGGCAAAGAGAATCTGCTCCCCACACGGCGAAAACTGAGGGTCACTCAGGACTTCGATCCGACGGAGATCCGAGAGTTGAACAGGGCGGCGTGCCATGCCGTTTATTCTGACTCAGTTCGGGTCAATACGCGATCCAGAGACAGCGCCCCCGAACCCGCAATCATCGTCACCAGCGCCAGGCCAATCGTGAGCAGGTGGTACTCGTACCCCTCGCCCGCCTGCTGGCCAAACCAATTCATGAAGAACCCGTTTTTGACGTGCATCATGCCCGCCACCACCATGGTCACCCCAATGCCAAACGCGGCGAGACGCCCGCCAAGCCCGAACACCAGCATGAGCGCACCAATGCTCTCGGCCATGATGGCCAGGAACACGAGCGGCTGCGGAATGCCCAGCCCCTGCGACATACCCTGCATGGTGCCCTGGAAGCCGTTGCCCCCAAACCAGCCGAAGAGCTTTTGCGCGCCGTGAGGGAACATGACCCCACCGAGAGTGACGCGGGCCACCATGAGGCCGAAATCGGAGCGGGTCGCTAAGAGTCGTTGCAAGAAATTGCCTTTCATGCTTTCCATAATAGCGAACGGGGAATAAATAGTTCCCCGCGCAATCATTTGGTAACCGATGGACTTATCGCCCGGACCTAACACCCATCAGTCAAACGCATCAAAAGACGACCTTGTTCAGCGGGTACTCCACGATGCCCGTGGCCCCTGCCATGCTCAGGCGCGGGATCAGGTCGCGGGATTCCTTATCCGTCAAGATCACTTCCGCCGCCACCCACTCGGGGTCCGCGAGGGGAGAGAGGGTCGGATTCTTGAGCGACGGCAATAGCCCGAGAATCTCCGCCTCACGCGAGCGGGGAAGATTCATCTTCAGACCCACCAGCTTGGCCGCGTTCATCGCCCCGGTCAGCAGGATCTTCAATGATTCGATCTTGCGTTGCTTTTCCGGGTCCGCGTAGGCGGCGTGCGAGCACACAAAGCGCGTCGTGCTGGTGAGCAGGGTCTCGATGATGCGCAGGTTGTGGGCGCGCAGGGAGTTGCCCGTTTCGGTGTTCACCACAATGGCTTCCACCAGGGTCGGCACCTTCACCTCGCAGGCCCCCCAGCTGAACTCGACCCGCGCGGGCACGCCCTTCTCCTCGAAGTACGACTGCGTAAGCCGAACGTACTCGGTGGCGATCCGATGATCCTTCAGATCGTGTACGGACTGGTACGGAGAGTCGTTGTGGACGGCCAGCACAATCCGGATGGGATTGGTGGTGAGCTTGCTGTAGCGCAACTCGCACACCTCGTGCAGATCGGCCCCCACATCGCAGATCCAGTCGTAACCCGTCAGGCCAGCGTCAATGATGCCTTCCTCGATGTAGCGCGGAATCTCCTGCGGGCGAAGCAGAACGGGCACGATCTCGGGGTCGTCTACCATCGGTTCATAAGAGCGGGTCGCCGCCCGAAACTCAAAGCCCGCGCGCTGAAAGAGCGAGAACGTGGCCTCTTGCAGGCTGCCTTTAGGGAGTCCAAGTCGCAAAGTCATGACTTGAACGTACCAGGCCTGAGGAGAGGCTACGGGACTGCCAAAGATACGAGGAAGGAGTTACTGCCTTGAATCGTCCTGCAAGCATTGCCGTCTATCTGGCACCCGATGACCCGTACGCCTTTGAATACTGCGAGATTCTGGCCTACGGGGGATTCCCCATTGTGCAAGTGGACGACTTCAAAGCCGATGAACTCGCGCCCCACAACGTGCTGTTGCTGTGCGGTCGCGGAGAACTGACGGCGGCCCAGCGCAAGATCTTGGCCGACTGGATTAGCAACTCCGGCGGCTCAGTGGTGGTCAGTGGCAGCACCTGGGGCCTGGAATACCTCTTGAGCCTAACCGTAACTCCGCCCACGCGCCAGCGCTGCTGGGCCAAGCCGGTAGACACCAACGATCGTTTGTGGCCGAAGGGAGCCCCGGACATTCACGCTCTCCTCCCGCTGAACCTGGGCCTCAATGGCGCGACCGCGGCCGTGGTGGATGAACTTGGCCAGCCGCTGGTGACGCGCAACCGCGTTGGCATTTTGGTGGGTTGCCACCTGGGCGCCCTGCAAAAGATTTACACGCTCGGCCGCGCCGTCGAGAGTGAAGCCGTTCCCGCCTGGGATGGCACCGGTGGCGACCTCGCCGGTCTGCCGCAAGCCATTGATGGCACCGCCCTCAGCTTCGAAGCGGACCGCGACCAGCCCGAAGGCGCTCCCGTCCCGTACTTTGCGCGCCCCCACGTGGATGTGTGGCGAGAGATTTACCTCCGAGCCGTGGTGGAGGCCGTCGAGAAGGCCAAAGCGATGGTGGCAATTCCGTGGTTCTGGCCGCAGGGCGCGGACTCCTGCGCCGCGATGTCGGTGGACTGCGACGACCTGAACCCCGAATCACTCCTGATTTTGGTGAGTTCGCTTCAGCGCTACTCCATGCCCGCCACCTGGATGGTGCCGGTGCCGGGGTTGCCCCTGGACGCCTACCGCGCGCTCCGCAAACTCGGGCACGAGATTGGCCTCCTCTTCCGTGGCCAAGACCACACTTTTAACGTGGACAACATCCGAGTGCAGCAGCAGCAGATTGCCCGGGGCAGCGGTTCCAACGTGATCTCTACCCGCAACCACGGGAGCTATTGGCACCGGCATCGCCTGTTTTACGAAATGATCTCCGCGAGTGGTTTGGGCTATTCGGTGGCCAAGGGCGGTACTTCGGCCGGCTCGGTGGGCTTCCCGTTTGGGACGTGCCATCCGTTCTTGGCCTACCCCGAGGCGTTGCGCCGCACGGCCGTTTACGAGATGCCGTACGTGATCCATCAACTGGGGGACGAGGACTCCGACCGGCTCCTCGGCCCGATCTTCGAGACCGTCGCCAACATGGGCGGCCTGATGCACGTGGCCCAGCGCACCAGCCAGGCGGCCAGCGAGCGGCGAGAAACCGCCACGCAAGAGTTCTTCATGCGGGTGCGCCAACACAAGATGCTCCAGGTCAATCTGGACGACGTCAACAAGTTTTTGCACGCACGGCGCAGCCTCAAGCAACGGTACATCAGCAACAAGCTCGTGCTGACCAACGACAACGAAGTGAAGGGCCTCGCCATCATGGTCAACGACATCGAACTGGGAGCTGACAACGAAAACGGCACCATGAGCGGCACGGTGGTGGAGCGCTACGGTGTGAAGTGGAAGCAGTTTGTGATAGACATGGAGCGGAAGGACAATTACGACCTCACGTTCCGAGCGTCCCCCATCGCTGCGTAACTGAGTCAAAATCGAGACATGCCCGTCGTGCGTGTCTCTGTTACCCTGAAGCCCTCGCTCCTGGACTCGGCGGGTCGTACCGTTGCGGATGCCTTGCATCGTCAATCCTTCACAGAAGTCACGGATGTCCGCATCGGCAAGCTCATTGAACTGCAAGTGACCGAAGTGGACGAAGCCCGCATTCGGCAGATGTGCGCCGACCTGCTGGCCAACCCGGTGATCGAAGACTTCTCCTTTGAGGTTGTGCAATGAAGGTCGCGATTGTCCGGTTCCCGGGGAGCAACTGCGATGCCGATGCTCTGCACGCCCTCCGCCGCGATGTGGGGGTGGATGCCGACTATGTGTGGCAGACCGACACCAGCCTGAACGGATTTGATGCCGTTTGGGTGCCGGGTGGCTTCAGCTACGGCGACTACCTACGCTGCGGCGCGATGGCGGCACGGGCACCAATCATGAACGTGGTGCGCGAGTTTGCAACGGCCGGCGGTTTGGTCATCGGGGTGTGCAACGGCTTCCAGATCCTTTGCGAGAGCGGGCTCTTGCCGGGGGCGCTGGTGCGGAACGTTGACCAGCGATTCATCTGCCAGAACGTGGCGTTGGAACCCGCCACGCGGCGCGGCCCGTGGATGGCCGGCGTCGACCGGACGATTTCGCTCCCCATTGCCCACGGCGAAGGCCGCTTTGTGTGCTCGCCGGAGACGTTGAAGGAGTTGCAAGACCACGATCAGATCGCGTTCCGCTATACCAGCGAGAACGTGAACGGCAGCACCGAAGCCATTGCCGGCATCCTGAACCCAGCGGGCAACGTGCTGGGCTTGATGCCGCACCCGGAACGCGCCACCCGCGAATTGGTGGGCGGCACCGACGGTTTATTGTTGTTGCAAGCCCTAAAAATGGTCCGAACTGGGTAGATTACGGGGCACGTCTTTCCGATAACCAAGGAAGGGCAATATAGGTATGCGTCGATTTGCACTGGGTTTGGGGGTTTGCGCCGTTTTGGCGTCTTGCGCTTTCGGTCAAGCGACCGGAGGAGCCCAACCGAATACCAAGGTCATTGGCAAGCTCGGCCAAGCCATCAACACGTCCAAGATCTACGCGGGGATGAACACCAACGCGCGGGTCTACTGGACCGTGAAGCCGAACGACTACATCGTGGTGAACCCCGTGGCCAACAACGACAAGTGGCTCAGCGTGGTGCTGAAGAACGGCAGCATCGGTTACATCCTGACCGCTGATGTCGCGAGCCTGCCTTACGATGTTCGCATCCCGGTGACGCAGAACCTGCAGCAAACCACCACCGCGGGCCGAAGCTCGATCAACGATGTGCAGGGCATGCTGAACTTCTCCTACCAGTTTGTGGGCACCCCCTATAAGTGGGGCGGCAACAGCCTGACCGGAGGCATTGACTGCAGCGCGTTTGTGCAGCAAGTGTTCCGCCGCCGAGGCGTGAACTTGCCGCGCACCGCCGCTGAGCAAGCCAAGGTGGGGCGACCCGTGGAGCGACTGGAGCATCTTCAGGCCGGGGATCGACTCTACTTCTGGGACAAGCGCCGCAACATGATTGGCCACTGCGGCATCTTCATGGGGTTCCACCCGGATGGAGGCGCGTACTTCATCCACAGCAGCTCCAATAATCGCGGCATTGATACGGACGATCTCCGGAATCAGAAGTGGCGCGACATGTTGGTCGGCGCGCGCCGCGACTAATCCTCACCTGGATTTTGCCCAGGTTGATTCCTGGCAATGGACTGGTAGTGGTGAATTTTTCACCACTCATGCGCTAAAATCAGGCCGTGTGGTCGCGGAAAATCTCGGACTATTTGGCGGAAATTCTGACGGATACCCCCGTCGTGATCCTGCAAGGCCCGCGTCAATGCGGCAAGACCACGCTGGTGCAAAACCGCCCCGGCACCACCTACATCACTCTAGACGATTCGCTGGCCCTGGACGCCGCACTGCTCCGCCCGGATGCCTTCTTGGCGGCCCACACCGGCCCGGTGGTGGTGGATGAAATCCAGCGCGCCCCGCAGCTCTTTCGCAACATCAAGAAGCTGGTGGACCAAGACCGTACGCCGGGGCGATTCTTGCTCACCGGGTCGGCCAACGTGCTCCTCATCCCGAAGCTCAGTGAGAGCCTGGCGGGGCGCATGGAAGTGGTGCCCCTTGGCCCCCTGACCCAAGCCGAGGTGGAAGGCAGCCCCGGCCAGTTTGTGGACTGGGCGTTTTCGGGCGAGCCCGCCCCCGCCTTGCCCCCAGTGACCAACCTCGACGAGCGGATGCGAACCGGCGGTTTCCCAGAGCCCCTGACCCGCAAGAGCGACAGCCGGCGGCAGGCGTGGTTCAGCCAGTATCTGCGGGCCATCTTGGAGCGCGACGTCCGTGACCTCGCCAAGATTGATGGGCTGACGCTCTTGCCCCGCTTGCTCCGCGCGGTGGCCCGCGACGCCGGCGAACCGCTCAACATCAGCGAACTCAGCCGTGAGACCGGCATCCCGCACACCACGCTCACGCGCTACCTGGCCTTGATGGAGGCGGCGTTCCTCACCTGGACCGCGCCCGCCTGGGGACCACCGGACGGCGTGATGGCCACCCGCACCGGCAAGATCTACATCGCCGATACAGGCTTGCTGGGGCACCTGACGGGAGGCGCGGAAGTGCCAGGCATGCGCGAGACCTTTGTGGCCAACGAACTCCGCGCGCTGAGCACATGGAGCGAAACCCGGCCCGAGGTGATGCACTTCCGCTCCATCCGGCGCTACCGGGTGCCGCTGGTGCTGCGCGCCCCCGATGGGCGATTGGTGGCGGTGGCCATGGCCCCGGATGGGAATCCTTCTCCCGCC
>CALRVA020000110.1:0-9317 GCA_943371495.1 Archangium gephyra | reverse complement strand
TGCAAGTGGGCTACGATGGGAACCCCCTGGCCCCTGCTCTCGATTGGACAGTTCGCTACGGCGAGCGCTGGGGCATGATCGGCGAAAACGGGGCGGGCAAATCCACGCTGCTCAAGACGATGGTGGGAGCGCTGGACCCCGTTACGGGTGCCGTGCGGGCAGGTAGCGGTCTTAGCCTGGGCTACTTCACCCAAGATGCCATCCAATTTGACGGGGAGGACACGCCCCTGGACTACATGGTGTGGGAATGCGGCCTGGATGTGGGGCCTGCACGAGATGTTCTGGCCAAGTTCTTGTTCACTGGCGATGACGTGTTTAAGCCGATTTCTGCCCTGAGCGGGGGTGAGCGGAACAAACTTCAGTTAGCCGCCCTTACCGTCGCCCAGCCGAACTGCTTGGCCCTGGACGAACCCACAAACCACCTGGACATGGACAGCCGCGAGGCCCTGGCCAATGTGCTGAAGCAGTTCCCCGGCACCTTGCTGCTCGTCAGCCACGACCGCTGGCTGCTGGGTCAGCTTGCCGATTCGATTCTAGATGTGCGGCGCGCGGGCTCGCGCCTCTATCCCGGCGGGTTTGCGGACTACATGAGCAAGCGCGATGACCTGCCCGCCCCGGCGGCCAAGTCCACCAAAGCGGCTTCCGCTGAGGCCCCGGCGCCCTCCCTGAGCCCCCGCGAACTCAGCAAAGAGATCGGGCGGCAAGAGAAGGCGGTGCAAGAAGCGGAGCGCGCCGTGGAGCACTGGGAAGGTGTGGTCGCCCAGGTCAACCGGGACCTGGAAAACCCTAGTCCGGACGAAGTGGCTGCCCTCTGCGAGCGGCACGAAGCCGCCCAGAACGCCCTCGCCCGGGCCATGGACGACTGGGCCGAATCCGCCGTCAAACTCGCCGAACTCGAAGCGATGCGCGCCTAAACCACGTGGAAGTCCGGCGCAGAGCGAAGGGCTTCAAACAGGCGATTCAGGCATCCCGCCTGCCACTGCACGTTGGTGGTGCTAAACGCACCCACAGCGTTCACTTCTTTGCTCAGCCCGGTCAGCGCCAGCCGCGTCTCGTCTCTTAGTTCGAGGTCGAAGTAGGCTTCCACACTCTGCACAATCTCGGCATCGGTGCCCTTCGGGCGACTGGCTGCAAACTGGGCGAACCGTCGCATAGAGGCCCCGGGCTGCCACTGGCCACTTCCCTTGGGTTCTTCCATCCACGAGTGCGCCAAGCCATAGCGCGAGCGGTGGACCATGCTGCTGGTGCTAATCCAGCCCCGGCCCCAATCCCATCCTGCCACGCTGGGCGGACGGTAGAGCTCCATCCCTTGCTGCACGCAGTGGTAATGAATCGCCCCCACAATCTCCCACCAAGGTTCCTGGATGCCGTCGGTCGGGCCGCCCGGGTTCAGCTTCTCGCGGGCGTCTTCATCTTGACCAAAAGCGCGCCCAATGGAAATCGTCCATTCAATCGGCGAGAGCACTCGTGCCCGCCCGGGAGCCCAGAACGAATCGAGCGTGGTCATTGCCCTCAACACCGCCCGCACGTCGCCGCCGGTCTTGGTGTAGGTCGTGACAAGGTGCTCGAGATCGCGGCTGGGTGGCGTGCCCCCCACAAAGAAATCCCACAGCTTGCCGCACATATGCTTGGCCGTGAGCGGGTGCACGGCCAGGTAGCGCGCCAGTTCTTGCCAGCCAAACTTCCCTTTTAGCCCGGCGACGTTCTTCTCGCCGTCGTCATGGAACACGGGCACAAACCCCACGCCAATCAGCGGGCGTTGCTCCTTAATCATCCGGCCCAATCGCTCCTTGTAGGTGGTGCCGCTGCCCCAGGTGTCGTCGGTGATGATGAGACCGGTGAGTGCGCGGGCGGCGTCGCGCACTTCTTCTTCCGAGTACGTGCCGATACCGACCGAATAAAGTTCCAGCAGTTCCCGGCCCAGGTTTTCGTTGGGGTTGCCCCGTCGGTTCTGTTCCGCGTTGAGCTGAAGCACCAGCGCCGGGCTCAGAATCATGAGCTCCAGCACTTGCGGGAACTTCATCCCCGCCACCAAGCGCAGCATTTCGAGGTGGTGGTACCACGCCAGGCCGTGCTCTACGTCATTGGCTGTCACGGCAAAGTGGTCGAGATAGAACAGCGCCAGTTTCTCGCGTACCGGGTCCGGCGAGGTCAGCAAGTGGTGGATGTGGTGGCCAATGAACCGGTAGAAACCGGGCTCGGCGTCCTCTTCCGCCTCCATTTTGTAGGCGCACCGGATCATCGGGAAATCTTGGCTGGGCGCCGGCCCAAAGCCCAGCAGAGCATCGAGAGCTTTCTCGTAGCCCATCGAGGCGTAGCGGTCGACCTCGCGGGCACCCCCGCCCATCCCAAAACGACGCACCAAGACGGCGACCCGATCTCGCGCTTGCATGGTTGCATTGTACGACGATTTCTCGCGGTTTGGGCCTTGAATCTTACGGTCCCACCGGGCGGGACTCTCGCCCCTGAAATTAGCACTCTCGCCGCTATACTGCTAATCAATCGGGGACTTCCCCGAAGGAACAAAAATGACACTTCAACCGTTGCAAGATCGCATTGTTGTTGAACCCGCGGCGAAAGAAGAACGCACTGCGGGCGGCATCATCCTGCCGGACACCGCGCAGGAGAAGCCCCTGAAGGGCACCGTGACCGCCATCGGTCCGGGCAAGACGCTGGACAGCGGCACTGTGGCCCCGATTGACATCAAGGTGGGCGACGTGGTGCTGTACGGCAAGTACAGTGGCACCGAAGTGAACGTGGGCGGCAAGGATGTGATCATCCTGCGCGCCGACGACGTGCTGGCGGTGCTGGAAAACGCGACCGTGGGAGCGGCCAACTAACATGCCGGCCAAGGATCTGCGATTCAGCAATGACGCCCGCAAGGCGCTGGAAGCCGGCGTCGACAAGCTGGCGAACGCCGTAAAGGTGACGCTGGGCCCCCGTGGTCGCAACGTTATCCTCGAGCGCAAGTTCGGCAGCCCGACCGTCATCAACGACGGCGTGACGATTGCCAAGGAAATCGAAGTCGAAGACCGCTTTGAGAACATGGGCGCCCAGCTCATCCGCGAAGTCAGCAGCAAGACGAACGACATCGCGGGCGACGGCACCACCTCCTCGGCGGTGCTCGCGCAGGCCATCTTCAAGGAAGGCGCACGCAACGTGGCCGCCGGCAGCAACCCGATGCAAATCAAGCGCGGGATTGACCTGGCCGTGGAAGCCATCGTCGAGAACCTGAAGTCCCTCAGCGTGGATGTCAGCGGTCGCAAGGGCATGGCCGAAGTGGCCACCATCAGCGCCAAGGACGTCACCATTGGCGAGCTCGTGGCCGAAGTCATCGAGCGCGTGGGCAAGGACGGCGTCGTGACCGTGGAAGAAAGCAAGAGCGCTGAAACTACGTTCGACCTCGTGGACGGTCTCCAGTTCGATAAGGGCTACATGAGCCCCTACTTCGTCACCGACCCGAACCGCATGGAAACGGTGTTCGAAAGCCCGCTCATCTTGTTCTATGAGAAGAAGCTGAGCAACGTGCAGGACATCCTGCCGTTGCTGGAAAAGGTGCTCCGCATGGGCAAGCCGCTCGTGATCGTCGCCGAAGACGTGGAGAACGAATGTCTCGCCACCCTGGTGCTGAACCGACTGCGCGCCAACCTGCCCGTTGCGGCCGTGAAGGCGCCGGGCTTTGGTGATCGCCGCAAGGCGATGCTGGAAGACATGGCCATCGTCACCGGTGGCCAGTTCATCAGCGAAGACCTCGGCCTCAAGCTCGAAAATGTCCAGCCGGACATGCTCGGCAGCGCCGACAAGGTCGTCATCACCAAGGATTCGACCACGATCGTGGGCGGCAAGGGCGATAAGGCGCTCATTGACGGCCGCGTGAAGCAGATCGAAGCCCAAATCGAGCGCACGGACAGCAACTACGACAAGGAGAAGCTGCAAGAGCGTCTGGCCAAGATTCGCGGCGGCGTCGCCGTCGTGAAGGTTGGAGCGGCCACCGAGACCGCGATGAAGGAGCGCAAGGCCCGCGTGGAAGACGCGCTGGCGGCGACCCGCGCGGCCCTGGAAGAAGGCATTGTGCCGGGCGGCGGTGTCGCCCTGGTGCGCGCCGGCTCGGTGCTCGACAACCTCAAGGTGGAAGGCGACGAGAAGATCGGCGTCAACATCATCCGCCGCGCCATCGAGGCTCCGCTCCGCACGATCTCTGAGAATGCGGGCGTGGAAGGCAGCGTGGTGGTGGAGCGCGTGAAGAACGCGAGCAACCTGAAGGAAGGCTTCAATGCGGCGACCCTGCAATACGAAGACCTGATGGCGGCCGGCGTCGTGGACCCCACCAAGGTGGTCCGCATCTGCCTGCAAAACTCCTCCTCCATTGCTGGCCTGCTGCTGACGACCGAAGCTGCGATTGCGGAAATCCCGGCGACGGAAGACGAAGCCCACGGCCACCATCACTAATCTCCGTTCGCGGGCTTAGCCTGAACAAATCACCCCCGGGACTCGCAAGAGACCGGGGGTGTTTCCTTGTTAGGGGCGGTTTCGCCCCGCAATTCCACGAGGAAAATCCAGCACGGGACCACTTTTTCAAAGAAAAGTCGTTTCTTTAACAATCAATATTGTCTGGCGGGTCTAAACTGTGGGCGTGTGAACTTGCAGGGGTTATTCCTGCATGGATTTTTGCTATGAAGCGTTTCCTTCTCGCCTCCGGTGCTCTCGCTGTGGTTGCGGCGTCGCCGGCACTTTCGTTCAATTTCAACTTCGCCAGCGGCACTCCGGCCCAGGCGCAGGCGGCCTTCATCACGGCGGGCAACCAGTGGTCTGCCCTTTTCGATGACCCGATCACCATCAACTACAACGTGGGCACGGTCAATTCCCCGGGCGGATTCCTGGCGGCGGCCGGCAGCAACAGCCAGGTGATCTCCTACACTAACGTGCGCAACGCCATGATTGCCGACGCCTCCAGCGCGGCGGACACGCAGGCCAATAGCACGCTGGCCGCAGGCAGCACGTTTAGCGCGCAAAGCAACTACTTCAGCGACATTGGCGGCTCGGCAACTCTGGGCACCGTCAACCTTCAGTTCCTGGACATGAACCGCGCCACGGCCAAGGCCCTGGGGCTCCGCCCCGCCAACGATCCTGGCCTGGACGCCACGCTGACGATGAACATCGCCTACTCGTTTGATTACAACCCAAACGATGGTATTGCGTCGGGCTCTTATGACTTTGTCGGCATCGCGGCTCACGAAATCGGGCACGCGCTCGGCTTTGTCAGTGGTGTGGACTACGTGGATGGCGTGGGCGCCGGTGCAAACACCAGCACCCAGTTCGCTTGGGCCAGCAACCTGGACCTGTTCCGCTACTCCGGTGCGGGCGTGCGTAACTTGGCGGCGGGCAACGCGGCCAAGTACTTCTCCATTGATGGCGGCCTGACCACCAACACTCTGCTGTTCTCGAATGGCGTGAGCCGAGGCGATGGACGCCAGGCCAGCCACTGGAAGGACAACCTGGGCATCGGCATCATGGACCCGACGGCGGGTCAGGGCGAACTTCTGGCCATCACCGCCGCCGACATTACGGCCATGGACGTGATTGGCTTCAATCGCACGGCCGTTCCCGAGCCGTTCAGCATGGTCGCCATGGGTGCCGGGCTGCTAGCCCTGGCCCGACGTCGCCGCAAGAACTAAACCTCCTGCGCTAATCAACAAGAAAGCCTCGTTCCCCTGGGGGAGCGAGGCTTTCTCTTTCTTGAACTGCTGCCTCTAACGGCGGATGATTTCGGTGATGATGACGCCCACTCCCGCGAAGCCAATGGCATTGGCGGCCATGAGCAGACGGAACGCCCGGCGGCCCATCGGGTGGCAAAAGTTTATGACTCGCTCTTCGGGATGGCTGCGCCCGCCGAGCATGCGCCTGGGCACCCAGAGGCGTTGGTCGCCGCGCCCGAAGTACCATTTGCCGCGCCAAGAGCGGGGATCTTCCCATACGGCTAAATTGGCCTGCTGGTAGCTGGCAATCAGCTCTCGCCCCAACCGGCTGCCCACACTGATGGTTTGCGGTTCGTAAATCAGCGGTTCCTGCGCCATATCCTCGCAAAATTATCGGGAAGGCGGTGGCCCGGGCTCAGGGACGTTCGGGCCCGATAGGCTCACTTCCCTGCCTTTTCTCGCCCGAATGGGGCATAATCCTTTTGCTCTGCCACAGACCGTTGGCTCTTCTTCAGGAAGATTAAGCACCTCCGGGTGACCAACGTAGGACGAGGAAAGGACAAAACGAATTTGCTGCCGCAAGGCAGTGCGTTGACCCTGGCTCTTCCGTGTCGGATGGCCAGGGTCACTTGCTTAAGAGGCAAACAAAACTATGCCCACCGCTGCAAAAGCTCAGGTTATTGATCAAACCAAGGAGAAGTTTGAGCAGGCGACGGGCGTTTTCCTCACCGAGTATCGCGGTCTGACCGTGCAGGATATGCAAAACCTGCGCGCCAGCCTGCGAGAAAAGGGTGGTGAGTTGAAAGTCATCAAGAACACCTTGTTCCGCAAGGCGCTGGGCGAAACCGCCGACGCGCTGACGGAGGAACTGGGCAGCGGCCCGACCGCCTTCGCTTTCGTTTACGAAAATGAGACGGACTGCGCCAAGATTCTTGTCGATTTCACGAAGACGAACAAAGCGTTCGTCGTCAAGGGCGGAATGCTCAATGGGAAGATCATGGACGCGAAAGCGGTCGAGAACTTCTCCAAGCTGCCGCCGCGCGATCAACTCATTGCTATGGTTATTGGTGCCATCGCCGCTCCGCTCAGCACGCTGGTCGGCACGGTGGAAGCGATTTACGCTCAACCCATCCGGGTGATTGGTGCTGTAGCCGACAAGGTGGCTGAAGGCGGTGGACCCGTCGCAGCCGAAAGCGCTCCCTCTGCCCCCGCTTCGGAAGAAGCCCCGACCCCCGAGGAGACCTCGGAAACCGAATAAAGGACCAAACCAATGGCAAATGTTGTTGAAGAACTCGTTGAGAAGATCAGCGGCCTGACCGCGCTCGAATTGAGCGAACTGAAGACGGCCCTGGAAGATAAGTTCGGCGTGACCGCGGCTGCTCCCATGGGCATGCCGATGATGATGCCGGGCATGATGGGCGGCGCCGAAGCGGCTCCCGTCGAAGAAAAGACGTCGTTCGACGTCGTCCTGGCCGATGCCGGCGGCAACAAGCTGCAGGTCATCAAGGTCGTCAAGGAAGCCACCGGTCTGGGCCTGAAGGAAGCCAAGGACCTGGTGGATGGCGCTCCCAAGCCGGTCAAGGAAGGCGTGGGCAAGGCCGAAGCCGACGATCTGAAGGCCAAGCTGGAAGAAGCCGGCGCCAAGGTCGACATCAAGTAACGTCGGTCTTTCGTAGACCAAACAAGGCTTGTCTCTTTGCGGGGGCAAGCCTTTTTCATGCCTGAACGCCCAGAACCGCGGCGGGCCAAACAAAAAGCCCCCGGTGACGGATCACCCGGGGCTCTTCGATTTTCGCTTTTGGAGTCGCGAAGGTTACTTGGCGTTGCGGCGGCGGCGAGCCAGCGCCAGCAGACCGGCACCCATGGCGACCATGGAGAACGGTTCCGGCACGGCTTGGGGACCCGCGACCGTCAGTAGTCCGTTGCCCATCGAAGCGCCCGCCGTGAAGGTGGTCGCCACAAAGGTCATGGACTGACCAGCCGTGAGCGTAAGGTACATACCCGACGAGTTGGCATCGCCAAGGTCACCCACGTCGTCAACACCAACCAGGTTCGTGAGGGTGGATGTCGGGCTGAACGCACCGTTGTAAGCCAGCAGATAGCCGTCAACGCCACCGGTGTAGAGGCCGATGTGGTGAATCCCAGTTTCCTCTGCCGTAAAAGTGAAGGAGTTGAATCCATAGCTTCCGCTTGTTGTAGTGGTCAAGCTGTTCGGGCGATTCGTCAAGGTCGGCGAAGTGCCACTAATTACCACACCCTGCGGAGCAATGATGTCCGTGAGGAAGTGGAATCTGGCTCCCGCCATGCTTGCCGAGCTACCGCCGAACGTCTGGCGGAGGGCATAGTTGACATTCCCGCCCATCGACAAAGCACCGTTCGCAAGATGACCCGTCGCTCCGCGAAGAGCCGGATTCGTTGTGTTCTGACTCCAGGTGGAGGTATCCGGGCCAACGAAGTTATGGGTTGCATTGGTCCCTGCGCCGCCCATGGTTCGCTCAAGCGAACCGCCGCCCAGGCTCGTTACACCCGGAAGCAGAGCGCGGAATTCATTGGAGAACGGGTTGCCCGCAATCTGATTCCAGGTACCGGTGACGTAGAAAGCGCGAACACTTCCACTCGCACCCGTCGTGTTGATCGATCCGCCGGAGGCCGTGGTGGTCACCGTCTGGTCGGCAATTGAGTAGCTGTAGGTTGCGGCCTGCGCAGACGCCAGCACACCCGTCGCTGCCAACGCAACAAGCATAAATTTGTTCATGTAATGATCCCTCTGGGAACCCCCAGATTCAAACCATCTTACCAGGTGTCTTTCGCCCTAGAGACAAGGCCACCACCCACCAAGTTAACGATCCCTAAAAACTCCCGTAAGAATACGAGGAACGCCCGGAGAAAAGTTCATTTCCCCGGGCGCATATTTATCGGCCTTAAGCCGATTTAGTCGTTGACCTTGACGAGGTCGTAGGCTTCCACCACGTCCCCTTCAGCGAAGTCTTCCCAGCCCTGGAACTTGATGCCGCAGTCCTGGCCCGCGAACATCTCGCGCACGTCTTGCTTCACGTTCCGCAGGGAGTGCAGTTCGCCCTCGAAGACGATCTCCTCGCCACGCTTCACGCGCACCTTGTCGTTGCGGAAAATGCGCCCATCCGTGACGTGCGAACCCGCCACCTTGCCCGCCTTGGTGAGCTTGAACACCGCGCGAATCTCGACGGTGCCGTGATAGTCCTCTTCGAACTTCGGCTCCAGCATCCCCTTCAGCGCCTTCTCGATGTCCTCGATCAGCTCGTAGATGATGGAGTAGGTTCGAATTTCGACTTTCTGCCGCTCGGCTTCGCTCTTGGCCTTGGTTTCGGGCTTCGCGTTGAATCCCACCACCAAACCGTCGCTGGCGCTGGCCAGCAGGATGTCGCTTTCGGTAATGCTGCCCACGCCGGCGTGCAGCACGCGCACGCGCACCTCGGGGTGCTCCAGCTTGTCCAGCAGCCCGCGCACGGCTTCCACGCTGCCCTGCACGTCGGCCTTCACGATGATATTGAGGTCCTTGACGTCCTCTTGCGCCGAAAGCGAACGGAGATCTTGCAGCGAGAACTTCTTCTTCGGCTTGGTGAAGTCTTTGACTCGCTGAGC
>CALRVA020000109.1:0-9318 GCA_943371495.1 Archangium gephyra | reverse complement strand
GCGGAAAGAGCACGCTCTCCGGTCCCACATGGCAGTCATCGCCCACAAAGCAACCCGCGTGGATGTGCACTCCGGCCGCGACGGTCGCGCCTTCGCCCACCACCACGTACGGACCCAAGTGCGCGAGCGGACTCACTTGCGCGGATTCCGCTACCACCGCCGTGGGATGCACACCCGGGGCAATCGTGAGGGGACGATCAAGCTTGCTCAGCACCCAGCCGAAGGCCATGCGGGGCTGGTCCACGGCCACCACGGGCCGGTCGAGCGCCGGGGCCTGCGTGGGCACAATCAGAGCGGTGACATCGCTGGCCAAGGCCCGCCGCACGTACTCCTCGTTGGTCACAAAGGTGATGCTGTGAGGGCCGCCCTCGCCCGCGGGCACGGCTTGCCGGATCACCAGATCCTCGGGGCCGCGAAGCTCGCCGCCTACGGCCTGGGCGAGTTCAGAGAGGGTGAAATAAGGCGTGTTCGCCATGCGATGTATTCCGTGGTGACATCCTTCACGCCGGGCGCGGCCGGAACGACCTTGTAACCCCGCGATTCGGCAAAATGTCGTATCCATTCTTGCTCATTCGAGCGGGGCGTTGTCGGCCAGGGGGAGGATTCCCAGGCCACGCCTTGGGTCCGACGGGCCGTCGCCGCCACCGAGAACTGGGTGCTGCCGCCCGCCACCGCCGGGAGTTGGCGATCCGATGTGAGGGTGATGGGGGTGACGGCGAGGTAATCCATACCGACGGTGCGCTCCGCGCGTAGGCGCGCGGCGTCCATCTCTTCCAGCTCCAGCGGCACCAAATCGAACATGGCTTGCCGGCGCTCGTCATCGGCTTGGCGCTGAATCTCGGCGTAACGCTCGGTCCACTCGGCGCGAATGGTGGCGGATTCGTGGCTCACGCTCTGCCGCACTTGGGCGGGGTAGCCGGGACGAGCCGAAGAGAACGGACCAAACCGCTGGGGAGGACGAAGCGAAAGCGGGTCGGGGTCGGGCCAGCCCATGCGCCAGGCGAGGATGCTACGCCAATCCCCGGCCGCCTCGGCGCGGGCGCGTTGGTCGGCCCACCATTGCTCGCGAGCTTCGGCGGTAGTCGCCACATAGCCTTCTTCAATGGCGTCGAGCTGCTGACGGCGAATGGCTTCGTACCGAGCGGCCACTTCGCGGATCTCACGATCGGCGGCTCGCTTTAGGGCAAATTGCCGAGATTCTTCCACCTGGGCCAACGCGGCCTGGGCGCGGGCTTCTTCTGGCCCTGCGATGATGCGGCGCGGCTTCTGGTCGGCGAGATTGGCCGCGAAGCTGGCTTGCCCGGTAGCTAACTCGGGCATAGCGAAGTCGGCAGGCACCCCATCGCGCGGGATGCGCGAGACATCAATGCTGACGACGGGGGCCGGGCGCATACACCCGGCTCCCGCCATACCGAGGATTGCCACGTAGGCAATCCCGAAAAGACCCCGATTACGGAGTGGCATTGACGGCCTTCACGACCTCAGGAGTGAGATCTGTGGAGGAGTAAACGAGGACGCTGGATTCAAATACCATGGTGAAACCTTGGCGCTTGGCGACTTCGCCAATCTTGGCCCGCACTTGGGCGATGGCTTCTTCGCGCAGGGTGCTGCCCAGTGCATCCATATCGTTGTTGAACACCTCGTTCCACTGCCCCAGCACGCTCTGGGCGATCTGCAGGCGACCGTTCAGGTCGGTCAACAGTTCCTTCTCTTGGTCGGTCTTGTCGGCCTTGGTCACCAGCGTTTGCAGCTGCTTGGCGGCATCGCGCACGGCGGTCTTGGTGGCTTCCAGCTTCGTCTTCTCGGCCGCCGTCAGGTTCTCCTTCAGGCTCAGCGTGAGAAGGTCGTTGGCCTGCTCGTTGGTCAAGCACGGGTTCTCACGGACGAAGTTCAAGATGTCGCTGCGGACCTGCCAGGCATTGCGCAGCTTTTCATTCTGCGCCTTGCCCAGGTTGCTGTCTTCCAGCACCTTGGTGATATCAACCGCCGCGTACTTCTCGGCGTTGTTCTGGAAGCCAGGGGCGATGATCAGGGCGCCCACCAGCGTAAGGGCCAGCGCAACCGTCGGGAGCCATTGAGTGGGTTTATTCATGGGTTTGTGTTTTCGTTTTCTGGTCAGTCCGGCGGGTTAGAATCCTGTGCCGATGTTGAAGTGAACGCGACTGCCCCCGTCTTGGTTGATCGCGTAATCGAGTCGAATGGGGCCGAGCGGCGTGGTGAACGCCAGCCCGAGGCCGTAGGCGAGTTTGAGGTTGGCGCTGCTGAACTGCGGGAAGCCCGTGACTTCGCCGTAGCCGCCCCAAGCCCCGCCGTAGTCGGCAAAGCCCACGAGGCTAAAGTTGCGCTGCAACGGGCGTCGATACTCCACCGTGGTGAGGAACGAGCGCGAACCCCAGAACTGCTGGTTTTCGTATCCGCGCAGGCTGCTGGAGCCCCCAATGAACAGCTGCTCGAAGAACGGCACCCGGCCCGAGATGAAGCCGTAGCGCGAGCGCAGGGCAATGCTGGGCACCATCTGGTCCACCGGCGCATCAATGCGGTTCTGGTTGGCAATGCGCCCCATCGGCCAGTACTGGCGGTATTCCAGTTGCGTGCGGATAAAGGAGTTGCGACCAAGAATGTCTTCCAAGCCCGTCACTTGCCCGGCAACGCGGGTGATGTTGCTAAAGCCGGGTTCGATCGTAATGCTGGCCATACGCCCTTCGTAGGGGTCCAGACGCGGGAACCGCTGGTCCATGCTCAGGCCCAGCTTGATGATGGCGAGGTCGCCATCCTGTTGCACCGAACGAGCGTCTTGCGGGCCGGTATTCGTGGTATCGAGGTTAAGGCTCTTGATGTTCTCCGCGTTGAGACCCACCTGCGCCAGCAGGTCCTTACCCATCGGCGTGGTGTAGATCACATCGAGGCCGGTGCGGCGCTCGTCAAAACCTTGGCCGGTGTTGCCGCCAAACGGGTTGGAGCCCGAGCCGGTGAAGTTGTAAACCACGCGGGAGTACACGTTGGCGTTGATGCCTGCGCCCCGACGGCTGAGGTATTCGTTGCCCCAGGCCAGGTCCACGCTCGCTCCACCGCCCACGGTGGCCTGCGAGAGCACCAGGCCCACGTTTTGGCCCGAACCGCGGAAGTTGGTGTCGGAATAACTGACTTGGCCCACCAAGCGGCTTTGCGGGTCCAGCGCGACGCCCGCGTTGAAGAGGCCGGTCGGGCGCTCCTTCACAATCAGCGTCACGTCGTATTCGCCCGGCACGGAACCGTTATCCAGGCGCGGCACGATGTTGTCGAACCAGCGGGTGGCGAACAGATCTTCGATGCCCTTGCGGAACTCGCGCTCGTTGAGGGCGGAGCCGCGTTCGGGGCGACCGAGAATTCGCTCGAAAACGCTCTGGCGGGTGCGGAGGTTGCCCGGTGTCTCGTTGACGATGCGGACCTCGCCAAGCTTGGGTTCCAGCACGCTGATGGTGAGGGTTTCCTCCACGTCGCGGTCCGGGCCGACTTGCTCGATCTGGATGCGGTAACCGCGCGCTTCGTAGAGCGCCGTCACGCGGTCCGCGATGGCGCGGCCATTGCGGAGGTTGTAAAGCTGGCCGAGCGGTTGGACTTCGGTGGCGATAGCGGTGATTTCGTCGGTCGAGACTTCGGTGTTGCCGATGACGCGGAACTCCTTCACCAACGGATTCTCGACGATGTTGACGATGACGTCCACTTGGCCTTCACCGGCCGGCTGGCTGGTGATCGCGACCTCACGAAACACCCCCAGGGCCAGGATCAAATCTTCTTCCGAAGCGACTTCGGCGGCATTGAACGGTCCGCCCACCTTGAGTCGCATCGGGCCAATGACGTCCGCCGCCGCGAGGCGCACATTGCCCTCGACCTTAATTTCCCTGATTGTAGGATTGGATTGCGCCCACGCGCACATCATCATTGTCAGGGCCGCCCCCAGGGCCGCCGACCGCTTCCACCGCATCATTGTCAGTATGGACGCTTTACGCGGCATGGCGATACAACCGGGCGGTTCGGGGTCCTGATTCGGGCCACGCGTGGCCCTAAATGCGACGGCTCCAATCGATGCGGAGCCGCCACGGCAAGTCTTGCGTGAGACCGAAACTCACTTGCACCCGGCGGATGCGGCTGGGGACGTCGTAAACCAAGTCCAGGCCGAACTTCTGCCGCTGCCCATCGAGCGGAGTGGAAAGCTGGCGGAACGCACTGGCATTCAGGCGCGGCGCGATTTCCTTACCAATGGTGATGAAGGCACCATCAAACGGGTTGTAGTCGAAGAAGACGTAGCTGAGTTTTAGACTCTGGGCAAGCCCGCTGGTGACCGGGTCCAGAAGGCTGGGCACCAAGGCCGTAGCGAGGCTCCGCGACAAGCTGGTGCCGGTGAGGCCGCCGCTGGTGAGGCTCGAGATCAGCTCACCCTGGCCGATGATGGCGAGGATTTCGTCGGTGCTGAGATCGGGCGGGTCGCTTTCGGCCAAGAACCGCAGACGCTCGGTCGAGCTGAGCAAGTCACCTTGAATGTCGAGATTCACGCGGTAAATCTGGTACCGACCGTTGTCGCGTGGGGCCGCCAGCGATGTGCGACCCTGCAGATTGAGGTCTAGTCGCGCGGCGCCCCCGGCAAAGCGGTCCCCGGAGTAGTTGAGGACGATTTCGCCATCCGGCTCGATATTGATGCGCGCCGAAGAGAGGGTGATGCGGCCGCCGCTGACCGTAAGCGGTAGCGCCAGATTCGGCTCAATGAGACTGCCATTGAGCGTGCCTACCCCCGCCACGGTGAGCGTGAGGGCGGGGCCTTCGATCCGGGCCGGGTCTTGCACCACCAGCCGCACGCCCGCAAACTGCGGATTGATGGCGGGCGGCACGCCCGCGCCGCCCGTGAGCGGCTCTACGGGCAGCACGATGACGCCCTTCTCCGCCTGGAAGGTGCCCACCACGACCGGCGAGCCGATGTATTGCGAAAAGGCGAGATCCATTGAGACTTCGCCATTGCTCGGCCGGGGCGCCGTGGGAATGGTGCCCTTAACCGGGAAGCTCCGGGCGACGATCTTGCCCTGCACGAACCCCGAGTTCAGCCACGTCTCGAAATCGGCATTGCCCGCCAGCAGGTCCGTGATGCCGATGGTGGCATCGAAGATGAGGTCGGGAGTGGCACTAGGGATATCACGCTTGGCAAAGGCCTGACCCGTGACCGTGAGGGCATCCGCCGTGATGGCCAACACCGTGTTGAGTTTGCGCAGTTCTTGGTCGCCCACCACCAGGCGTTCGGCCTGGACATCCAGTTGGCCCGACGGCGCCCACCGGCCCAGTTCATCGCGAACAACGAGGTCAAGATTCGCGGTGCCTTGGCCCTCAAACTTGGAAACATCCAGCAGTCCTTCGAGATCGCTGAGGGGGACATCCTTGGCCGTCAGTCGAATCTCGCCGGGTCGCTCCTGGAGCTCGGCGGTGAAGGCCGGATACTCCGCGCCCACCTGCACCGCCAGCTTGCCCGAGGTGATCTGCCCGTCGGCAAAGTAGAGGTTGGGGGTGAGCCGGATCCGGTCCAGCACCAAGCTGGCATCCACCGTCTGCAACTGGCCGTTTTGCAAGAACTGCGGCGCCGTGACCGCCAGGCGGCCTTGCCCCAGCGGGGCACGGGTCGTGCCTTCGATCTGGAAGTTGGCATCCAGGCGGCCGCCTCGGAGCGGAAGTTCGCCCCGGACTGTGGCCAGCCAACCGAGGTCAAAGTTGTTGAGACTGACCTCGCCCGCCAATGACTCATCGCCGCCCACCTTGGCATTGCGGACGGAAAGACCTTGATCCCAGGTGAAGGAATCGAGGAACCAATCCTGGCCCTCCTGGCGCGCCGTCAGCACGATCTCGCCGGCGTCACGGCCGTAAACCGAGAGGTTTTGAGCCCGGAACAACTCCGCCTTGGTAAAGAGTTCACCTTCGGTAACCGTCAGCTCAAAGGACCCCAGCACATCCCCCTGTATGGTTTCAAAGGCGCGGCGCACATCCTCAGGGGAGTCAATCCAGCGCGCGCGAGTGAGGTCCACAATCGGTTCAATCTCGATGCCGTAAACATCTACCCATCCGGAGCCTGTTTCCGAATCCGGCTGGAACCGGACATCGCGCAGGGCGAGGTATCGCTCGGCGGTGCCAATGCTGCCGTCGGCCGTCCACTGCCCATTGCCAAAGCGCACATCCAGCGGGCCACCGCCGTAGCCGGTCTCGCCCACCAGGGTGTCGCTCAACCGCAAATTGGCTTCAGCGCTGGTTAGTTGCCCGTTGGTGCCCTTGGCGACCAATTCGCCTCGGACGCCACCACTGATCGGGATTTCGGGCGCTTGCTCCGGCCGGAACGCCAGCGTAATGTCGTCAATCTCCGCTGAAGCATCAAAGTCGCCGTCTTCCCAACGGTAGCGACCCCGCCCCCGCGCCATCCCCTGACCAATGAAGAGCGTGATCTCCTTGAGGTCGAGACCCTCCTTGTTGGCCTGCACACTCAAGCTCCCCGAACGGGAGTCGAACTGCCCGTAGCCGATATCGCGGAGCGAAACCAGCGCCTCAATCACCGGGTCATCCAGAGTGCCCCGGATGCGGGTGGCTAGCAACCGCGCCGTGCCCTTGACGTTAAGATCGGGTAGCCAATCTGCCACAAAGAACTCGCGGCTGAGGACGGAACCGTCCAGTTCGTTGGTTTTGAGATCGAGGGTGATATTGCCGCGAATGGGCGTGGCTTGCACCAGACCCCGGACATCCCGCGCAATCAGGCGATTGGCATCCAGAGAAAACTCACTACCCAAAATCGGCACGATCTGGTCCCCGGCGCGCAGGCCAAACACCTCCGTGCGGCCCTCCACGTTCCAATCGCTTCCGCTCCATTCCACCGCTGCCCGGGCGTAGGTTTGGCCCTCTACATCCTGATCGGGGAGGAGCTCTTCCAGCGGCAATCCCACCGCATCCACCACGGCTTGTCCGCCCTTGGAGAACGTGCCCTTGCCCGAGGCCAAAATTCGGCCCGAACCCAGGCTGGCTTCCGCACGCCGAATCTCAAATTCATCCCCCGTAGTGAAGATGCGCGCACTCAGTCGGTCAAAGTCGAACGTGCGCCCGTCTTCCAAAGCATAGGTGGCCGCCCCGTCCACTCCAATCTGAAGTTCGGGAGTACGGTCGCTCCCCCCCACCAGCACCGTCGTGCTCACTTGTCCGGCCAACCCCGAAATCCCGGCCCGGGCCGCCAGCGGGGCCAGGGCGATGGCCGGAGTTTTGGCCGCTCCGCTTAGACGCTTCGACTTGAGATCGTAAGAGAGGCCCGCTTCCCAGTTCGCGCCCAGGGCGCGAGCCTTCTTCACATTCACGCCCAGTTGCCGCCCGTTGCTGGCCAGCTGACCTTCCAGGCTGTCCACCTGCTCGCCCGCCACCCGCACCTGGCCCGCCTTCGCATTCCCTTGCAGGCGCAGGCCTTCGTTATCCGACTGCACCCAGCCATCAAAGGCGAGGCCGCGAAAATCGAGGTCGCGCGGCAGGCCCCGGGCGGCATCGGCCCACAGGGCGTTGCGGTTATCCACCTTGGCGACCACTCGGCCCGACCAAGTGGGGGTTCCGCTCCACGTTGCGACCCCGTGCGCGCGCACCGAGCGCCCCGGCTCCACCACGTCGGCCAACACCTGAGCTTCGGCATCCACCAGCCGCACGCGGCCTTTCACCTGGGCGCGACTGAGATACGGCGCGTAGGCAATTGCTTCGCCTTCTAATCCCAAATCGGCCCGGATCTGCGGAGCTTTGCCGGGCGCCCACGCCGCATCGGCCCGCCCCGAAGCCAGCAATTTACGCCCGGAAAAGGGCGCCAGCGGCTTGCGATCAGCCGGGGCCAGCCACGGGTCGGCCCAGCGCACCGCCGCCACGATATCCGCCGCCCGCACATCGGAGCGCATCCACCCGTAACCGTCGTCCCGCGCCAGCAAAGACATCTCGGCGCGCCCGAACGGGCCGCCTCGCAGCATCATCGCCGCCGTGGTTTGCCCTTGCGTGCGCTCCAGGTCCAGCGCATCCACATCGAAGATGCCGCCCACCGCCTCGCGGCCACTTTCGTCTCGATACACCAGGCGCAACCGGTCGGTGCGAAGAGTGATGGGGGTTTCTTCGCCGGTCGGTTCGCCCTGCGGGAAGAGCAGGTCATTGAACGACCACTTGTCTCCCTTGCGGCGCGTCACGCGGGCCAGCACGGTGCCCGCATCAATCTGCACAGCCTCGCCGCTCCACACCACGCGGCCTTGGTCGAGGGTGACCTGGGGTTCTTGCCCCGGCTTGCCCCACCGCAGGCCATTCA
Organism: Archangium gephyra; assembly: GCA_943371495.1. Taxonomy (GTDB): domain Bacteria; phylum Armatimonadota; class Fimbriimonadia; order Fimbriimonadales; family Fimbriimonadaceae; genus JAHBTC01. Next base: position 1,001 of record CALRVA020000109.1, on the reverse strand, counting down.
CGCGGGCGGTGCCGGCCCAAGGGTCCACGGAGTAGCTTTCGGCTCGGATTTCTGCCGGCCCACCCTGGCCGTCATATTGCACCCAAATGGGTTGGCCGGGGGCCAACAAGAAGAGACCGAGTTGGTAGAGGTGGATCAGCCCCAAAAACAGGACGAGGGCGGCCGGAAACCAGCCGATGGACCAGCGCGCGAGGCGTAGCAGACTGCGGCTGATCCCTCGCACAATGCTAGGACGTTTCGGCCGCCGCTGAGAGTCGCTCGAGGCGCTCTTTCATCACCTTTTCGCTGAGAGCAATGGCGTTATACGAGCTGCGGATGAACGGCCCGCTGGCCACAAAGATGAATCCGAGCTCCTCGCCAATGGTTTGATATTCCTTGAACACATCCGGGTGGATGTATTCGACCACGGGCAGGTGCTTCATGGTGGGGCGCAGATATTGCCCGATGGTGACGGCATCCACGCCAATCGCCCGCAGGTCCTTGAGCGTGTCCACCACTTCATCCTTTGTCTCGCCCAGGCCGAGCATCAGGCCCGACTTGGTGTAGATCGTGGGATCCAGTTCCTTCACCATCTCCAGTAGGCGCATGGTGCGGTCGTATTTGGCCTGCGGCCGCACGATGGTGTGCAGGCGCTCCACGGTCTCGATGTTGTGGTTGTAGATGTCCGGGCGGGCTTCCACCACGGTGCGGAGGATGTCCTCGCGGCCCTTGAAGTCCGGCGTCAGCACTTCCACGATCACGTCCGGGCAGTGCTTTTGAATCTGCTTGATGGTCTTGGCGAACTGCTCGGCGCCTTGGTCGGGCAGGTCGTCGCGGGCCACGCTGGTCACCACCACGTGCTTCATGCCCATGGTTTTGGTGGTCTGCGCGATGTGGAACGGCTCGAACGGATCGACTTCCAGGCCTCGCCCCACCTTGATGGCGCAGAACCCGCAGCTCCGGGTGCAGGTGTCCCCCAGAATCATGAATGTGGCGGTCTTCTTGCTCCAACATTCGGGCAG
>CALRVA020000108.1:0-9371 GCA_943371495.1 Archangium gephyra | reverse complement strand
CGAAGGAAGGACCGGCATCGGGATAAACGCATAGAGGTGAACGAGCGACTGGTTGGCGCCCGTGCTTTCCAGGCCCGCCGAGAGCGGAATGCCGCTAAAGACTTCGCGACCCGTATCGGTCATCCGCATGTACCACGGGGCCATGTCCTCGCGGTAATACTTCTTGGGCGTGGTTTCACCGCTCGCGGTGATCCAAGCGTAATCCTTGTCCTTGTCCGGGCGAGCCTGCACGCTGATCAGAGCTTCGCGACCCGAAGCCCCGGCGTAGGTGTTGTGCACCGCGTAGGCCAAGCGCACGCGCTCTTCTTCGCGACCCACCAGGGTGCCACGGCGGCCCGAGTTGGGCGCCATGGTCAGGGCCGTGCCCTGACGGATTTCTTGCTCAATCTTGGTTTCGTACACCCGCTCGGTGTGGGCGGCGAATCGGTAGCGCAGAAGCTTGCCTTCGATGCCCGGCGAGATGCTGGTGTAGTTGTCCACGTTCAGGCGGATCGAGCTGCGGTCGCGTTCTACCGGCGGCTCTCCATCTTGGTAGAGCACCACGTCCAGGGTCATCTGACCATCCGGGATGCGCATTTCCTTGGTGTCCAATTCGTACACCGCGTCGGCGCCTTCCACCTTCGGGATCACAGCCTCCACAAACTTGCCATTGATCAGAATGCCCAAATAAGAGCCTTCCGTCATGCTGTTCAAGGGGATCCGCACCTTGACGGTCTCGCGGACAGTCGACCCATCCACCGGACGACGAATGGTGAAGGACCCTTGAGCCCAAGCCGACCCCGCCAGGGCGGCGATCAGTAACGTACCTGCCAACTTATTCATGCACGAACTCCGATGCGTGGGAAGCATTCTACTCCCTCATACGCAGAACCGTACGCTTATGTTACTCCCTAGACGTTTTGCGGGGCTAGGGGGTCGGAGAGAGAATAAGATAGACATATGTCTCTCCCTTTTGATCCGAACTCCCTGAATCCTGAGCAAAAGCGCGCCGTGGAGTGCACGGGCGGGCCGCTGATGGTGTTCGCGGGGGCCGGTTCGGGCAAAACCCGGGTCGTGACATGCCGCATTGCCAAGCTCATTGCCGAAGGGGTGCCCGCCAGCCGCATCATGGCCGTGACCTTCACCAACAAAGCGGCCCGCGAAATGCGCGAACGGCTGGAGGAGATGGTGGGCGAGGAGGCCAAATACCTGTGGATGGGCACCTTCCACTCCACCTGCGCCAAGCTACTGCGGATGGACGGGTCGGCCATCGGGATCGACCGAAATTTTGTCGTCTACGACGATACGGACCAGCTGAGCATCGTCCGCGATCTCATCAAGCGGCGCAATTTGGACCCGAAGGCGATTCAACCCCGCGCGGTGCTCGCCGAAATCAGCCGGGCCAAAGAACGACTGGAAAGCCCGACCAAATACGCCGAAACCGCCGCCGGATTCTTTCCAAAAATCGTCGCGGATATCTATAAGGAATACAACGAGGCTCTCCGCCGGGCCAATGCGCTGGACTTTGACGACATCCTGCTCTACGCGGTGCGCCTGCTGGAGCAGGCCGAAAGCGTGCGCGAGAAGTATCAGGAGCGGTTCCTGCACGTGATGGTGGACGAGTACCAAGACGTGAACATGGCGCAATATCGCCTGACGCATCTGCTGGCGGCCAAGCACCAGAACATCATGATCGTGGGGGACGACGACCAGAGCATCTATGCATGGCGCGGCGCTGACGTCTCGTTGATGCTGCGCTTTGGGAGCGACTACCCCGCCGCCCAGGTGATCACGCTAGCCCAAAACTACCGGTCCACGCCCAACATCCTCAAGGCCGCTCACAGCATCATCCGCCACAACCACGGGCGCAACGAGAAGCAACTATGGACCGACAACCCTGAGGGGTCGAGCGTCCGGATTCGGGGCTACGGCACCGAAAACGACGAAGCGATGGCCGTCGCCGACACGATCCTGCGCGAAGTGCGCACCGGCAAGCGCACCTACGGCCAGTACGGTGTGCTTTACCGCACCAACGCGCAGAGCCGCGCCTTAGAAGAAGCCTTCCTCACCATGCGCATCCCCCACATTCTGGTGGGCGGGCAACGGTTCTATGATCGCAAGGAAATCAAAGACGCGATGGCCTACCTCCGGTTGGCCTGGAACCCCGCCGACGATGCTTCCTTCCGGCGCATTGTGAACGTACCGACCCGGGGCATCGGGGCGACGACGGTGGACCGCATTGCGCAGTACGCCAGCAGCCTGGGCCAATCTATGCGCGATGTGATCGGTGACCCGACTTACCGCGCCACGCTGACCAAGCGCGCGGCCACCGCCCTGGGTGACCTGCACCGCTTGCTGGACGCAGCCACCGCCCTGGCGACCTCGGGGCCGGTGACACCCGTGCTCCAGATCCTTTTGGACAAGAGCGGCTACCTCGATGAGCTGCGCAACGAGCGCTCGGATGAATCGATTAGCCGCCTGGAAAACCTTCAGGAACTCCTCAACGTAACCACCCAGTTCGACGAAGGCAATGTGGACGCGGATGAAGCCCCGACGCTGGGCGGGTTCTTGGAGCAAGTCGCCCTTGTCAGCGACGTGGACATGATGAAGGAGAACGGCGAGGCCGTGACCCTGATGACCCTGCACAGCAGCAAGGGCCTTGAATTCCCGGTGGTGCTGCTGACCGGGATGGAGGAGGGCGTGTTCCCGCACTCCCGGTCCCTGGGCGACGACCGCCAGCTGAGCGAAGAGCGCCGCCTTTGCTACGTCGGGATGACCCGGGCGAGAGAGGAACTGCACCTCACTTACGCCCGCCGGCGCAGCACGTTTGGGCAAGCCAACTTCAACCACCGTTCGCGGTTCTTGAACGATCTCCCCGCGATGGAAGTGGACGACGACGCGGGCTACGACCACGAAAGCATGGCCCCCACCCGCCGGGTGGAAGCCGAGCGGATGGGCACCTACCGGGTCATCGAGGCTCCGCGCCCGCAGGCCGAGGCCCCCGCGCCGTGGCAGGCTCCCTTCACCGTGGGGCAGCGCGTGGAGCACCGCAAGTTCGGGCTGGGCGTCGTGATTGCCTGCAACCCGCTCAAGAACGACGCCGAGGTAACGGTGGCATTCAGCGGGGCGACCGGCATCAAGAAGATGGTGCAGAGCTTCGCCAAACTCGAAGCGGTATCTTGAGCAGAACTTTGCGGGGAATACGGAGGGGACTCGTCGGGCTGGCGGCACTCGTGATGGCGAGTGCCGGGCTCCTGGGCGGCTGCCGCAACCAGCCTCTCTCCACCCTGATGCCGCTCTCGCTGAACCGGGAGTGGACGTACGATGTCGGCCCGGTGCTGCAGGCCCGCGTGCGCACTCTGAGCCTGACCGGCCGGGTGCCGGTGAGCCAAAGCGACGGTTGGCGACTGGAAACCCCCGAGGGTGAGAGCCACCTGGTCTGGGAGAACGGCGAACTCTTGGCCTCTCAGTGGGGAGGCGTGCGGTTCTCTCCGCCCTTGATCTTGATTCCCGCGACTGAGCAGGCAGAGTGGACCGGCACGATGGGTTGGCCGGGGGCGGAAACCAAAGCGCAGGCGGTGATCACCCTCAAAGTGGTGCGTGAGCTATGGCGCGGGAGTGAACGCGACCTCCATGAGGTCATCCACACGTTCCGGGGGGAGAACGCCATCGAGATCGACAGCGCTTACCTGCGGGGAGTCGGGCTCATCCGCCAAGACGTCTACGAAAACGACCTGCAGGTTCGCCGACTCCGGCTGCTGGCCCGAGACGCCGGCGAGCCGGCCGCCAAAGACCCGAAATAACCGCTTAGGCGTAGGTGCGAAGCAAGCCGATGACCCGCCCGACGATGCTGACGCTCTCGCTGGGATAGATCTGCTCCCGGTAGGCCGGGTTGGCCGGGATCAGGTGGATATCCGGGCGCTGGAACTTGATGCGCTTCACCGTCGCTTCCCCTTCCACCATCGCCGCGACGAGGTCACCGTTGCGGGCGTCTTCTTGGCGGCGGACCACCACGAGGTCGCGCTCGAAGATGCCCTCTTCGATCATCGAATCACCCTTGACGCGAAGCAGGAAGGCCTCGGGCGAACCCTTTAGCATCCCGGACGGCACCGGCAGATACTCTTCAATGTGCGCTTCGGCCGTGATCGGCGCCCCCGCGGCGATTTCGCCCAAGAGCGGCAAGGTGCGGAAGTGCACTTCCGGCGCCACCACCGATTGGTAGTCCGGGTGGAAGATGCGAATGGAGCGCGGGGTGTTCTCCCGGCCAATCGCGCCCTTCTTCTCCAGGGCATCCAGGTGAACAGTGACGCCCCGCAGGGAGCCAATCCCAAACTTGTCACCGATTTCTCGAATGGAAGGCGGATAACCCACCGATCGCGTGTATTCCGCGAGGAAGGCGAGAATCTCGCGCTGTCGATCCGTCAGTCCCTTGGCCATAGTGCTCCTAGCAGACGTGAGTATACACACCTTTTGTCTACATGTCAAGACTTGTTGCAGATTCTTGGGAAGCGGGCCGCTAGACCCTGCCCGCGCCCGCCCGGGAACCATCGTCTAAAATTGAGCCCTTAACTTCCTTAGGAGTCCATCCTTGTCGATCGTACAAATTCAAGAGCTTTTCCAAAAGAAGGGTTGCCAAGTCGTCCTGGGCGTCATCGCGCTCTTTGTCATGGTCGGGCTACTCATCACGGGCCAGTGCACGGGCATGGGCGGCAACGCTGCCGGTCCGGACACCGAATCCATCGTCTCGGTGGATGGCAACCGACTGACCTTCCGCGAGTACCAATCGCTGGTGGACCGTCAGCAAGAGCAGGCGTCGCAGCAGTTTGGGGGCTTCCAGCTCCCGCAATCCTATCTGTTGATCCAGCGCCCACAGGTGCTCACCGGGGCCGTCCGGCTCCTCGCCTTCCAGTCCATGGCCAAGGCCAAGGGGCTGCAAGTGGACGAAGCGAGCGTGACCGCGTTCTTGGAAACCGAACTGGATCGCCAAATCAATATCGAAAAGGCGACCCTCGTCAAAGAGGGCAAGCTGAAGAAGGATGCGGATCAGGCCGCGTTTGACGCCGCGTTCAAGGCCAAGTTCACCCGCACGCCCAGCGAAATCAAGACCGAGCAGCTGAACCAGATCAAGAACCAGTTCAAGACTGACCCGGTGGAAGCTGTGCGCAGCCAAACCCCGCTGATGCTGATGAACCAGATCACGGCGGGCATCAAGATCAGCGACGAAGAGCTCAAGGCTTCGTTCGATAACTTCTCGGTGGAGGCGCTGGCGTTCAGCAAGCCCGACATGCCCGATGAAGAGCGAGAAAAGAAGGCCGAAGAAGCCAAGACCGCTCTGGCCGGGGGCAAGGCCTGGGCCGACGTCGCCAAGCAGATGGCCATGACGCCGGAAACCAGCACCTTCACCCGCAGCGAGATTGAAGCCCAAGAAAACGTCAAGTCTTTGCTCGACCTCAAGGCAGGCCAGGTCAGCGACGTGCTGATGACCCCGGCGGGGCCGACGATCTACCGGGTCACCAAGATCGAACCCAAGCTGCCCAGCGACTTTGAAGCCAACAAGGAATCTCTGCGCCGCACGCTGGCCCAGGGCCGCGCCGCTGACCAACTCAAGAAGGAAGCGGACGCGCTGCTGGCCTCAGACAAGGTGAAGTGGAACGACAAAGGTTTTAAGCTGATGTTCGACCTGGGCATGGCCCTGGAAGACCCCAAGATGCAAGCCAGCGCCGCCGAGCGCAAGTCGCGCATGCAGGCCATCGAATCCGAAGCGGTGACGCTGGCGGGTTCGAGCGAGCCCGGCTCCGGCTTTGCCTCGCAGGTTCGTCTCATCGCCCAACAGGTGTATTGGAACGACCTGACCGACCAGGAAAAGAGCACGATGCGCAAGGACCGCATCGAGGCACTGGAAGACTTCTTCACTTACAGCGAAGATTCGGCCTTCCGCCTGGAACTCTACGACCTCTACATGGCCGAGGGTGACAAGGACAACGCTGCCCAGCAGCTGGCGTCCGCGGTGGACAGCGGGATTGGCTACGACCAGATGGGTCAACAGCAGATCAGCGAAATCCGAGGCAAGCTCTTTGAAGCGGAAAGCAACAAGCGACTAGAGCCTGAACAGCTGGAAGCCGTGAAGAAGGCGCTCAACACCTGGGCGGCCAACAAGGCGGACTACGATAAGGAGCAAACCGCGATTGCGGAAGAGCAAGCCAAGATCGACGCCGAGATGGAAGCCGAACGCAAAAAGATGGAAGAGGAAGACAAGAAGGCGGGCAACGCCCCTTCCAACCCCACCACGCCGACAAACCCGGCCCCCAGCAACCCGTAAGCTCGGGATTGACTGAAAGCCGTCCGTGCCCCACCGGGTGCGGGCGGTTTTCTTGTGTTTGCCTATTCGGACAGCGACAGAGACTGGTACACCAGCGGCATGGCGGAACTTTGGATGGTGGCGGGGCCGATCGGAAACCTCGGGGATCTCTCGCCTCGGGCCACCGAGATTCTGCAGGCCGCGCCGCTCTGGATCGTGGAAGACACGCGGGTGTCCTCGCGCCTGGCCGCCCACCTCGGCGTGAAACCCATCTACAAGGTGCTGAACGACCACACCAGTCCGGCCCGGGTGCAGTCCCTGGCCGACGAGATCGAAGCGAACGAGCAAGCCGCGCTGCTGACCGATGCGGGCACCCCCGGCATCAGCGACCCCGGCGCCGAACTGGTGCAAGCTTGCCTGGAACGCGACATCCGGGTGGACGGCATCCCCGGCCCCAGCGCCGTCACCCTGGCCCTTTCGGTGTGCGGGTTCTACGCCCAGCGCTTTGCCTTTTTGGGTTTCCTGCCGCGCAAGGCCGGCGACATTCACCGAATCTTGGACCCGTTGGCCGAAAACACCATGACGCTGGTTCTTTTTGAAAGTCCTCACCGGCTCTCGAAGGCCGCCCGCATGTGGGCCGATGCCCTCGGCAATCGGCGCGTGGTGGTCGCTCGCGAACTCACCAAGCGTCATCAAGAGCTCTGGCGAGGCACTTTAGAGGAGCTTGCGCAAGCCACGCGGGAATGGAAAGGAGAAGTCACCGTGGTTATCGAAGGTCACCGTCGCTTGATTAGCGAGTAAAGAGACGGGTACCTTATGCCAAGAATGTAACTCGGGCGGATTATGTCTGTCCGAAGGGTTCGAAATCTATGCGACGTCTATCCGCGCTGTTGTTGGGAATCGTCCTGGCCGTCTGTTCGATGGCCCAGGTCACGATGCCTGATACCTACCGGCTGCAACCTGAAGACTTACTGCGCATCCAGGTGTACGCCCAGGGAACGGATTTTGAACTCCTGGTGGATGTTCCGGTCGGCCAAGACGGCAATATCACGGTCCCCTTTGTGGGCGCGATGCCGGCGACGGGTTTGACCACGGACGAGCTGGCCAACAACATTCGGGCTCGGTTCCAACAGGAATTCCGGCTGCGCGATCCCAAGATCGGCGTGGCGCTGCTCAGTGCCCGGCAACGCAAGGCCGGGGTCACCGGGGCGGTTAACCGACCTGGCACCTTTGTGATGCGCCCGGGCGCCACGGTCTTGGACCTGCTGGCGGATGCCGGCGGCTTCATTCCCGACCGCGCTGACCTGCGCCGCGCGACCCTGCGCCGCAAGGGCTCGGATGAAATCATCCCGCTCGACCTCTACGCCCTTATGGTGCAGATGGACACGAGCCAAAACTATCCGATCATGGATGGCGACACGCTCAACGTGCCCGCCAACGTCCGCAATCGAATCTTTGTTCTGGGGGCCATTCGCGCCCCGGGCGAGTACGCCTTCCGCGAGCAGATGACGGTGCTGGACGCCTTCGTCACCTCGGGTGGTCCGATTGACCGCGTGACCAAGGCGAGCGACGTGAAGATCTTCCGCCGTGACCTCTCGGCACCGGGCGGCACGCGCACCATCAAGGTGGACCTGGTCCGCTTCTTGGAGCGCAACGACTACGTGCAGAACATCGAGCTCGAACCAGGCGACGTGATCTACGTGGGCAAGACGCAGAACCTGGACCCGGCGCTGGTCCGCCAGATCGCCGACGCCCTGTTCATCCTGGACCGCGTAGGCATCCGGTTGTTCAGCTTCTAAACTGGCTCACGCACAACAACAAGGCTCCGGAGTGATTTCATCACCCGGAGCCTTCTTCTTTCCCCCTTCAGGCGAGCTTAGGAGCGCACTTCGTAGGTGCTTTCAATCGGCGGGGAGAGGCGCAGGGTCGCCATCACCGTGCAGTACTTTTCATCGCTCAGCTGGATGCTGCGGGCCACGGCCTCGGGATCCACGTTCGGACCGGTGACCACGTGCCGCACGCTGAACTTCGTAATCGGCCGGGGCCACTCCCCTTCCGGCGCGCGCTCGTAAGACACTTCCACGGTGTAGCTGGTCACTTCCTGGCGCTTTTTCTGCAGGATCGAGATGACGTCCATCGCGCTGCAAGCGGCCACGCTGGCCACCAGGGCCTCCACGGGCGTCGGGCCGGTGCCACTGCCGCCACTCTCGGGGTGGGCATCCAAAACGATGCGAGCCCCGCTCGGCGCGTCCCCGGCGAAGCCCATCTTTCCATCCCATTGCAAGTTCATGCTCATACACCTAGTAAGTCTCAATTCCGGTCCCCGCGATTCCGGGGTTAGGCCCCTCGCCTCACGGGGCTCATCACCCGGCCCCCCAAACCCACGCACAATGGCGGCGTGGTTGCCTACGTCAAGGATCTCAGCATCATCCTCGCCGGCCTCATAGCGCTGGTGACATTTATGACCGGGACGTGGCAATTTATGCGGCAGGCCCGGTACACGAGGGTGCAAAACTTTCTAGAATTGCGCCGCCGCTTCCTGGAAGACCCGGTGTTTCGCGACCTCCTCAATCGGCTGGCGGTGAACGACCCTACCCTGGCCGAGGCCCCGATCCAAGATCGCCGGAACCTCGTGGGCTTTTTCGAGGAGATCGCCCTGATGATCAACTCGGGCGTGCTGCGCCCGCTGGTGGCCAACTACATGTTTGGCTACTACGTGGCCCTCATTGGGCGGAGTGAGCCGTTTTGGCAAGGACTGGATCGGGAAAGCGTCTACTGGACGGTGTTCCGGCGCCTCGAATCCCGCCTGGCCAAGCTCGAAAAAGAAGCCGGCCGAGCCGAACCCCTCAAGTTCTAACGGCGTCTTCCACCACGTCCAGCAGCCGGTCAATGTCCTCGTGCGAGTTGTAGTGCACCAGGCTGGCCCGCACCACGCCGGTCTCCAGTGGAATCCCGAGCGCCTGGCATAGCCGGTAGGCGTACATGTGTCCGTGCCGGATGGCCACCCCCGCGTCGTCGGTGGCTTGGCAGATCACCGGCGGGGGCACACTCTCGTGCAGGAAAGATACGGTGCCTACCCGGTTCTCCGCCCCTT
>CALRVA020000107.1:0-9396 GCA_943371495.1 Archangium gephyra | reverse complement strand
AGAACTGCCGCACCCCGCTTTCGCGTCTGTCCCTATGTGCGGGCTTCGGCATCTTGGGGATTGAGCTTGGTGGTGCTCGGCAGTTTGGCCGCCGGGTGCGGAGGTGAGGGCACGTCGGCCCCCTTCACCGAGACCATCCTCGGCACCTGGCGCCTGCAAGATTCCCCCACCGATGGTCGCAGCCTAACCTTCTTCTCGGACGGCACCTACCGCTACGTCACGGGCACCGTTGATCACCGCGCCAACTACACGGTGGAGGGCCGCGAACTCCACATCGAAAACAACATCATCATTACGCCGGACCGGTTCCAGCACTGGTTCCCGGTGAAGGGTGTGATGAAGTGGTGGATTGACTACGGCGATAGCCAAAGCGCCCTGAACTGGGAACGCGTCCCCTGAACATTTAGGCGATACGTGCGTCTGGTCTAGCATGATCGCCGCGATCCTGGCCTCGACTCTCGTGCAAGCGCCGACCATGGAGACATGGACCCTCACCGTGGGGGAGACAAAGCGCACCGCCCTTGTTTACAAGCCAACCCGGAAGACGGAAGGCGCGCCACCGCTCATCTTGGCCTTCCATGGTCACGGCGGCAACGGCCGCAATGTCGCCCGCGGGTTTGCCCTGCACGAAGCGATGCCGGAAGCCGTGGTGATCTACCCCGATGGCCTGCCGACCCGAACTCTACGCGACCCTGAGGGAGCCCGACCGGGATGGAGCTATTCCGAGGGGCCGGCTTCGAACAAGGACTTCGCCTTTGTGGATGCGATGATCGCCAAGGCGGGCACGGAGTTCAAGACCGTGCCGAGCCGAACCTTTGCCATGGGGCACAGCAATGGCGGCGGCTTCTGCTACGCCTTGTGGCGCTTCCGCCCGGACGCCTTCGCCGCGTTTGGCCCTTCGGCGGCCAAGGGTTCGCGCTTTGGTGGTCCGGTCAAACCGTTTTTCATCATCTCGAGTCGCAACGACAACGTGGTGCCTTATGCTGAGCAAAAGGAGAGCTACGAAGACCTTATCAAGCGGTTCAAGATGGCCGAGACGGGCAAGCAGGGAAGTATCACCAAGTACGCCAACCCCGACGGCGTGCGCATGGAGGTCTATGTAGACGGGGGCACGCATAACTTTGCCAAGGAGGCCGTGCCCGGCTTGGTGGCCTTCTTCCGGTCGCTGCTCTGAAGGAAGCGCGGATTACCCGAAAGCCGGTGCGAGGCTGGCCACATCGGCGTTCCCGCCGCTGAGGATGACGCCCACGCGCTTGCCTTCGGTCGGGATTTGATGCGTGGAGATGGCCGTGGCGGCCAGGGCGCCCGTGGGCTCCAGCACGACCTTCATGCGCTGCCAAATCCAGGCCATCGTGGCCAGCAGGTCATCGTCTTCCACGCGGATGATGTCGGTCACGTCGCGGCGAATAATCTCCCAGTTCAGTTTGCCAATGAAGGGCGTTCGAGCCCCGTCGGCAATGGTCTGGGGCTGCATGCAGGTTTGTATGGTGCCCTCACGAAATGTGCGGTAGGCGTCATCGGCTCCGGCGGGCTCAACACCCACCACTTGGCAGGCCGGGCATAGGGCTTGGGCGCTGAGGGCCGAGCCGGCCAGCAGTCCGCCGCCGCCCACGCACACCAGCAGGTAATCCAGGGGTCCGACCTCCTCAATGAGTTCCTTGGTGGCCGTGCCCTGGCCCGCGATGATATCGAAGTGGTCGTAGGGTGGGATGATTTCAAGCTGGTCGCGCTCGGCTAACTCGGCCCCCAGGGCCTCGCGCGTTGTCTCGCACTTGTCGTAGATCACCACTTGGGCACCATAGGATTCGGTAGCCTTACGTTTCGGAAGGGGGGCATCATGCGGCATCACCACCGTCACGGGCACGCCTAAAATTTGCCCCGCTCGGGCCAAGGCTTGGGCATGGTTCCCGCTGCTGAAAGTGAGAACCCCGCCCCCGCTCGGCCCCCGTTCTTGGCGGGCTCGCATGGCATTGATGGCGCCACGAAACTTGAAGGACCCCGTCACCTGATACGGCTCGGCCTTGAAGAAGGTCTGCCCGCCATACATCTCATCCCACAGCCGTGAGGTGAGAACGGGGGTGCGGTGGGCGTATCCTTCCATACGGGTAGCCGCAGCCTCCACATCTTTGTAGGTGGGCAAAGTCATTTGGACTATTATTCCGCAACCTAACGGGGTCCGTGAGCGTGTAAGATCACGGAATGGGCATCTGGGACAAGCTGAAAGGCGAACTCATAGATATCATTGAATGGCTTGATGAGAGCACCGACACGATGGTGTATCGCTTCGAGCGTTACAACAACGAAATCAAGAACGGCGCGCAACTCATCGTCCGTGAATCTCAGACGGCCGTTTTTGTGAACGAGGGGCAAATCGCCGACGTCTTCGGACCCGGCCGCTACGAACTGACGACGGCGAACCTGCCGGTCCTCGCCACCCTGCAGGGCTGGAAGTACGGCTTCAATAGCCCCTTCAAGTGCGAGGTCTACTTCGTCAACACCAAGCGGTTCACGGACCTCAAGTGGGGCACCATGAACCCGATCCCGTTGCGGGACAACGACTTTGGCATCGTGCGGGTGCGCGCCTTTGGCACCTATAGCATGCGCATTGCCGACCCGGGCACCTTCCTGAAGGAAGTGAGCGGCACCAACTGGGAGTTCACCACCGACCAGATCACGAACCAGCTCCGCAACTTCATCGTGAGCGCCTTCACCGAGACGGTGGCCGAGCAGAAGATCCCCGTGCTGGACCTCGCGTCTCAGTATTCCGAGATGGGTGGCTTCCTCACCACGCACATCCAGCCCAAGTTTGCTGAGCACGGCCTGGAATTGCTGAACCTGCTCATTGAGAACGTGAGCGTGCCGCCCGAAGTGGAGGCCGCCATTGACAAGCGCAGCAGCATGGGGGCCCTGGGCAACCTGGATAACTACATGAAGTACCAAGCCGCCGAAGCCATGACCAAGGGGGCCGAAAACCCCGGTGGTGTGGGCGGACTGGGCGCGCAGATGGCCGCCGGCATGGCGATGGCCGACATGATGAAAAACAGCATGCAGCCGCCGCAGGCCGCCACGCCCACCGCGCCGCCGACGGCGCCGGGCCTGACACCGCCCCCGGTGCCGGCACTGGCCTTCTTCATTGCGCCCAACAACGCGCAGCAAGGTCCGTTCACGCTGGATGCCCTGCGCCAAAAGGTCGCGAGCGGGGAACTCACGCCGGACACGCTGGCCTGGCGCGAAGGTCTGGCCGCGTGGGCTCCCGCCAGCCAAGTGCCTGAATTGAGCGCCCTGTTCGGCGCGGTGCCGCCGCTGCTTCCGCCGCAGCAATGACGGATATCCAGCGATTCCCGTGCGTGCAGTGCGGGGCCGTCCTGGAGTTTGCCGCCGGATCTCATGCCCTGAAGTGCCCCTATTGCGGGGCGCAACAGGGCATTGCTCCGCCCATCCGGGAGATTGAAGAGCGTGACCTGCTGGCCACGCTGGCCAACCACGCCCCGCCGGCCATGGAGCCGGACAACGTGGTGCACTGCAATTCGTGCGCGGCAGAATTTGTGTTGCCGCCGCACATCGAGTCGTCGTCGTGCCCGTTTTGTGGGTCGAACGTGGTGGTGCCCGCCAAGCCCGAGTCTCGCATCTTGCCCGACGGGGTCATGCCCTTTGTGGTGGATGAGCGGGGCATGCGCGAGCGGTACCGCGATTGGATCGGGTCTCGGTTTTGGGCGCCCAATAACCTCAAATCTCGCGCCCTGCAAAAGAACGAAGTGAAGGGCATTTATGTGCCCTATTGGACGTACGACGCCTTCACCACCACGGCCTACACCGGCCAGCGGGGGGAAGACTACGTGGTGCAAGAGTCTTACACCGATAGCCAAGGTAACCGGCAAACGCGGAGTGTGACCAAGACGCACTGGTACCCGGCCTCGGGGACGGTGCAGGTGCCGTTCGATGACGTGCTGGTGCTGGGGAGCACCCACGTGCCCACTAAGTACGCGGACGCCATGAACACCTGGCAACTGCAGCACTGCGTGAGCTACGAACCGGCGTATTTGAGCGGGTTTTCGGCGATGCGGTACGACGTGGACCTGACCGAGGGGTTTGAGGCGGCGAAGCGGAAGATGGTGCCCCACATTGAGCAAGCGATTCGGTACGACATCGGTGGCGACCGACAGATGATCTCGTGGATGGAGACGGAGTACTCCAACCTGACGTTTAAGCACTTGCTCTTGCCGATCTGGAGCGGGGCGTATCGCTACAACAACCGGATTTGGAACTTCTTGGTGAATGGCCAAACCGGCGAAGTGCGCGGCGAGGCGCCCGTGAGCCCGTGGAAGGTGGCGATTGCCGTGATTCTCGGCCTCATCATCATCGGTACGTTCTTGTACTTGATGGACAAGTCGTAGCTCTCGAAACTCGAGCGGTGGTTGCCGATCTGAGAGGACCACCGCTCGCAACATGTGGTTTATGGTGACCTCGTGCCGGGCTCGCGCTAAGGTTAATTGATATAGAGAAAGTGGCTTGTTGCGCGTTCATTCTCGTCGAGTCCAACGAAGTGCGACCATTGCCATGTCGATCCAATCGTCTTTGTGACACCTTCAAAGACGGCCACCCTTCGGCAGTTTGTTTTGAAGTCACCGTAGGAGTGCATCAAGTGAGCCCCGTCAGGAGGCTGATATGTGGCTTTAACGTAAGGGCAAGTCAGGAATTCATCCGGTTCCCCATACAATGACTTGAGTTCAACAAGCGTCGTGCCGGGTGGAGGCGTTTCTGAGTTTCCCTGACCGACGACGAAGCAAGCGACGTATCCGCCACCACATGTCAGCAAGCAGAGACTAGCCGTCGCCAAAAGCCACTTGGTAAATGGAGTTGCCAATCCTGCACACCCTCTTAAGGATATCTGACGGCGAATTCTTGCTCGTCGTCCCTGCACTGCAGAAAGATGAGGTTGAGTAAACCAAATCCGTGCATGGCTATGTTAGGCGTGTTGCAAGGACAGAAAACCCCCGCTGGTGAAGTGTTGCGGGGGTCTTTGATTTGGGCTGTTAAGCGCGGCGGCGACGGCGGGCCAGGGCCAGCAAGCCCGCGCCCATGGCGACCATGCTGAACGGCTCGGGCACGGCATTGAAGGCCACATGGTCGAACATGTATCCATCGCCATTGCCTTGAATGTCCTGAATCGCAATCGTATTGATGACGTCGCTCCCGCTCGCATCAATTCGCATGAAACCGTGGCGACCGTTGTTCACCAGGAAGCCTGATGTGAGGCCAGCGACCGTGCCAATGCTGTTTCCGTTCACCAGCACCCGGGCGTCTCGATCCATCTGGTGCACGCTGAATCCTGCACTGGATGCACCGCCCAAGAAATGGAATGTTGCCGTGCCCCAACTTCCGGAATCGGAGTAGCTGAAGGTTTGGTTGGTCCGAGTGTTGATGAGGCCGTGCGAGCCGTCCCAAGCTCCGCCGCCACCAATTTGGAATGCCGTGCCAAACGTATCGTCACTCGGCTTGAACGTGGAAGGAAGAGTACTCGTCGGGCCATAGCCTCCGTTCGGTGAGCTGACACTCACTTGGAAGCCAGTCACGAGGTTTACATCTTCAAAGTCCTCGATGGTGAATCCGTTCAATCCCATGGCCGCATCAGCAGAGCCCCATGCGTAAGTCGTAACGGAGAAGGCAGCGTGTGCGCTGGTGAACGACAGAAGGCCACAGGCCAGTACGATAAGTTTCATTGTCCTCTCAAAAACCTTATGTTACGATGGTCCATCGCGTTAGTGCAATGGTAAACCGAAGATGCCATCATTTTTGTCAGGTCGGTACTTCGGTTCGAGCCTCAGTGAACATCTGACCGGGGCTATAGACACGGCTGAGAGCAAGGGAGTAGGCGCATGCTATATTCCTTCGATTTCGCCCCGAGGGGTCAGCCTCCCGGCCCCAGCCATAGCGAGCAGAGGTCGGGAGGTCAATCCGTGCGCGGCTAGGCGCGGCGGCGGCGTCGGGCCAGGGCCAGCAATCCGGCGCCCATGGCGACCATGCTGAACGGCTCGGGCACCGCTTCGGCATGCCATTGCGTCACAAACGGGTTCGCGTTACCGCCGGTCGTTGGGGGCAATCCGGTGGTCGTGCTATACGAACCCCATGTCCCGCCAATAAGCGTGTTGGCCAGCGGATCGCTGCTTTGGGTGAGTGCATCAAAGGAAGGGGACGCGCCCGAGGTGTTTGCGCCGTAATACATATCCACAGCCAGGTGCCCACCGGTGTACAGGTAGGGCGTATCGAATGCGATCATCGGACCAAAGGCATTGGGCGAACCCCCATTGGTGAACGAGCCCGCGGCCAATGTCAAGCTTCCAGTTCGCACGTCGGTTTGTGAACCGACCACGTTGCTGGCAAACGTGAGCGAACGCGCAGATGGAGTCACGCCTTCACTGAGCTTAACGTCGAAAAACGGGTGCGTGTACCCAGCGGGCGGCCAGGCAGGTGCCGTGGTACTTCCATTCAATCGAAGGGAAAAGCCAGTCAAGTTCATCCCCACCAAGCCCGTGAGTTCCGACGAATTGATGAGCAACATGTATCGGCGACCGGTTGTCGTCGAGAATGCCGAGAACGTGCCGCTGCCCTCTACGGTGTCTCTCACGTTAGGTGCTACGACGGTTGTTGTGGCCGAGGCCACCGAAGTCACGAGCAGACCAAATGCAATTGCGTAGGTTTTCATATTGAACTCCTTCTTTTTGACCCTACCCGATTGCCCGCAAATCTATCACTCGCAAAATTACGGGCGGGCCGCCCCCGCGCCCAGTAGCAGGGGAGAGTACGATAGCTGTATGCCTTCGATTTCGCCCCGAGGGGCCAGCCTCCCGGCCTCGCCGATCCGCAAGCTGGCGGGGGCCGCCGACCGCGCCCGCGCGGCGGGCCGCACGGTTTTCCAGCTCAACATTGGCCAGCCGGATGTGGCCAGCCCGCAGGAGTTCTGGGATGCCGTGCGAGGATATCAAGGCGACCACCTGGCGTACGCCCACTCCGCCGGGCTGATGGAGCTGCGCGAGAAGGCGGCCGAGGTCTACCAGCGTCGGGGCATTGACGTGGGCCCGCAGCACATTCAGGTCACCACCAGCGGTAGCGAAGCCCTCCAGATGATCATGGTGGGTGCCATGAACCCGGGCGACGAGATCATTGTGCCGGAGCCCATGTACGCCAATTACATCGGTTTCTCGGCGATCACCGATGTGAACGTGGTGCCGCTGACCACGCGGATTGAGGACAACTTCCGCCTTCCGAGTTCGGAGGCCTTTGCCGAGCGGATTGGTCCGCGCACCAAGGCGATTCTCATCTGCAACCCGGGCAACCCCACGGGCACCATCTTTGATGACCAGCAACTGGAAGAGCTGCGCGCGCTGGCTCTCAAACACGACCTTTATCTGATCGGCGACGAGGTGTATCGCGATTTTAACTACACGGACAAGCCCGTGAAGTCGGTGCTGCAACTGGAAGGCATGGAGCAGCACGCCGTGATGGTGGATAGCGCCAGCAAGCGCTATTCGTTGTGCGGGGCGCGCGTAGGCTTCTTGGTGACGAAGAACGAAGCCCTGCTCGATGCGGCCCTCCGGTATGCGCAGGCGCGGCTTTCCTCGCCCACGCTGGAGCAGATCGGCTTGATCGGGGCGTTGAACGCCCCCGATAGCTACACCGAGGCCACCCGCGAAGAATATCGTTCGCGCCGCGATACCTTGGTGCGCCGCCTCCGGGCGATGCCCGGGGTGCTTTGCCCCGATATTGAGGGCGCGTTCTACGCCACGGTGCGGCTCCCGGTGCAGGATGCGGACGCCTTCTGTCTTTGGATTCTGGAGGAGTTCAGCCACAACAACGCGACCGTGCAGATGGCCCCCGCCAGCGGGTTCTATCGCACGCCCGGCCTGGGCCGCGACGAGGTGCGCATTGCTTACGTGCTGAACAACCACGACCTGAACCAAGCCATGGACTGCCTGGAAGCGGCCTTGCTCGCCTACCCGGGCCGGAAAGGCTAACCATCGACCCGGATTTGGCGATTCCTAGTTCATCTTGGCAACTTTGGGGTCGTAGATGCCGGTGTCCAGATAGTGTTGCAGTCGCCGCTCGGTGACCTCGGCGTACGCCGGGGCCATTTGGGTGAGTTCCTGACTCACGGAACCTAGCACCTCGTTGGCCAGCAACACGGCGCGGGCGGCGATCAACAGCTCCAGGGTTTCCCGGTCGATGCCCAAATCTTCGACCGCCATGCCGAATCCTTGCCAGAAGGCAGTCTCGGCTTGTTGAGCTTGCTTCCCTCGCCGGAAGTAGAACAGGGACTGGGCGGCGTCCACGGCCGGATGACTCCACACGGAATCGTCAAAGTCAAAGACCGTGAGCGCGCCTTGGTGGAGTTTCACGTTGCTGAGATGCAAGTCAAAGTGAACCAGTTGAGGCTGACCCAGCGACTTGATCACTGCATCGGCTCGTTCTCTGACCTCCGTGGCGGCAGGTGTGGTCATCCGCCAGGGTTGGCCGTCCAGGACTTCCTGATAGGTGGGCCGCTGGCGGGTGTTTGCTGTCTGCCAGCCCTTCGTCGCTTGCTGCAGACTCGCCATGAGTGCGCCAACCTTGAACAAGGTGGCCGGCGCGCAGGCATCGCTGGGAGAGCGGCCCGGCATCCAGGCATAAGCCACCACGGGCACTTCATGATCTAAACCCTCTACCCGCGTGGTGGTTATAGGTGAGCCCTCAAAAATGGGAACGGGGTGGGGCACGCGAACACCCTGCTTTTGGGCTTGTTGGATGAAATCCACTTCGCCCTGGACCATCGGCAAGGTGCGCCGTGAGTTGATGTTGAGACGGACAGCTAGATCATGCTCGCCGACTTGGACTCGGTACGTTGAATTGAACCCGTGCAAGACCAAGCGGACGCTGGAGGCGTCGACAATCCCCTCCAGGGCTCGTCGAATTGCAGAAGCCTGTTTATGCCGACTGAACTCCGCAAATGAACTCATGACCCAAGGCTACCCGCGAGCCTATTCGAGCTTGTTTGAGCGGTACGTTTTGCGTTCTAGTCTTTGGCTCGGCCGCGCAACCGGGCGATGAGACGGCGCAGGCGCCAGCTCAGCGGATCTTGCAGTCCGGCATCGGCCAGCACGGATTCTTGAATCGCGCGCCCGGACTGAATATCCGCCGCCTTTTGCGCGAGGTAAGTTTCGTCGTCCTCAAAGGCGATCATGGTGATGGGCGGGGATTCCACGTAGGCTGCCTTCCATCCCAGCTTGTGGGCGCGGCGGCCGCGCCAGGCATCTTCAAAAATGTCGTACTTCAGGCCGGTCTCGGGCTGCGGCCCCACCTGCCGGGCACAGGAAGCCCGGAACGCTAGCAACGCCCCCGGGATGTGACGCATGGGCCGCAGGT
>CALRVA020000106.1:0-9398 GCA_943371495.1 Archangium gephyra | reverse complement strand
GCGCACCGAAATCTCAGCAAAGGCCAGCGCGTGCCCTTGCGCAAAGCCGTACCCCCGAAACCCCGCCGCCATATCCACCGCTTCGGCCGCCACCGCCTCGGTGTAGCCCCGGTCCACCGCCCGCTGGATGAGCTGGGGCCGCAACACCTGCCCGTAATCCTCGCGCCGCCGCTTGTGGATCTCCTCCCGGATCTCCTCCGCCTCGCCGCTGCTGCACCCGCAGAACACCTGCAGCAGTTGGTCCACTTGCTCTTGGAACACCAAGATGCCGTAGGTGTTGCCCAGGATGCGCTCAAAATCCGCGTGGCTGAGCTGGTAGCTCTTGGTGCCCCGGCGGCGGCCAATCAGCTCGTTGATCTTCACCGCGCCCCCCACCCCCGGGCGGATGCCCGCCTGCACCAGGCTCGCGTCCGTTAGGTTCATCGTTTGCAGCCGCATGTGGGCTTGCCGCATAGCGGGCGAAGCCGATTGCGGGATGCCCACCAGTTCCCCACTGCGCATGGCTTGGTAGGTGTGGGGGTCGTCCAGTGGCAGGTTCTCCACCCGGAAATCCAGGTGCTGCAGGCGCACCCGCTCCTGCGTGCCGGAGAGCACATCCTGCCCGCGCAGGCACAGAATGTCGAACTTATCGAAGTAGTGCTTGGCGCTGCGCTTATCCCACTGGATGATGCGCAGGTTGCCATCTTCCTGGTCCCCTGCCGACCACTGCACCGGCACCGTGTCTGCCAGCGGCCGGCGGGAGACAATGACACCCGAAGAGTGCGCCCGGATATTGCGCGGGACATCCGCCAGCACCGTGGAGAGGCGGAACACCCACTCTAACCTTTCGGTGGAAATGCCACTGTCTCGTAGTTCAGGACGTTCGCTCAGGTTGTGCGCCAGTCGCTCGGGATCAATCCCCCCGTGCACGCGCTTGGCAATAAAGCCGATGGCATCGGCGGGCAAACCCAACGCCTTGCCCACCTCCCGCAGGATGCCGCGCGTGCCGTAAGCACCGAAGGCCGCGATCGTCGCCACGTGGTCCACCCCGTACTGGTGGATCATGTAGTTGCGCACGTCATCGCGCCGGTGCGCCTCAAAATCCATGTCAATATCCGGGCGCTTACTCCCGTCATCCGGCAAGAAACGATCGAAGTGCAAGCGGTGCGTGTAGGCATCAATGCGGCTTATGCCGAGGCAGTACGCCACCGCGCAATCCACCACCGACCCCCGCCCGCTCAGCAAGATGCCCTGGTCGCCCGCCCACCGCACCAGGTCGGCGGCCATGAGAAAGTGCCCCGCAAACCCCAGCCGGATGATGCGGTCCAGTTCCCCATTCAGCCGCCGGTGCAGGGCCTTGGTGGGGTTGGTGTGCCGCAGCGCCGCCCCGCTCATCACCGCCGCCCGCAGGGCTTGGCTCTCGTCGGCGGCCATGGGCGGCAATTCCGTGCGCCGAGGTAATAGGTCGTCGTCGCACATCTCCGCCACGCGATGCGTGTTGGCCACTAGGTCGGGGCGATCTTGGTAGCGCGTCAGCATCTCCGCCGGCGGGCACAGGTAGCGCTCGGCGTTCAGCGCGCGCAGGGGACGGGGGCGGGGTTGGGGCTGGTCCGGGTGGCGCGTGGGTTTGCGCCCGAAGAGCTCTTCTACCGTGGCCAGGGTCGCGCTGCACAGGGCCACATCCTGCGCCGGAAACTGGTCCAACTCCGCGTGCGTCACCGGCCCGCCCGCCACCGGCGTCACCCCCAGGGCCTCGGCGAGTTGCAACAGGCGGTAGCTGCAGTTCCACTCCCAGGGTTCAAACGTGCGCTCCACTTGCACAAACACCCGCTCCCGCCCGTAGAGTTTCACCAATTGGTTCAGTCGGTCTTCCGCTTCTTGCAAATTCCCGGCCTGCAGGGGCCGGTCCACCCACCCCGCGCTCCCCCCGGTGAGCACCAGCACGTCCTGGGTGTATTCCGCCAAAAGCGACCGTGACCCCAGCGGATACAGGCGCGGATGCCGCAAATGGCACTGGGTGACGAGGTGCGAAAGCGAACGGTAGCCCGTCGGCGTCATCGCCACCAGCACCAGGTCACCGCCCTCCTCCATCTCGATCGTGGTGCCAATCAGCGGCTTGACCCCGCACTGCCGCGCATCCCGCGCAAACTCCACCACCCCCGCCAGCGACATCCGGTCGGCCAGCAGCGCCGAAGGGATGCCCACCTGCGCCGCCCGCCGCGCGATCTCGGTGGCAAACATCACGCTCCGCCCAAAGGAGTAGCCCGAGACGGCGTGCAGCAGTGTGTAGTCCGTCGCCCCGCTCTGGTACTGCGGATACACCGGCTCCCGGATCATTCCGTTGGCCCGCCGCACTTTCTCGTCGCGGGTCTTGCGGGGGCGCAGCAGCACATCCTCCCGGTGCGCGTAAGGGTCCACGTCCAGCGCCACCGGCGGAGCTCCACTCACGAGCCGCGAAAGCGGCGTGATGTCCTCGTGCACGCGTCCGCGGTGGTCGCGCCAGCGCAGCACCTCGCGCGGCACTTCGCCTTCCCACCACGCGCCCACCTCGCGCCACCGCGCCAAGATCTCACGACCAGCCAATCGCGTCACTCCACTGGCGCAGCCACCGCTCGCGCCGACTGATCTCAATCTCGCACGCCCGCTTGATGGTGCCCACGCCCATCGCGGCCACCACCCGCGCCCGGGCCGTCTCGGCGGCATCCTGCCGCTCGGATGAACCCACCATTTGGTCGATTTGCCTCTGCACCCGCTTCGCCCCCTGCAATCGAGGCAAAGAGAGCGTGGCGCGCACCGGCGGCCACGGCAGCCCCCGGTCCACCACTTGCCGGTAGAACACGCGCAACGGGTGCGCCTGCGCCACCGGCTTCGCCAGTTGCCGCCGGTACGTCACGGTCTGCCCCTCCTCGTTGGTCATCGTCAGCCACAGGGTGCTGGCCATGCGGTCGTGTCGCGCCAGGCGCAGGGCTAGGCGGTGCGCCATCTCATCCCCGGCCAGTTCCAGCGCCATGCGGTCCTCGCACCCGGCCCCGAAATCCCACCTTTCGGTGTAAGCCTCCGGCGGGTAGTTGGGTTTCAGCGCGCCGGGGTCCGCCCCCTGTGCCAGTTGTTGCACCCACCAGGCGCGTTTGCCCACCGCGCGGGTCAGCGCGGGCAGGGGCAGTTGCGCCACCACCCCCAGCCGCCGGTAGCCCAGCAGCTTCAAGCGGTCACGCTCTTCGGTCGTCAGCTCCGTCAGCCAGTCCACGGGCCAGCGTGCCAGTTCGCTCGCCTCCACCTCGCCGCCGCCGTAAACCCCCAGGTCCAGGGCATCCGGGGGCACCTCCACGCGCACGGCATCCGCCATCCAGGCTGCCCTGGCCAGTCCCATGGCCACGCCCCCCGGCCCCGACCGCCGCACCGCCCGCGCCATCTCCCCCGCCACCTCGCGCGGGTCGGGGTGGGCGCGCAGGTCCACCAGGGCCTCCGCCGGGCTGCGCACCACAATCAGGTCACTGTAGGCCAGCAGCGCCCGCCACCAGGTGGCCGCCCGCCGCCGCGCCTGGGCCATATCCACCGCCACGTATTGGCCATCCTCCCGCAAGATCGCCTTCGCATCGGCCAGCCCCCCACCCACTTGCACACCCCGCTGCAGGGCGGCGGGGGTGGCGTCGCGCACCGTGTCTCCGTCAAAGATCACGGTCGGCACGGCCGGGTCATGTTCGGCCGCGTAAAAGCCCGGGCGAAAGAGGCTGACTATCATATAGACTTACGTCTACTATTATGCGCATCCCGCCTAGTGATTAGTAGACTATTATCTACTATTTTTCAAAAGACGCGGGGATAACTCCGCTCCGCCCCGAGGGCTCACACCGGCAGGCCGGCGCGCCGATACCGCTCGCGCACTTCCGCCGTTGCCGTGGCAAAATCCACCATCGGCAGGGTGGGCGCCTTCGGCCCCCACCGCCGTACAAATGCCCCGTCACGGTCATAGGTGCGCGCCTGCTTCTCCACATCAAACACCCGGAACGGCACCGGATCGTGCCCAATCCCCGCCACGTATTGCCAGTTGCCGTAGTTGCTCGCCGGGTCGTAATCCACGAGCTGGGATTCGAACCACCGCGCCCCCCACCTCCAGTCCATCCCCAGCGTCTTCACCAAGAACGAGGCCACCACCTGCCGCCCCCGATTGCTCATGTAACCCGTGGCCGCCAGTTCTCGCATGCACGCATCCACCAGCGCGTAGCCCGTCGTCCCCGTGCGCCACCGCTCAAAGTCATCGCGGTCCCGTCGCCACGCCACCCGTGCCTGCCGGATCCCCCCGTCCAAAAAGAGATCCCGCCCGTGCGCCCGTGCCGACCAGTGGAAGAAATCCCGCCACAGCAGTTCAAACCCCAGCCAATAGGTGCTCTCGTTCGCCCCGCGCTCCTGCTCGTAGCGCTTCACCTCGTACCACACCCGGCGCGGCGACAACGCCCCGCACGCCAGCCACGGCGAGAACTTGCTGCTGTCATCCTCGTTCAGCAGGCCATTCCGGGTCTGCTTGTAAACCGCCAACCGGTCGGTCTGCCACAGGTAGTGGTCCAGCCGCGCCAAGCCCACCTGCTCGCCGCCCACATATCGCCCCGCCGCCTCCTGCGGCACCAGCGGCACCTCCCACGCCGGCTCGCACTTCAACCCCACCAGCCCGTCATCCCCGGCGGCCTCTGCCCGCACGCGCACCGACTTCTCCACCCGCGAGCGGTACTGCGTGAACACCCGGGGCAGTGCCGGCACCGCAAAGGGCAAGTCATCCCGGTGGTGCAGGGTGTCGGCGGAGGAAAACTGCACCCACACGCCTTGCCGCCGCAGCCGAAGGGCCAGACGCTTCTCCAGTTGCACCTCGTCCCAGGCGGGCTCGGTGTGCGCCCACACCTGCTGCACTTCCCACCGGGCCGCTTCTTCCGCCACAATGGCCTCGGGGTCGCCAAATCGCACTCGCAAGGTCACGCCCCACTCCGCGAGCTGATCCCGCAAGTCCGCCAGCGTCTCGGCCAAGAACCGCACCCGGTGCGCCCCCATGCGCGGCCACCCCAAAGAAGTGGGGCGCATCCAGGCTTCTTCCCACACGAAGAGGGCCACCACCGGGTGCCCTTTTGCCGCCGCCTGGGCAAGGAGCCCATGATCGTGAACCCGCAAATCGTTGCGGAACCAAAGCAAAACCGACCCGGTGGACACGTTCGTACTCTCCTACGAAGTCTCTACCTGGGTCGGCGCGAGGAGGGAACGCGGTCAAGGGCTATTGCCGCGTTCCGATATTTGGGCTGTAACTACGCGCTGGCTTTCTCGATCACTCGGCGCGAAAGCACAACCACTTCCCCGAGGTTCTCGATCTGGTCTTCCACCAGCATCGCGCTGGCCGAAACCTGCTGCACCTGCGCGCTCAGCACCTGCGCCGAGGCACTCATCTCTTCGGTCGAGGCCGAGTTCTCCTCGGCAATCGCCGCGAGGTGATCCAGCGAGCCCTCCGCCGACGAAATCTCCTGCGAGACCGTGCTGATCAGCGATAAGTTCTCCGCCAACACCTGCTGCACCGTGCTCATGGCTTCGTGCAGTTCAGTCTGCCGAGTGGCTGCGCCTTCGCCTAGGTCGGCAATCTTCGAGAGCGCCACCGTCGCCTCGCCCGTCAATTCCGCCACGTCTTGCACGTCGTCCTCGGTCGTCATCATCGCCTTGCGGGTCGCGGCACTCTTCGTCAGCATGACCTCAATCAGCTCCTGAATCTCTTGCGTCTGCCGGGCCGTGTGCTCGGCCAGCTTGCGCACTTCGTCGGCCACCACGGCAAATCCTCGGCCGTTCTCGCCCGCTCGGGCGGCTTCGATGGCGGCGTTCAGCGCCAGCAGGTTCGTCTGGTCCGAAATCTCCTCAATCGTGCGCACAATGTCGCTCACCTTGTCGGCCTGCTCGTGCACTTCTTTCACCCCTTCCGAGGTCAAAAGCACCGCATCCTTCACCCGGGCCAGCACTTCCACGCGCTCCTTCAGCTGCGTCCAAATCGCTCCGTGCTGAATGATCTGGCTCATGCTGGTGTCCAAGTTCTCCAGGGCCACCACGGCCGTGCGAACCACATCCTCCATGCGCTTGGCACCTTGGTCCAGGCTCACGCCCGACCGCGAAATGCGCCGCATGCTCTCCTGCGCTTCGTTGGCCACCATGGCGGCATTGGTGGCGGTTTCGCCCAGTTGCTCCGTCACCAGGGCCAAGTCTTGCAGGCCCGAACCAGCCTCCACCGCGACTTCGCGCAATTGCGAACCGCTGGCCGAGAGAACACCGCTAATATCCGTGCTCTTGCCGACCACGTCTTCAAACTCTGCGACAAAGCCGTACTTCACGTACGCTTCCAGGATCAGCGACTGGTCGAGGTTGAACCCCTTCTGCAGCGCCGTCAGCGCACGGTTGAGGTGCCAGGGCTTCCACCAATACGCCTGCACAATGCGCCGCGTGATCACTTGGTAGTAGGTGGACATCGCGCCGAAGAACCACTGCGGCGAGAGTCCGATCCGTGCGTGCACCGCCCCGATATGCGAACGGCTTTCGAAGTAGGCACTATCGAACTTGCCTTCCAGCAGTGTCTCAAAGTAGACCGGGTTGGTCTTCTTCAAGCGTTCGACCGACGAGCCCGCGTCTTCAATCACGTCAATGGCCTCGTCAAACTTGCCCAGGTGGTCGTAGAACGCATCCACGATCTCGTTCATACGCCGTCCGATCAGGCCGCGCAGGCTGCGCAGGGCGCGTCGGTCGGCATCGTCTATGCGAAACAGTTCAAGACGTTGTTCGTCTTCGAATGTCCTTTCCTTCAATGTAGTCTCCCCGTAAGGGAGACAAACTCCGTTTCCTCATTGGCTCCCTACTGAGAGATTTGGCAGGTCGTAAGTTTCTCTTTACCCCCCTACTTGTGCGGGGGATGAGCTAAACCTTGTCCCTTGAGCTTATGACGTGGGAACCGCGTCTTCCGGAAGCGGCATAGAAGCCAGCACATCGCGGGCATCCACCGGGTTCTCCACCGTCTCGTCCTTGAGGATTCGTCCGTCGCGGAACCGGAGGATCCGCTTGCAGTGGTGCGCCACTTCTTCTTCGTGCGTCACGATGACCACCGTCTTGCCCGCGCGGTTGAGCTCTTGGAACAAGGCCATGATCTCCTCGCCCGTGCGGCTATCCAAGTTCCCGGTCGGCTCGTCGCCCAGGATCATCACGGGGTCCGTGACGATGGCCCGCGCAATGGCCACGCGCTGCTGTTGGCCCCCGGAGAGTTCGTTCGGCTTGTGGTCCAGGCGCTGGCCCAGCCCTACTCGCTCCAAGGCGATCTTGGCCTGGGTGGAACGATCCTTCACCCCCGCGTAGAGAAGAGGGAGCTCCACATTCTTCATCGCGGTGGTGCGGGGCAGGAGGTTGTAGTTCTGGAAAACGAACCCGATGTACTTGTTTCGAATCTCCGCCAGGGCGTTGTCGTTGAGCTGAGAGACCTCTTGGTTATCCAAGAAGTACTGCCCGCCACTCGGCCGGTCCAAGCAACCCAGAATGTTCATGAACGTGGACTTGCCCGAACCGGACGGCCCCATGATCGCCACAAACTCGCCTTCCTGAATCTCCACGGAGACCTCCCGAAGCGCGTGGACAATCATGTCCCCCATTTCGTAGCGCTTGGCCAGATTTTCGACTTTGATGACGGTGTTCATGAACGATCCTAATGGGTTAGCGGGGCTTACTCGTGCCGGAGGGCCTCGATCGGTTGCAGGTTACTCGCTCGAATGGCCGGATACAGGCCAAAGAAAACTCCCACAACGGATGCAAATCCGAAGGCACTGAGAATCGCGGTCTGGTCAATCACCGGCGGCACCTGCAGCAGCCCGGCCACAAACCGAACGCCCAGTTGCCCCAGGATGATGCCGAGGAGCCCCCCGAGCAGACACATCACCACGCTTTCCATCAGGAACTGCGAGAGAATGCTGCCGCGCGTTGCGCCGATGGCCTTTCTTAGGCCGATTTCCTTCGTTCGCTCGGTGACCGACACCAGCATGATGTTCATGATGCCGATGCCCCCGACGAGCAGCGAGACCGAGGCGATCCCGGCCAGCAGCAACGAGAGCAATCGCGACTGCGTCTGAATCGCTTCCAGCGACTCGGCTTGGTTAAACACGCGGAAGAGAGCTTCCCCCGAGGCATTGCGCCGCGTGGAATAAAGCACCTTGGTGATGTCGTCCAGGGTCACGTTCATCAGGTCGCTATTGATGGCCTGCGCCGTGATGTAGCTAATTCGGTCGCGGGTACCCAGCAGGCGGTACGCCGCCGTGTTGAACGGGATGTACACCTGGTCGTCGGGGTTCATCATGCCCGAGCCGCCCTTGTAATCCACCACGCCCACCACCTCAAACGGCTGGTCGCCAATACGGATGGTTGTCCCCACGGCGTTTTCGCCTTCGTAAAGACGGTTGTAAACCTCGAAGCCGAGCACGGCCACACGGTTTTGCATGATCTCGTCTTCCTGCGAATAGAAGCCGCCCTCGATCATTTTGCGGGCGTTTTCAATGATCTGAATCTCCGGCCGCGCGCCGATCACGTTAGTGCGGTGCGTGTTGCCGCCAAACTTCACTGTGCCTGAGTTGCCCCCGCGACCCCGGACCACCGGAGTGATGAGCTGCACGTGGGGCACCATCTGCTCGATGCGTTCCACGTCGGAAAGCCGCAACGTGCTGTCGTTGTTGTCGCCCCCGCGCCCTCGCCCCCAGTCCGGCATCACCGATATGCGGTTCGAGCCCATGATCTCCAGTTGCTCAAGCGACTTGCGCTTGGTGCCTTCGCCGATGCCAATCATGGCGATGACCGAACCCACACCGATAATCACGCCCAGCATGGTGAGCGCGGACCGGAGCTTGTTCGCGGCCACGGCCCGAATGGCCATATCGAGGGTTTCGAAGATCATCATCGCCGTTGCGGTCCTTGTCCACCGGCACCGGCTGTGAAGCCGCCACCTTGTTGCTGTTGCTCAATGCGCTCTTGGCGTTCGCGAAGCTGCTGGAGGTTGATCTCCGCAATCACGACTTCTTCGCCTTCCTTCAGGCCTTCCAGAACTTGGTAGCCATCGTTGCCCAACTCGCCCAACTTGATCTCTCGTCGCTCAGGCTTCATCGGGTCGCTCGACTTCACACGCACGTAAGTCTTGCCTTCTTCCCGCTGCACCGCTTGTTGCGGCACCAGGAGCACGTCCTTGATCTCGATCTGGATGAACTCGCAGGTGGCACTCATGCCGGGCTTCAAAACTTGGTCGGCCACGGCCGTGCTGCGCGGAGCGTTGGCCCCGGGTGCTCCGCCGCCCTGACGATTGCCACCCGGCGTGCCGCCGGTTCGGGGTGCACCCGTGGCTCCCGCGCCCGGTCTCCCGGTCGCCGGCAGATCGGGGCTCG
>CALRVA020000105.1:0-9425 GCA_943371495.1 Archangium gephyra | reverse complement strand
ATGAGCCTGCGCGGGGCGATGGAATACGGCGACATGCGCGCCATTGACCCAACCTGGCGCATCTTTGCCGGATACCAGAACCCCAACGCGGCGGCCGTGATCTTTGCCGCCGGCATCCCGCTCGCCGTGGGGCTCAGTCTGATCCTTCCTCGCCCTCTCAACCTGCTGAGCGCGGTGTTGATCTTGCCCTTGGTGCTGGCGCTTTTGCTTACCCAGAGCCGAGGCGGGCTGCTGGCGGCGGGGGCGGGTCTGGTGATCGCGGCGGGGCTGCTGTTTGCCTACCGCCAGGGGCGGGCGGGGCTGGCCGCCCTGGTGCCGCTGGTCTTGGCGGTGCTGCTGGGTTTTGCCCTCACCAATAGCCAGAGCGCGAAGCCCGGCGCGGCCCCCACTGGGCGCATCGGCGCGGCGCAAGAGCAAAGCACCGGCGTGCGCAGCAACCTATGGCGCACCGCGATGGCCCTGAGCCGGGAAGCCCCGATGGGGCAAGGACTCGGCTCGTTCCGCTATCTCAGCGGCAAGCCCATGCAGGTCGCGCAGACTCACAACCCCCACCAAAACCTGCTCCACTTGCAGGTGGAAGGTGGCGTGCTGGCGCTGGGACTCTTCTTGGCCGTTGGTGTCATGGCGGCCCGGCACGGCTTCCGGGGCGCCCGCGCTCAGTCCGCCGAACGGCAGATCCTGCACGCGTGTCTCTTTGGCGCGATGGCCGCGGTGGTCGCGAACGGCATGGTGGAATCCAACTGGTCGTTCTTCGGCTCGCTGTGGCTGTTTTGGGCACTAGCCGGCCTGTGGCTGGCCGTGAGTGCCGATGGATCGAATCCCGAGCCCGTGGGGCACCCCCAGCGCTGGTCGGCGCTTATTGCCCTGGGGGTCACCCCCATTCTCATCTCGCTTTGGACGGCCAACTTGGAGTGGAAGCGACTCCAGGCGGCTCTCATCATCAACTCGCCGATGACCCCCACCAGTCGCGAGGACGTGGTGGCCCTGGCCCAGCAGGCCAAGATTGACGGCGAACTGTGGAACCTGTCCGCCCAGGTGGACCGCGACCAAGCCCTGGCCCATGCGCGCAACGCCGTGAGCGTGCTGCCCAGCACCCGCAACATGCGCCTGCTGGCCCGTGAACAATTGGCTTCGGTGGGGGTGGAACCCGCCCTGCAAACTCTGGAGCGCGCCCGCGCACTGGACCCCGCCAACCTGGATACGCTCGGCCTCATCCTAGATCTGCAACAAGAAGCCGGCATGGACGAAGACGCTCGCCAGACGGCCGAAACCATGGTGGAAATGGCCAAGGCCGCCCCCAACACTCTGCGCGCCCTGCCCGAACTCGTGCCTACGGAACACGCAAAAGCCTATGTGGTGCTCGCCCGGGCCGCCGCCGAGCCGGCTCGGCAGTACGAACTGTACGGCCAGGCGCTGACGATCTATCGGGAATACGCCGAGAAGACGGTGCCTTATCTCAAGTCTCTCGCCGGGGGCGATGAGGATGCCGTGATCGCGGGCGAATCGCTTCGGTCCGCGCGCACCAAACGGGACGAGGCGGTGGCCATTGAAGAAGAGCGAGCCGATATGGCAAAGCGCAATCAGTTGACAATCGGCAGCGGATCGGAGACTTCGATCTTCGGCGCGTTTGAGTTGGACTGACCGGCTTGTTCAGCTTGCCCCGCCGGCTTGGGCGGGTCTCTTTCAAGGTACTTGCGGATGACGCTGCTGGCCATCGGCACGGCCACCGTGCCGCCGTGGCCGGCGTTTTCAGCCATCACCGCAATCGCAATTTGCGGGTTATCGGCGGGGGCGTAGGCCACAAACCATGAGTGCGTGAGAGGGCCGTGGGCGTTTTCTGCGCTGCCCGTCTTCCCCGCCATGGTGATGCCCTGAATGCGACCACCGCGGGCCGTGCCGCCCGAAACCACGGCCTCGAGTGAGTTCTTCATGATGGACCAGAACTCCGGCGACGCTGCGATCTCCCCGATGACTTCCGGTTCGACGGGCGTTACCTTGCCGTTCGCATCCCGGATGGCCCGAACAAACCGAGGGCGCATCTGCTTCCCATCATTGGCGACTGTGGCAATCAGGCTGGCCATTTGAAGCGGAGTGACCAGGAGCTCTCCCTGGCCGCAGCCCATATTCACCAAGTCGCCGCGCGAGAACGGGCGGTTACTGACCTTGCCCCACCACTCAGGGTTCGGCACCACACCGCGTCCTTCCCGGTCGAAGTCCAGCCCCAAGCGGGTGCCGAAGTGCAGTTCCTCCGCGGCGTCACACATCGCTTCGTAGCCCGCCTTCACGGCCAAATCGGCAAAGTAAGCGTTGCACGACTTCTGCATCGCGCGGTTGAAGGTCACCGACCCGTGGACGCCTAAGCATCGGAATCGGCGGCGTCCCATTTGATAGCCCCCATTGCAGTAGGCCGGGCGATTCGCGTCAAAGACTCCCTTTTTGAGCGCCGCTAAGGTGGTTAGAATCTTGAATGTGGAGCCGGGCTGATAGGTGCCCTGCGTGGGGCGGAAGTAAAGCGGTTTACCGGGGTCATTCTGGAGGGCATCCCACGTATCCTGGGGGATACCGCCTTCATAGGCGGCCACATCAAAGCCCGGGGCACTGACCATCGCCAGCACATCCCCGGATCGCGGATCCAAAGCCACGATGGCGCCGCGCCGACCCGCCAGAAGCTTGGTGGCATGCGCCTGCAGGTCCCCATCAATGCCCAAAATGAGGTCGTTGCCGGGCTGAGGGTGATCGGAAGGAAGGCTGGCAATGGGGCGGCGGCGCGAGTCAAGCTGCAAGCGCTCCGAGCCGGCCTTGCCCATCAAGACCTTTTCATATTCGCGCTCGATGCCCTCGCGCCCCACAAAGCTGGCGGGCGTGATACCCTCGGCCTTGAGCTCCTTATCAATGTCCTCCGTCGGCACCCACACCCAGCCCAGCACGTGGGCAAGGGTCTTGGTGTCCGGGTAGTAGCGCATAGGCAGCGTCTTGACACTCAAACCGTCGTAAAGATGTTCGGCCTCGGCAATCCGGGTGGCAGCCTTGATGTTGATATCACGGAGCAACACCGTCGGCAGATCCGGTGGGCTGGTGATGCGCTTGAGTCGGGCGTCCAGGTCCTTAAGAGACATGCCCGCCAAATCGGCGACTCTTTGCCTCAAAGCTTCATCTTTCCGAAGCTTGCTGGGCACGGCCATCAGCACCAGATTCGGACGGACCCCGGCCAAAAGCTGCCCTTTGCGGTCCAGAATCTCGCCGCGCGGTGCGAGTTGCTCGACCTTGGTCTCGCGTGATCGGGCGCCTTGGTCGCGCAAGGATTCGGCCTCGGCCACCTGCAAAAACCACAGCCGGAAGAAGTAGAAAACAAAGAAGGCGGCAACCCCGACCGGTACGATCAACTGGCGAAGATCGTACGGGACGTGGCGAGGGGCCCGGATCACCGACATGTCGCTTTAGTGCGGTCCGTGGAGCGGACACCGCCCTCGGGGCGCTTGGTCGCGAGGCACCTTAATGCGACGCCGTTCGGGGCAATAGACACTAGCCCGGGCGTTGCTATCCGCGCACACTTCCACCGAAATCAGGTCACCGCCGCCATCGCCACCGCCCTGCGCAGGCGGATCTTTGGGCTTCGTCTTGGGCGGGTCGTTGGCAGGCGGATCCTTCACCGGCTCCACCGTCAGGCCGTCGCCGCCACCCGTGCTACCGGTGGTGCCGCTTTCGGGATTCCCTTCATTGATCGGAGGCGCAACAACCGGCCCCGTGGTTTCCGGGGTCGTGCGGTCATTGTCATCCGCATCAATGTGGGTGGTGTCCTCTTCCTCTTCTTCCTCGTCGGGCTCCTCAATCACCCGGCCGATGGCGCGAATTTGGCGGCGCGGCTCCGGATAAATGTCCTGAACCTTCGACATGATGCGAGCCCACATCGGGGCGGTCACTTCACCACCAAAGACGCCGGCCATGGTGCCGGAGACGAACGGAGGATTCCCGCTGGGGTTCGGCACATCGTTGCCAATCCAGCCGATGCCAATGTACTGATCGGTGTAGCCCGCAAACCAGGCGTCCTTGTGGCTGTTGGTGGTTCCCGTCTTGCCTCGGGCGTTCACCACGTAGCTGGCCGACTTGGCCGTTCCGCTGGTGACCACCGTACGCAGAAGTGCATCCATCCCGGTGGCCGAGGCGGTGCTCATCACACGGTTGAACTTTTGGCCGGTGGAACGCGCGAGCGTGGTGCCGTCCGGCCCTACAATGCGGACAATGCCGTAAGGGGTGTAGCGGTCGCCGCCGGACTGGAAGACGGAGTAGCCGCCCGCCATCTCCAGCATCGAAACTTCGCCAGTCCCCAGCGCCAGCGAAGGCACCGCCGGGAGGTCACTGGTGAACCCGAACGTGCTCTTGGCGTACTTGACGACGTTGCGGGCTCCGACTTCTTCAATTGCCCACATCGCGGGCGAGTTGATAGACTGCGCCAGCGCACTGGACACTGAAACTCGGCCCCCGCTGCCCCCGCCGGACACCTTTTTGCGGCGTCCGCCCACCTTGATGTAGTAGGGGTCGTTGCTGACGGTTCCGTTCGGGCTGAGGGCGCCTGTTTCGAACCCCGCCGCATAGACGAACGGCTTGAAGGCCGAACCCGGCTGGCGTCGCCCTTGGAAGGCGACGTTGAACTGGTTGCGCTCGTAGTTGCCGCCGCCGCACATACCCACGATGCGGCCCGACTTATCCACCACCACAAAGGCGGCGGTCGTCACGCGCAGTCGGCGATAGCGACTAATCGTGCGCTCGATTTCGGCGTCAATAATGGCCTGGACCTTGGGATCGAGGGTGGTTTCGACGCGATATCCGCCCCGAGCGAGGTCAATGTCGGGGTACTTCTTGTCGATTTCGGCCAGGACGTAGTCCACAAAGAATGGGAACTTCTTATCGCGATTGACCTCCGTCTTGGCGCTCTTGGCGAGCTTGATCGGCTCCTTGATCGCCTTGTCGTACTCGGCCTTGGTGATGAACTTCTCTTCCAACATGATGCTGAGCACCACGTCGCGGTTTTGCTTGGCAATCTCGGGGTTGCGGAAGGGGTTCTCTTGGCTCGGGCGGCGCACCAGGCGGGAGAGCATGGCGGCCTCGCCAATGGTCAAATCCTTGAGAGACTTGCCAAAGTAGACGTCGGCGGCGGCGGAAATGCCGTACGCGCCATTGCCATAAAAGACTTGGTTTAAGTATAGGCCAAGGATTTGCTCCTTAGACATACTCCGCTCCATCATGAGAGCGAGCGAGATGTCTTGGACCTTGCGCTCCAGGGTTTTCTCGGACCCCGAGAAGACGCGCTTGGCCAGCTGCATGGTGATCGTCGAACCCCCTTGCGTCGATCGGCCGTTGATCGCGGTCACCCAGAGCACACGCATCATGGCGATGGAGTCCACGCCGTCGTGCGTAAAGAATCGCTTGTCCTCGGCGGCGAGCGTGGCGTCAATCACATGCTGCGGAACGTCGCCGTAGGCCACCGGCTCGCGGTATTCGGCCGCTACGCGGAACAACACCGAACCATCAGCGGCCAGGATTTCCGAAGGACCTGTAATGGTCTTCTGGATGATGGATGGCAGCTGCGGCACCATCGCATTGGCTTGCTCCAGCTTGGTCCAGAAGTAAAGGGAACCCGCGGCAATGACCGCCGCCAGCACGCCCCACAAGACCAAGAAAGCGGACTTGAAGGCTCTCTTCCGAGTCCATTTGCGCGGCCGGGCTTGCTCCGGCGCGGAGTTGGACTTGACGCGTGTAGCTGGGGCGCGTTGCACCGTTATGTATTATGACGGGCCAGCACCGTTTAGCGTTGCTGAGTTCGCGCCGACCGGGCCAACCGGGCCAGTTCCTCTTCGGGCAAAGCCCCAATTAAGGTGAGGTGCTGTCCCCCCAGTTGCCAGGAGTAGAACTTCAATCTCTGGCCGGTCAAGCGACGGAGTCGCTCGGCATTCAGGGGCTGCTTCATGATGTAAAGGCTGAGTTGGGTGGTTTCGTCGGCGTAAACCGACATCACAATGCCTGCCCCTTGCTGGGCGCTCAGCACCCGAATGGCATCGAGGTTGTAGCCCAAAGCGGGGTCGAGAATCACCGGGGTGAGCGCCGCGCGTTGGCAGGCGGCTTTTAGCTCTTCGACCGGCCGAATGACTCGAAATCCTGCGGGTACCGAAAACAGCTCGGGTGCCATTTCGACATCAAACTCGACGGCCTTGAATTCAAACCCACCGGCCACGCGGCCATTCTCATCGAAGATCTGGCGCTTGAGGATGAGGCCATTACTCGGCTCCACCCAGAACTTCTGCATGATTCGATTGCGGCTATCAAAAACATCCCACCGGACGGTACTGGCTCCGGCAATGTCCCCCCCGGTGGACTTTTGCCAGCGTCCCTCTCGGCCCTGAAGGCGGGACATTAAGGACGCCGGGGCAAAGCTCGCTCCCATCGGCGCCATGGTGCGCGCTTCGCGGCGGCCCGGGTTCACAAAGAACCGTCGCCCCCCGGATTCCACCGTAAACGAACCTGCGTTCGGGCCATCGGCAAACTCGATCCGCATGCTGAGACCGCGCTTGAGCACCCGCTCCTTAAAGGTTCGCATCTGGCCATCCACCATCAAGGTGACTTCACGAATCCCGGCGGCCTTCGCACGGGATTGCAATTGCAGATAACGGCTAATTTCCGCCGGGTAGCGCGGGGGCGCAGGCTGAGCGAACGAAGTCGCCGCACCGGCCAGCGCCACTAGGGTTAAGAGCCCTGTTCGAGCGTTGACCAATCGAATCCTCCTGACGAAGGCGGAGCCACAACCGGCGTGGCCGGCGCCCCCACCCCGAGATCGCGGGCGTTCTGGAACTCTTCGTGCGATCGCACCAAACGCGCCTCCACGCTCGTTTCCGTCCGGCTTACCGTTCCCGTTGCCGCCGAGGAGCCCCCGCGCGGCATGAACAACGCCACGGCCAGGGCACACGCGGCCACCCCGGAGACGGCCACCGGCCACAGGGTAAAGACGTTTCGGCGCGGAGCCGCGGGCTTGGCCTCGGCGGCCAGGCGCTCGTTCAGTTGGCTGCGCCACTGCAGGCTCAGTTCATCCGACGGCAGATCGCGCAGTGCATTACGGACGGGCTCCAGGCGCTCGATCTCTTCGTCCAGCACCACTGCTTCCGCCAGCGTCAATTCCGCTTCTTGCTCAATCTTCTCTCGCCAATCTTGATTCACGACTGAACCCCCTGGGCTCCCATGTATTGCTTCAGTGTCTTTTGCAAAGACTCTCGGGCCAAAAAGAGGCGGCTCTTCACCGTCCCTACGGGCAACGACATCGTCGCCGCAATCTCCTCGTAGGCCATATCTTCGCGATCGTGGAGCAGGAGCACCACCCGGAGCTTTTCGCTCATTTGGGCCAGCGCCGTCTCCACTACATCATTAAACTCGCTGGAAAGCATGGCCGCTTCCGGGTCCCAGCGGTGATCGGGGGTGTTGTCCCACTCTTCACCTTCCACCGGGGGCACGATCTCCAGGGCATTCGTCTGGCGTCGTGAGCGGTCAATGCACAAGTTGGTCGCGATGCGAAACAGCCATGTGCGCAGCGAAGCGCGTCCGTCAAATCGGTCCAGACCTTGGTAAGCGCGGATGAAAACCTCTTGCGTCAGGTCTTGGGCGTCCTCGGCATCGTGGACCATCCGCTTCACAAACCCGTAAATTCGGGCCTGGTACAGATCAATCAACCGACCAAACGCAGCGTCATCCCGCCGACGACAAGCGGAAACCAAAGCCGCTTCGGCCGTGGCGTCATGTTTCATGCAGGGGCTCCACGTTCGGGCCTGCGCATCAGTGCCCATGATCAGGGGAAGACGCAATCGCATGACCAAAGTTCAGTACGTTAAAAAAAGTCCCTCCGTTGGCCGCGAAAAACGGCACGACGGAGGGTCTTCGAGGTGATGAGCCTTAGAACCGGAGGCCGGCGTAGAGGCCGAAACCGTTCAGTCGCTCTTCGTTGGAACCCAGGAACCGAGCTTCGATGAAGTACGGCGTAGTGCCCTGGTTGAAGTTGTAGCCCAAAGCAAAGTTGTAGGCGAACTCTTCGTTGGTCGTCGTGCCGCCGCCCGGCTTGGGCGTGCGCACAAAACCGAGACCACCACCGATGACCCAGTAGATATTCTTCTGGCGACCGCGGTAGTTCAGCATCACCGGCACTTGGCTAAAGTCGCCATCGCCGTAGTAGTCCAGGGACAGGTGGAAAGTGCTTTCGACTTCCCCGTCCGACTTGACATTGAACAGGTTGCCCAGTTCGTAGTCCACACCAAAGCCAAACCAGTCCGAACCGGCTGCGTTCTTGGCTTCGTTGCTAATGGGGAAGAACAAACCGCCCTTCACCGAGAGACCCGACGGCTTGCTATATTGAGCCATTGCCGGAGCCAGAACACCCACCGCCAAAGCGGCGACCAGCCCCATTCTTGCCACGTTCTTCATCCGTGATTTCCTCGCGTAATTGGCAGGGTCGCCCCTGCTGTTGCGTATGTTACTCTCATCGCTTCATTTCGCGAACGGTCCGGATGATTTCCATCACCAATTCCGTGTTCTGGACCAGGCTTTCAATGGACACATGCTCGTCGTGAGTGTGGATGTCCTCCATGCCCGTGGCCATGACAATGCTGGGCACGCCCTTGGTGTTGAACTGGTTGGCGTCGCTGCCGCCGAGGGTCGTGCGGAGGTCGCCCGTGAAGCCCAGTTTCCGCGCCGCCTGCTGGCCCACCTGCACCACCGTGCTGTCTTCTGGGATCAAGTACGAGTCGTAGTGGCGCACGTGATCAATCTTCACCTTGGCGCCCCATCGGCGGGCGGCATCTTCAAAGGCGCGCATCATCTCGCCCACGGTGGCGTCCAGTTCTTCCACGCTGGTACTGCGGGCCTCGGCCTTGATAGTCACGCTCGGCATCACCACATTGGTGCCGGTGCCGCCGCTTACGATGCCCAGGTTGCTCGTCGTTTCGGGGCCAACGCGACCGATCTTGAGCTGACTGATGGCATCGGCCGCCACGCACAAAGCGTTGATGCCGTCTTCGGGGTGCTTGCCCGCGTGGGCTGGCTTGCCGATGACCGTGATGTCGAGCTTGTCGTGGGTGGCGGTGCGGTTTACATAGGTGCCCACTGGCGGGCCCGTGTCCAGCACGTAGCCGAAGTCGAGATCAAGCGACTGGATATCCAGCGCTCCGGCCCCTTTCAGGCCAATCTCTTCGGCCACCGGTAGAAGAAGCACCACATCACCATGCTCTTCGCCCGTCTCGTTCATCACGCGCAGCGCTTCAATGATCGCGGCCATGCCCGCCTTGTCGTCAGCGCCGAGGATGGTGTCGCTTTCGGTGTAGAGCACGCCGTCGCGCTCGCCAATCACCAGACCTTCGGTGGGCTCCACCGTATCAAAGTGGGCCGAGAAATAG